>JAXEBU010000045.1:0-19183 GCA_034093895.1 Candidatus Choladocola sp. | reverse complement strand
TTAAATCCTGGTCCGATCAGTTCTTCAATCAGTTCAGACAGGCCGGGATTACAGTGAAGCAGCCAGCGCCGGAAGGTGATTCCGTTTGTCTTGTTATTGAATTTTTCCGGATAGATTCGGTAAAAATTGTTTAATTCACTGTTCTTTAAAATCTCTGTATGGAGATATGCCACTCCGTTTACGCTGTAGCCGTAATGGATATCGATATGTGCCATATGAACACGTTTCTGATCATCAATAATATAGACTGATCTGTCCGTGAATTTGTTCATCACCCTGTTATTCAGTTCGTGGATGATGGGCATCAGCTGCGGTACAGCCTTTTCCAGGTAATTCTGAGGCCATTTTTCCAGCGCTTCAGAAAGGATCGTATGATTCGTGTAGGCACACGTTCCTGAGACAATGGATATGGCTTCATCCATACATATCCCGCGTTCCAGAAGCAGACGGATCAGCTCCGGGATGATCATGGTGGGATGTGTATCATTGATCTGGATTGTGACGTAATCAGAAAGATCATAAAGTGTACAGCCTTTTGCTTCTGCTTCATCGAGAATCAGCCGTGCACCGCTGCTGACCATAAAATACTGCTGGTATACACGCAGCATACGACCCTGTTCATCGCTGTCATCTGGATACAGAAACAGCGTCAGATTTTTTGTTATATCTGTTTTGTCGAATGTGATTCCGTCTGGATGGACTATAGTTTCATCAACGGTCTCGATATCAAAAAGGTGCAGTGTATTTGTCCCGTTTTCATATCCGATGACGTCAATATCGTACATTCTGGCATTAACTGTAAAGCCGCCGAAGCTGACGGGGTAAACCACATCTGTTTTTCTGAGCCAGCTTTCCTTTTCGATCCAGGGATTGGGTGTCTCTTTCTGCAGATTGTTTTCAAAAACCTGCCTGAACAGTCCATAATGATAATTCAGTCCGATCCCGTCTCCGTTCAGTCCGAGTGTTGCGACAGAATCCAGGAAGCATGCCGCCAGACGGCCAAGGCCTCCGTTCCCGAGGGAAGGTTCCGGTTCAATCTCTTCAATTTCAGCCAGACTTTTCCCGTTTTCTTCCAGTTCCCGCTTTACTTCATCGTAGATCCCGAGATTGATCAGGTTATTTGAGAGCAGTTTTCCAATCAGAAATTCTGCTGAGATGTAATAAAGCTTTTTCTTACCTTTCTCTTCCTTTTTCGTATCAGCCAGAGATTTCACCATATCAAGAAGCGCATAATACAGTTCCCGGTCAGAACATTCGCTGATATCTTTTTCCCATTTTGATTTTACAATTTCCTTTAAACACATGGCAGTTCCTCCATTGATTCCTTTTTCTGTTTACGGATTTCCTTCTGTCAGAAATCATTATATTCTCCGGTTATTATTTTTTCTTGTCATATACGGGACAAAAGTAGTACAATCCTATCATAATAAAAAATCTCTGTGTTTTCATGAAAAAGAAAAGGAGAAGTTTATGAATATACTTGAGTACGAAACGTGCCGTGAGGTGAAAGTACACGGTGATCCTCACTTTCCATACATCACGTATCTCTGTTCGATTCCTCTTGATTTTCCCTGTGTTCCCGTCCACTGGCATGAGGAGATGGAAATTATCTATATTAAAAAGGGAAAGGGTGTCATCAGTGTAAATCTGGATATGACCGTTGTGGAACAGGGTACTCTTGTACTGATTCTTCCGGGGCAGCTCCATGGCATATCGCGTTTTGAGACAGAAAAGATGGAATATGAGAATATTATATTTCAGCCGGCCATGCTGTATTCCAGACATACGGATGACTGCGTCAGTGATTTCTGGCAGCCACTGTTTTCGGGGAAACTGAAGCTGCCCACTTATATCACAGAAGAACTGGAGGATTACAATGAGCTGGCTGCATGCATTGACAGGGCGGATGAAATATGCAGAATCTTTCCGAAGGCTTATCCCTTTGCAATTAAGAGCCAGCTGTTTCAGTTTTTTTATCTGCTGTTCTCACGCCATTCCATTTCGTCAAAACCGTCAGGGAAAACACAGTCACTCGACAAAATGAAGCAGATTATAAAATATATAGAAGAAGGATACAGCAGCCGGATCACCATCGCGGAAATATCAGCTTCACTGGGCATCAGCCAGTCCTACTTCATGAAATATTTTAAGAATACGATGGGTGTTTCATTTGTGGAATATCTGAATGAGTACAGACTGACCATGGCTTCCAGGCTTCTGCTTACTTCCGATGAGTCCATACTGACCGTCGCTTCAGAGACAGGATTTGAAAATATTTCTTATTTTAACAGAGTATTCAGAAAAAGGTTTGGGATGACACCGAATCAGTTCCGGAAATCACGGCGGGATATGTGATATTGTTCATGAAGAAAAATATTGTAATGAACCGGTTTTTCGGGTATGATAAGTAGATTGAAGAAAGTGTTGCTGGAGGTTTCTATGAAATTACAGAAATTAATGAGTCTCACCCGCAAGGCGGTGGATGAGTTTCATATGATACAGGCCGGAGATAAAATCGCTGTGGGCATTTCCGGAGGAAAAGACAGTCTGACAATGCTGTATGCCCTCAGCGGCCTCAGAAGGTTCTATCCCGAGCCTTTTACAATTGAGGCGATTACTGTCAGTCTCGGATATAAAGACTTTAATCTGGAGCCGATTAAAACGCTCTGCGCCCAACTGGATGTTCCGTACACTGTTGTTGAGACGGACATCGGAAAAATTATATTTGAGGAACGAAAAGAAGACAACCCCTGCTCTCTCTGTGCCAAAATGCGAAAAGGTGCCTTCAACGAGAAGGCGAAGGAGCTTGGATGCAACAAGATTGCATATGCACACCATAAGGATGACGTGGTGGAGACGCTTCTCATGTCACTGATACTGGAAGGAAGGATCCATACCTTTTCCCCGGTCACCTATCTGGACCGGATGGATCTGACTCTGATCCGCCCTCTGCTCTACGTGGATGAGGCAGATGTGAAAGGATTTATGAACAAGTATCAGCTTCCGGTGGTCAAAAATCCCTGCCCTGCTGACGGATACACGCAGAGAGAATATGCAAAAGAACTGGTAGCAAGGCTGAATCACGAACATCCCGGTACGAAAGAACGGATTTTCACCGCGATCCTGAACGGAAATCTCCCGGGATGGAAGGAACGCTGTCCCAAAAAGTTAAGAACGAAAAGCTCAGCTGCGACGCAGCTTCTCCAGTAGCTTTTCAAAATAGTCGGGAAGCGGCGCTGCAAACTCCATGTACTCTCCCGTGCGGGGATGGATGAAGCCGATGGTCATGGCGTGAAGTGTCTGTCCTTGCAGTCCGGCTACCGGGCATCGGGACGGGCCGTATACTTCGTCCCCCAGCAGCGGATGACCGATGCTTTTCATATGAACACGGATCTGATGGGTTCTTCCCGTTTCAAGCTGGCATTCCACATACGTAAAACGGTCGAAGACCTCCAGAATATGATAATGGGTCACAGCCGGTTTTCCGTTTGGCACATTAACTGCCATTTCCTTGCGGTGAAGGGGATGGCGTCCGATGGAAGCATCAACTGTTCCATCCTCAGTCAGTCGTCCGTGCACAATGGCGCGGTATTTTCGTGTGACGGAGTGGGCTTTCAGCTGTTCGGCCACGGACTGATGGGCGCTGTCATTTTTGCAGACAATCAGGGAACCGGTCGTATCACGGTCAATGCGGTGTACAATGCCTGGACGCAGCACTCCGTTAATACCGGACAGGCTGTCTCTGCAGTGATACAGCAGTGCATTTACCAGCGTTCCACTGTAATGTCCCGCAGCGGGATGTACCACCATCCCCTTTGGCTTGTTGACAACAATCACGTCCTGATCCTCATACAGAATATCAAGTGGGATGTTTTCCGGTTCGATTTCCAGGTCCCTGGCTGCAGGGAGCAGAATCCGCACAGTGTCACCGCAAATTGGCTTTGTGCTTGGCTTTACTTTTTTTCCGTTTACTGTGACATTTCCGTCTTTAATCAGTTTCTGCAGATAGGAACGGGTAATATCATGAAAATGATCAGCCAGAATCCGGTCGATCCTGTCAACGCCGTCTGTCTCTACGGTGAATTCTTCCACAGCAGAACGCTCCTCTTCTGCAGTTATTTCATCTGTATCTGTCATTTCCATGTTTCTTTCATCTCTGATGTCTGTACTCATATTCAGGTTGAATCACCCTGCTTTCTTTTATCTTGTTTTTATCTGCGCTGTTTTCCGGGATACAGAAATTCAAAGGAATCGTCTTTGTAAACAGTGAAAATGAGGATGACAGTCAGTGCAGCTCCGCAGCATACGTAACAGTCCGCCACATTAAACACAGGAAAATCAATCAGTGAGAAATACAGAAAATCAACTACATAACTGTAGATGATCCGGTCAATCATATTTCCAAGAGCACCGGCAGCAATCAGAAGACACACAAACCGCAGCGGACGATAATGCTTTCCGTCAGGCAGGCGAAGATAAACATAGAATGCCAGGGCTGTCATGACAAGTGCCACCACGATAAAGAACACCTGTCTGTTCGCAAACATACCGAATGCCGCACCTCTGTTTCTGAGATAAAACAGTTCAAATACACCGTCGATCAGTACGATGTTGCCTTCTCCGGACAGAACGGTCTGGGCAAGGTATTTCGTAAACTGATCGACACCAAGTAAAACGGCGAGAAGAAACAGTCCTCCCGCCGGAAATTTCTTTTTATTCTCCATACGGACTCCCTTATTATTCGTCAGCATTCAGGAACCTGACAGCTTCCAGCATTTCCTCATCTGTGACCGTAAGATCGATATACGCATGTCCGAGCTTTTTCAGAAGGATGAAACGGATTTTACCGGCGTCCATCTTCTTGTCTTTTTTCGTGGCAGCCACGACATCCTCCGATGAGATTCCGTCAAAAGAAATGGGAAGACCGAAGCCCACATTCATGTCACGGATTTCATAAAACTCTTCTTCGCTCAGCATTCCTCTCTGCCAGGAAATATATGCTGCGGCGACGAAGCCCAGTGCAACACACTCTCCGTGCAGCAGCTCAAAGTTCTTCAGCTTTTCAATTGCATGGCCTATCGTATGTCCGAAATTCAGCAGCGCGCGGTCACCTTTTTCTCTGGGATCTTTTTCCACCACATGCCGTTTGATCCGGCAGCTCCAGGAAACCATCTGAATCATAGTGGGAATATCGCGCTCTTCAATTTCTTCCATGTGGTCCAGCAGCCATTCATAAAATGCTGCATCGAGGCTTATTCCATGTTTCAGAAGTTCTCCCATACCGCTGGCAAACTGCTGATCCGGCAGTGTCTTCAGCACGTTGATATTCGTATAGACAAGGGAAGGCTGCAGAAAAGCACCGACCATGTTTTTGTAACGGTCAAAATCTACGCCGGTTTTTCCGCCGATACTGCTGTCAATCTGAGAAAGAAGCGTGGTTGGAACCTGAATGAAACGGATTCCGCGCAGGTAAGTGGCAGCTGCAAAACCGGTGAGATCACCGACAACACCTCCGCCCAGTGCAAGCAGACAGTCTTTCCGGTCGAAGCCTGCCACAATCAGTGTCTCATACAGACTGCGGACAGTATCCAGATTCTTGTTTGCTTCCCCTGCCGGGAATTCAAAAACGGCTGTCTGGCTGCAGCAGCCTTCTGTCAGAGTGCGGATTTCTTCCAGATAAAGCGGTGCTACATTGGAATCTGTCACAATACAGATCCGGTGTTCTCTGCATCCCAGCTGTTCCAGATACATGGGAAGATCCGAAAATGATTCTCTGATCACAATGTCATAAGGAGGATTTCCCTCTGTTTTTACAGTAAGTTCAGTTTCAGGATTCTGATTTTTCATAATTGTATGTTCCTCCTCAGATATATTTCTCTATCTCAACAATACAGCGGCCTTTTTTCGTCTGTCCGGAAGCACCGGAAAACCGGAATTTTCCAAGTCCTCGTACGGAGATGATATCCTGCTCCTTCGGCTGGTAGGCATTCGTAGTGATCAGCCTTCCATTGACAAAGACTTTTCCGGCTTCAATCATGGAAAGCAAGCTGCTCCGTGAAGACTGAAATGCGGCTGCCATCAGTGCGTCAAGGCGAACGGAAGCTACGGAACCGCGAATCAGCTTTGTTTCCGGTTCATACGTGAAATCATCAGGGTCACAGATTTCACAGAAAACAGATGTATGGCGGATACGTGTCAGCTCACTGCAGATCGTCTCTGCCATGGAAGTACAGCAGAACAGCCAGGATTCTTCTTCCCCGACTGCAATATCGCCCATCTTTGACCGTTCAATCCCAAGATGCATCAGTGCGCCCAGAATATCGCGGTGGGACAGTTTTTCTGCAAACTTCAGATTCAACGGTTTGATCCTCACACAGGAAATGGGATACTGCCATTCCTCCTGATACAGAATCTCCGGAATAAAGGATGCCATAATGCGTTCCGCACCCTTATAACCGCCAAAAGTTTCCCCTTGAATCCAGGAAAACTTTTGTAATGTCTGATGCAGTATATTCTGTTCATTGAGATCCAGAAAATCGGTAAATGTCACACAGCCTTTCCGGTCGGCGACGGAAGCCAGTTCCTGAATCCTTTTTGTAAATAACTCGTCTTTTTCCATATCAGAATCTCGTTCCGAAGGAAGGAACATCAAAAGCTCCATTCAGGATCTCCTGAAAATCACCGGAGATGTCAACACTTTCCGGAGTGACAATAAAGATATAATTGCTGATTTTCTGAAGATTTCCGTGAATTGCGTAACAGGATCCCGATGTAAAATCGATGATCCGCTGCGCAACGTCCAGATCAAGCCCTTCCATATTCAGCACAACGGTACACTCTTCCAGAAGTGTTTCCGTGATCTCACGTGAGTCTTCCATGCTCTTTGGCTTGATCACACATACTTCCATTCCGCCGTTCCTCCTGGGACGCATCGGAGAAATCTTGGATGTCTTCGTTGCTTTCGGTTTGGATTTCACCGGTGTCGGGCGCTCCTGCTGCTGTGGCTGAGACGGCTGAGGAACAGACGGTTCGTCATCAAACTCATCATCGTTATATTTTTTGAGCAGACGCTTTTTCGGCCGTTCTTCTTCATAATCATCGTAACCGTTGTCGTAATCGTCGTCCAGATAATCTTCATCGAAGCCGTCATCGTCATTCATTTTCATTGCGTTCAAAAATTTATCTAAAACACTCATTTTCTGTCTCCCATCTGCCGCTAAATCTGGCTGTATAATCTCTGGCCGAAAATTCCGGTACCGACACGTACCATTGTGGCACCCTCTTCTATGGCTACTTCGTAGTCACCGGTCATTCCCATACTCAGATTGCACATATTCACATTATCGATGCTTTTCTCTTTTATGTCAACATATAATTTTCTTAAGTTGGAAAAGTGAATCCTGTTGTCCTCCGGATTTTCCGTAAACGGTGCAATCGTCATCAGACCCTCCACACGGATATTCGGAAAGCGGCTGATCTGCCGGATAAAATCTTCTGTCTCTTCCGGCATCAGACCGTATTTTGATTCCTCTTTTGCCATATTTACTTCCACAAGAACGGGCATCACAAGATTTCTTTTTGCAGCTTCCTCCTGAATCGATTCCGCAAGACGGAGAGAATCCACTGAGTGAATCATGCAGGCGCGGTCAATGATATATTTGATTTTGTTTCTCTGGAGATGGCCGATCATATGCCATCTGGCATCGGACGGCAGTTCCGGATACTTTTCTTTTAATTCCTGCGGCTTGTTTTCCCCGAAATCGCGGACACCTTCCTCATACACTTCCCGTATCATATCAACCGGTTTCGTTTTGCTGACTGCAATCAGAAGAACCTCTTCTCTTCTGCGGCCGGAACGCTCACAGGCAGCTGCAATATTTTTTTCAACGGATGCAAGATTTTCTTTTAACATCCTACCCACTCCTTTACTGTCATGTATGATTTATGTAAAACGGACACCGGAAATCCGCTGTCACTGCTGTTCTTCCATTCATGGATGAACCTAATATACAATCTGCTCTTCTGTTACTTCGGACGCATTCAGAACGATATAATCGTAGGCAGCCAGTCCGTAAATATTGTTGCTCTCAACGATACAGTACTCTTCATTTTCATCGATTACCGTCACTTCACGGAATACGGCGTAACCCTTGTTGATATTGTAAACGCCGTGCAGAACTTCCACATCCTTTTCCTGAATCTGGATCCGCTTGGCCGAATCCTCAAGCTGGATATAATCGCCTTCTGTCAGAAGCTTCTGATCTACCAGGTAGTAACCGTCCTTGTGCTTGTATACCTGGGCTGTCACATACTTGATTTCTGAAGAACCGTCATCCTTGAAATGTTCTGTTTTCAGGACGATTTCCTGTTCCGTGTCTTTATTTGTAATGGCATATTCCTCCGGAATTTTGTAGAAGGTACGGTCCACGATGGATACGGACGGAATCTTCAGCCCTGATTTTTTGTTCATTACGAGTTCAATTTCCAGATACCGGTCTGTCGCATATCTGACGAGTGAACTGTCAAGGGATATTTTTCCAAAAGACTCTTCTCCGTTGGTTACAATGGAGAAAGGTGCCGTAAAAGTGACATTATCTTTCAGAAAACGGAACCGTATTTTTGTATTATCCGAAAGCTCGGTCAGGAGCTTGCTGTCAATGGGAAAGTAAAGAGCCCATTCTTCGCTCGTGATTTCTTTGAACAGCGGAGAACCGGCAGTGACACTCTTCTGATTTCGCAGATTTTCCGCATGATAACTGCTTTGATCAAACATATCAGAATTGATTTCGTTTTCTGTTACATCCTCATATCCGTCAATTCTGTAAACAACGAATCCTGACTCCGGAGCTATACACTGATTTCTGGAACTTATGTAACCGCCGGAGTTCTCTTCCAGTATTTCTGAAATCGTATTTTCCACGCTTGATTTCAGATCATACGTTTTCTGAAAGGCACTCTCTTTGAAATTGATGGTAAAACTGGAAAGTGTATTCTGAAGCCGCTTTGCATCATCGGAATCGAGGGAAAAATCGCTGATGGATACCGGTTCCTGTGATCCTGTTTCGTTGATGGAGCATACGGTGCTTCCGGCGGATACCTTCGCTCCTTCGCGGACATAATAACGTACTGATCCGGACTGCGATGCATTGACCACTGTCTCCGAGCGCAGCGCAAGTGCCTGATACCGGTAATTTCCGGTGATGGTACCTTTTCTTACTTCATACGCTGTAACGTGTGTTTCCGTCAGATACATAAATGTAGAAATAATCATATAGATAAAGACGGTACCAAACAGAAGTGTACCGATATTGAAAAAAGAGTACCGTCTGTATTTTGTTATTTTTTTCTTACGTTTCCCCCTGATCAAAAAAGGATCCTCCCCGCCTTTTGTCAATCGTATTCCTGTTTTACAAAAGTCTTACAGGTTATTTTATCATGTTCCCCTCTCTGATACAACCTTTGTTTTGAATAAAAACCATTTTTCTGGTTAAACTACACACTGTTCACAGATATTATGATACTGTCAGCAGAGAAAAAGATACGCTGGTGTATACCGGAAGAAAGCCGCATCCGGTGCGGCAAAAAGGAGGAATCACTATGAGCAGATGTTTTGATTACACAGCGCTGACGCTTGTCATTATCGGCGCTGTCAACTGGGGACTGATCGGATTTTTCAGGCTTGATCTCGTCAATCTGCTGTTTGGCAATATGACATGGATTGCACGAATTATTTACAGCCTGATCGGAATTTCCGGTCTGTATCTTCTGAGTCTTTACGGCAGAGTTACGGAAATGGGGCGCGAATAAGCCCTTTAAAAACGCCTGATGCTTTCGGAACTCCGACTGCACCAGGCGTTTCATCATTTCTGTATGTATTTTTATAACTCCGCAATAATGTTTTCTTTAAATTTCTCATCAAGATCTGCTGCATTTACAGAAATACTGATTACGAATGTAACATTGAACTTCTCACCGATCTCCTGAAGTTTAGCCAGAAGTGTATTTGCGGTGGTCTCGTCCGTCTGGGAAATCTTAAGGAAGCTGTCAAGGTACATCTGCTCAAGATCGTGATCCTGTGAAAGAATGCCATAGATAAATCCGATGAACTCTCCGCTGGATTCAAGTCCGAAACCGGAAACATCGATCAGACGAACTTTGTTGTTCAGTTCATACATGTGTTTTGTACTCTTGTCAAGATATACGATATTACCGTGAGCTTCTTTTACCTCTGAATTTACTTTATCAAGTAAAATTTTTGTCTTACCTTTTCCTTTTTCACCAACGATTAACTGTATCATGGTCATCTCCTCCTTTAGTAGCGGATAAAATATTCATGGGTTAATTATAGTCTATTTACATGGAAATTACAACACCCAATTCATATTTCATGTACAATTTACTCAAAAATGACATCTGTTCAGAACCCCGTAAAAATGTTCGAACAGACTGTGCAAATTTATCAGTTCTCGATGAATGATAACAGCTGATTCATCTCCTGATAAAGTGATTCTTTGTCCTGTGAATGCAGAATAATTGACATATAGGGGTTTCCGTATAAATCCTTTGCAAGAAGCGCAAGACAAGCTCCGGCATCATCCGTAGTTCCCGTCTTTCCGCCGTAAATCACCACATTATCGGGAGATTCTGCTTCACCTGTAAAGTAATGATTGGTGGATTCCCAGGTTACTGCCACAGCAGATCCGTCAATACGTGTGTATTCGGCATAATAGTTTTTACGGCTGATAATGTCCTGGAATACCTCATATTTCAGTGCTTCCTGGAACATCAGATAAATATCATATACCGTAGTATAGTGGTCAGGATCTGTAAGTCCGTGAGGATTTGTGAAATGGGTGTTCGTTGCACCGATTTTTGCAGCTTCCTCATTCATCATCGATACAAAGTTTTCTACGGATCCTCCAACATATTCGGCAATCATCATGGATGCATCATTACCGGATGCAATCATCATTCCGTAGAGAAGCTGCCGCAATGAAAGCACATCCCCTTCTTTAATGTCACAGACGGAAGAACCGTATTCGATGTCTTTTACGGTGGATGTAACCGTCACCAGATCATCCAGATTGCCGTACTTCAGAGTCACAAGGGCAGTCATGACTTTCGTAATACTTGCAGGAGATCTCTTACCGAACACATCCTTGGCGTATACAGTTTCTTTTCCGTTCAGGTCAAAAAGACCGGCAGCGTAGGCATTCAGTGCCAGTACGTTCGTATTGGTGTCTCCTCCTGTCACGCACAGATCTTCTGCAAAACCTTCTGCCACGTTATTTGTGAGAAAACTGTTGCCGGTGCCCAGAACGGGATCGGATTTATCGTACGTCTGTGTCAGATCATAATCATGGGATCTGAGAACAAAATAGTAAACGAGGAATGTCATTGCAGCAGCCAGCAGCAGCAGGGCCAGTGCCGCAAAAACAAGCTTTCTCTGCTTTTTCTTTTCTTTTTTTTCTTTTTCCTGAATGCGGAGCCATTCGCGTTCTGTGTAAGCAGTCTGTCCGTTGTAATTATCTGTACATTTCACGCCACTCAAGGTCTCCTCTGTCAAGTGATTTCAAAAGCAGTTCAGCAGAAGCAATATTGGTAGCAAGCGGGACGTTGTGGATATCACAAAGGCGGATTACTTTGTTAATGTCAGGCTCATTTGACCGCATGCTGAAGGGATCACGGAAAAAGATGACAAGGTCAATCTGATTCTGTTCGATCATTGCTCCAAGCTGCTCTTCTCCTCCGATTGGGCCTGCCAGAAGCTTATGAACATTAAGAGCAGTAACTTCCTCAATCAGCCGTCCGGTCGTTCCGGTGGCGTAGAGGTGGTGCTTAGCGAGAATGCTGCGGTAAGCGATACAGAGATTCTGCATCAGTTTTTTCTTTGAGTCATGTGCGATAAACGCTACATTCATGGGTAATACCTCCTTAATATTTTCTCGTCTGCAGACCAACATTCAGTACCAGTCCGATTCCGATACAGAAGCTGACCAGTGATGTCTGTCCGTAACTGACAAACGGAAGTGTTATTCCTGTGTTTGGAAGAAGTCCGGTGGCAACAGATATATTCAGAAAGCTCTGGAAAAAGATCAGCGATGCCAGGCCGGAACAGATCAGTGTTCCCGAAAGAACTTTCGCCCTCCTTCCGATCATCAGACATTCCAGTGCAATCAGAAATTCGAGAAGAACAATGAGGCAGCATCCGATAAAGCCCAGTTCCTCTCCGGCAACAGCGAAAATAAAATCAGTCTGAGGCTCCGCAATGAAATTGCCGTTTTTTACGGAATCAACATCGTCATTGTTCAGTCCTTTTCCATAGAGCTGTCCGGAACCGATGGCAATTTTCGAGTTTTCCTGCTGGTACGATTCCTGCGGGTACTCCTCCGGTTTCAGCCATGCGTATACACGGGTAAGCTGATAGCTTTCAATGATTTTCTGATCCGGCTGCATCAGGATGCTGATGAAGATAACGGCCAGAGGAATACATACAACGAGAATACCGATGACCAGCTTGTAACTGATCCCTGCCATAAATATTATAACACAAAACATAAGTGCCACAACAATTGTTGTGGAAAGATCCGGCTCCTTGTAAATCATCAGAAGCTGAATTCCGATCAGTATCAGTGAAAAAAGAATTGTTTTTACTTTATTGATTTTGTCCTCTCTCACCTCAAAAAACTTTGCAAAAAACAGTATGATCATGATTTTTACAATGTCGGAGGGCTGGAAACGGAAACCGCCGATACTGATCCAGCGTGTTGCACCGTTTACGTTTGTTCCGATGATGAGAACTGCACCCAGAAGAACCGTTCCGAACAGATAGATCAGCCAGTAAAAGTTCAGTACCCATGTATAATCAAACAGCGAAACGATAACCATGAGAACCAGTCCAAGCACGAGTCCCTGAATCTGTCTTATCTGATAATCCTGTTCGGCACTGCCGATAATCAGGATACCCAGTACAGAGAGGGCGACCACCCAGAGGATCAGACGGAATTTGTAGTCACTTAATTTGTATTGTCTTAACATCTCGTATCCCTCGTTTTATCTCATAAACAATATCCATTCGTATTTCGAAAACTGATTTATCAAGATTCATGTATCGTGTAAGAATATTTACAATGTCTTTTTGCATCTGCTGCATTTCATCCTGATTGCAGTCCAGGCGGTCTGATGCGACAGCCAGTTCTGCCCGTGATTTTGCAATTTGTCCCGAGGTGCGCAAAACATGGTTCCTGTAAATATTCATGACCCCCTCCTATTTTTTCCTGAACAGAGCTGCCACTTTGTGGAACAGTGTGGAAGCCGTCTGAAAATCGAGCAGAGGAACGGTTTCACCGGATATTCTCCGGGCAATATTCAGATAAGCCTGTCCTGCATAAGTATCACTTCCCACGACAGGTTCCCCGTGATTTGAAGCAATGACGATATTTTCAGCGTCGGGAATGGCACCGATCAGATTGACGGCGAGAATATCAAGAACATCCTCCACAGACATCATCTCTCCCCGCTTTACCATATCAACGCGGATCCGGTTCACAATCAGATCTATCTTTTTGATGCCGTCCGATTCCAGAAGACCGATAATCCGGTCTGCATCACGGATTGCAGATACTTCCGGAGTTGTAATGACAATGGCACGGTCCGCAGCGGCAATCGCGTTCCGGAACCCCTGTTCAATTCCTGCGGGACAATCCAGAATGACGTAGTCAAATATCTGTTTCAGACCGTCTGCCAGCTTGATCATCTGTTCCGGAGTAACGGCACTCTTGTCTCTCGTCTGCGCAGATGGCATCAGATAAAGATTCGGATAATGCCTGTCCTTGATCAGAGCCTGTTTCATCCGGCAGTTCCCTTCTATGACATCCACAAGATTGTAAATAATTCTGTTTTCAAGCCCCATAACCACATCAAGATTTCTCAGTCCGATATCGGTATCTACGAGTACGACTTTCTTATTCATGCGTGCAAGCCCCGCACCGATATTGGCGGTGGAAGTAGTTTTCCCAACGCCGCCCTTCCCGGATGTAATTACAATTACCTCACTCATTCCAAATCCTCCAATCAACAGCTGATATGATCATACATTTTCTGCCATGGCAGCAGATCTTTCGTATTTTCAGCTGTACGGAACAGTCTTTCTCCTGATGATGTGCAGATCCTGATCTGCAGAAACCATCTGCCCTTTATGCCAGATATTCGCAGATCGTTTCACTGGTGATGGATTTTATCTGCAGATGGTCATCCTTTATAAAAACCATTTTAGGATCCACAGGATATTCACCGGTGTCCTTTTTCTTGACGATGGCACTTCTGGCTGTTTTATCTGCAATGCGCACCTGCATCGGTTTCAGCGTAAGCGCTGCCACAAAGCAGTCCCGGTTACCTGATGCGCCTGCATATACGTTTCCCATACAGCACCCAAGAATCACAATATTGCCTTTTGACACGATCTGGGCACCTGGATTGACATCACCGATTATTACAATACTTGATTCTGTTTCAAGTATCTGACCGGAACGCAACGTTCCTCGGTAAAACTGTCCGTCGGATTCCTGCTGCTTTTCCAGAGCGTGTGTGACTGCTTTTCTGTAGTATTCGGCAGATGCTTTCTCTTCATCAACGATGCACAGAACGTGAATTCTGGAATTCTGTACAATTTCATCCACTAACAGTGCTTCCTGTTCTTTCGTAAGAACTCTGCCCCGAAAGGTCAGTGCCAGCTTTGCATTTTTGAAAAAACCGGCAGACACGCGGAATTTTTCTCCCACTGCCTTTTTCAGATCTTCAAAAGGGAGATCGGGGTCAAGATTCAGAATCAATCCGTAAGGATTACTCTTGAGTATGACTGCACTGCGGCTCATTTCTGGTTCCTTCTTTCCTGTATCAGTTTCTGCTTTCTGATTATTTCTGAAAACATACCATCAGTCATCCTGCTGATAACTGTCAGATGCCTGGGATGCATGGCCTGTGATCAGCTGATCTTCCAGCTCACGGTCAAAGTAATAGGATATCACATCTCTTGCGACCAGAGCTGCATTGGCGGAGGAATAGCCATTGGCAATACGGACTGCAATGGCAACTTCCGGTTCTTCATACGGCGCATATCCAATGAAAACACCGTGGTTCGGAACATCGGTACTTACCTGAGCCGTACCTGTTTTACCTGCAACGGAAACTCCCGTATAATTCTTGAAAGCAGCGTGATTTTTGACTACTCCGCGCATACCTGCATGGATCGTATTCCACAGTTCCTGCGGAAGATCTACCGTGTTGCGGATCTCAGGTTCATTCTTTTCCAGAACGCTTCCGGTGGAATCTGTAATGGCATCGACAAGCGTAAGCTTATAACATGTACCGCCGTTTGCAATCGTACTGACGTATCTTGCAAGCTGGGTGGTGGTAAACTGGTTCTTCGCCTGTCCCATGGCTGTACGGACAGCATCCTCCTGGGAAATGTTCGGAGCTGATTCCGGCACCTCAACGCCTGATTTTTCATCCAGTCCAAACAGGCTGGCATACTTGGTCAGTGATTCGATACCTTCTTCATCCCGATACTCTCCGTTTTTGGTGCTGAGACGGTAACCGACCGTGTTGAAGAAATAGTTGCATGATTCTGAAATAGCTGTTTCGAGCGTAAGAATTCCGTGTCCCCACTTGTTCCAGCAGTTGACTGCAGGCTCTACTTCATCAAATTTACCGGTACAGTTAATTCCCTCTCCAAGATTCAGCACGCCTTCCATCACTCCCGCCACAGAACTTACGATCTTAAAGGTAGATCCGGGAGCAATTGCCTCCTGCGTTGCACGGCTGTAGAACGGGGATGATTTGTCCATGTTCAGCTTCGTAAAATAGTCAGAATCCATCTCATTTGCAAGCCTGTTATTATCATAACCCGGATACGTCGCGCAGGCGAGCACCTCGCCCGTATCGGGATCCGTCAGAACGACAGAACCGGAACACGGTGTTACAGCAAGCTGAGCAGGTGTGATTTCAAGATTATATATTTTGTCCATCATAAAATCGTATCCGCTCAGAGTTCCGTTCTGAAGATTCGTGTAATCCTCCACATTCATTTCCAGTACATCCTGGTCAAACAGGAGCAGGCAGATGTCAGCACCGGAGATTCTGTCCTCCTGCAGCATATAGCGGTATACCTGCTTGCAGAAATTATCATCTTCATAAAGATAATCGGCGATATAATCTGCCAGAGCGGAAAACATTTCCTGTGTATCCATGTAATCCGTATCACCGGATATTTTTGTGATATCGATCCAGTTTCTGGAAATCGCATACGTCAGGAATTCCCTGAGACTGATACTCTCTTCTTCTGTCCATGCGATATACGTCGGATCCGTTTTGTCAATTGCAGCTTCATTCAGTATACCTGTACCGGTCATCAGCATATCATTGACAATATAGGACATGTATACCTGATACTGTTCGCCAAGCTCGTATTTGTCAGCAAGGTCACAGTAAGGCGTGGGATCATCTGACAGCAGCTCATTCTTGATAATACTGAAAATCTCAGATGCTTTCACAAGGAAGGCATTGTATACTTTTTTCTCATTATCAGAGGCATCGGAAGCCTTCAGATGACTGACATCGAGAACGTTATTCTCAAACAAAGCATAATAAATATCGAAAATAGGAATCTTAATCTGGTCTGCAGAGCTTACCCACTCTGTATGGAACTGTCTCTCATTGATTGTCTGGGCAACGATGATACCTGCAATATACTGTTCCAGTATGTTATAGGCCGCCTTCTGAAGATCCATATCAATGGTCAGATATACGTCATTGCCGGCCTGAGGCTCCACTTTTGACTGCACATCCAGTGTTCGGCCCAGATTGTCCACATAAATTACTTCTGATCCTTTGTCACCCTGCAGTGTAGTTTCAAGGACACTTTCCAGTCCTGTTTTTCCAACAATATCATTGGAGGTGTAGGAACTGTCGGTTTTGCGCAGTTCTTCCAGCTCTTCTGCTGAAATCTTACCGGTATATCCGATCAGAGGAGCCATATATTCTGCATCTGTGTAGACTCTTTTATATTCTTCCGAGATATCGATTCCGGGAAAGTCGGCGATATTTTCAAGAATTCTGGCCATGGTTTCTTCACTGATATCCCGGGCAACAGTCACAGCCTGATATCGCTGGAAACTGTAGGCAGCGATGGAAGCACGAAGGGAAACCAGCTGTAAAATCTCTTTGTCGGTATAGGAGTCCGGCAGACCGTATTCTGCTCTTTCTTCATCCGTGATTTTACTGTCAAGGATTCCGTAATACTTTTCACTGCAGAGCAGTTCCACAAGATCTTCAGCCGTGATATTCAGCTGTTCCTCCGTCAGATCTTCTATATAGGACTGTCCGAAGAGATCGGCTTTGAAACGGTTCAGCGTAAAACCGGAAACGTTATAACCATACGTTCCATCCTCTTTCAGTTCCACCTTAAAGTCATCTACGATGGAATCTCCCTGTTCCTCGATGAGCTTGATGACTCTGTACAGGATACTGTTGACAGTCAGATTTTTAATATGTGTGCTGGAATAAGTTCCGCTGTCCTCAAAAGTGACACAGTATGACAGCTCATTGTAGGCAATCGGTTTTCCGTTCCGGTCATAAATATTTCCTCTGGAGCTGTTTAATGTGCGCTCTTTCATGATAGAAAGTGAAAAATCATTCTGATAGCTCTCTCCTGATACAATCTGAAGCTGAAACAGACGCTGAATCAGCAGTGCTGCCATCAGGCAGATCACCAGAATAACTATTATCATTCTTGAATTGATCGCTTTTTTAAAACTTTTTTTCATCTGGTCAAACAAAGCTGTCCACTCCTCTTTTATCAGAAAAACTCAGTTTCCGGTTGACTGCATACAAAATCCGGTAGCAGATAATTGTAAAAATCAGAGTATAAATCATTTCAGGAAAAATGACTCTGCCAAGGTAATAGAAAAACTGAGTACGGCCACGCAGCAGAAACATGAATCCGTACTGAATGATACCGTATGCCAGATCACTGACAGATATCAGAAAAATGGGTGTTTTAATATCATCATCGTAAAAGATTCGATAAAAGTATCCGCTGAAATATCCCACCCACATATAAATCAGAGCATTAAAGCCAAGGGTACTCTCAAAGAATATATCCGTAAGAAGACCGCAGAAAAAACCGGTCAGCATACCTGTTTTTCTGCCACGCATCAGTCCGAAGGAAACAGTCAGGATAATCAGAAGATTCGGTTTTATCGAAGCGATGGAAATCATCTGGCAGAACGTAGACTGCAGAATGATGGATACCAGAATCAGAATTCCCATTGTAATCTTACGCTTCATGGATGTCTCTCCTTTCACAAAACGAAAACAGCGGATTATTCTCCGTCCGCCGTACCGGATTCGGATGCTTCCGTACTTCCTTCACTCTGCACGGTCTGCCCGGAAATCACATTTCCGCTGACCTCCTCGGAAACAGAACCGGAAGGAACGTACTCCTTCAGTTCCAGAATCACAAGCACCTCCTGCAGATGTCTGAAATCGACCACAGGGGTAATATAGCCTGACTTTGTCAGATTATTGGCGTCGTTGTGAAGTTCACTGATGTAACCGATCAGTATTCCCGGAAGGAATTTCTCACTGATATATGAGGTTACCACCTTGTCTCCCACGTGTACCTTGTTGTCTGCATCTGTCAGTTTCACGAGATTCAGTGAACCTTCATCGATCAGACGCAGATCTCCCGCAATAATACACTGATCAGACGTGGTTGAAATCATGGCGCTGACGTTGCTGTTGTCATCGATAATCGAACGGACGGTTGCCCAGTTGGCACCTACCTCCGTGACGATTCCTACCAGTCCGCCTCCGGAAATTACATTCATATCTTTCTGAATGCCGTCATTTGATCCTTTGTCAATGGTAAAGAGCTGGAACCAGTTTCCGGATTCCTTTGCAATAATCCTTGCCCCGACTTTTTCATAATCATCGTACTGCTGGTCAAGATCATACAGCTCCCTCAGGCGAAGGAGCTCTTCGCGGTCCTGAATCAGCTGGCTGTTCTCCTCTGTCAGTGTATCAACCTTCTTTTTCAGCTCTTCATTCTCCGTACGAAGTGTTTCAGCATCCTCGAAATTGTCGGTGAGATCAAACAACCAGGAGCCCACACCGTTGATTCCCT
>JAXEBU010000044.1:0-8677 GCA_034093895.1 Candidatus Choladocola sp. | reverse complement strand
GTTTAGTACGGTTATTTTGTGGTGATTTAATTTTACATCAAAAAGGAAAAGGATTCCTTATATTTTGGGCATTTTTTTAAAGTTGTGGATAGACAATGCCGTAGAGCGGGCTTCAGGTAGATAAGACTGCGGAAACTCAAGTGTAAAAAATAAGTTTACTATCGCTGCCGGAAATGTTATACTGACTGCAATAGCAGCTTTTCGTAAATATCCGGATTCTTTGCCGCATCCGGAATGTCAACTGAATTCAGGAGGGAAATCAATGAGCAACAGCTTTGAAAATATGGCAGTCGGCATCTATGAAATGGATAGCCTTGTTGCATGTTACGTCGCATTGGATGCAGCCAGCAAAGCTGCTGACATCACCGTACAGAGTGTGGAACGAAATCGTCTCAAGAGCGGTGCCTGCGTAAAAATCCGCGGTTCCGTCTCCGATGTCAGAGCCGCAATGGAGGCCGGTCTTGCAGCCGGAGCCGCTTACGGAACAGTGGTTCACCAGTCCGTCATTGCATCTCCTGACAAAGGCACCGAACTTGCGCTGGCCATGACAATTCACAAATAAACTGCTGCAAACCTCATGAAATGAGACTGCAGCCTTTGAAAGGACGGTAAATTATGAAATACGGAGCTTTCGGACTTGTGGAAGTCCTCGGCAGCGGCAACGCAATCCGCGTAACGGATCAGATGCTGAAAACAGCCGCTGTGCAGTACCAGACGAAGAACACCAGATGCGGTGGCCATACAACCGTATTTATCAGCGGAGATGTCTCCGCCGTGACGGCAGCAGTGGACAGCGTCCGCACCAATCCTCCCTGTGAGATCATTGCAGCAGCCGTAATATCAAATCCATCTGACGAAACAGTACGAATGGTAGAAGGACCGCAGAAATAGCTGCGGTCCTTTTTTCAGGGAAGAATCAGATCCTGCAGTCTCCGCTTCGGAACGTAGTGCACGTCGTTTTCATCCCGGTAATATTTTACAGATTCTCCCTGCCCTGCTTCCGTCAGAACAATTTTCTCTGCCGGCTTTCCTATGGCTACCACGAGAAGCGGTGCCAGATGATCCGCCAGCCCTAACGCTTCTTTCACCGCTCCTGCACTGAAGCTTCCGATCATGCATCCGCCCAGTCCCATCTCCGTGGCTGCCAGAAGTATCGTCTGCGCCGCAATTCCCACATCCTTCTGGAATCTGGCCAGTGATTCATAAACCTGCGTATTCTGACAGATAATGATAAATGCTGTCGGGCACATTCTTTCGTGCGGAAGCTCCAGATCCGGAAGTCCCTTTGCCCAGCCGGTCAGCGGCTGAATCTTGTCAACCGTCTCCTTTTCCCAGGCAAGATAATACTGCAGCGGCTGCATATTGACACTGGACGCTGCCAGTCTGGCACAGTCCACCATTTCCATCAGTTCTTCCTTTGTTACGCGTCTGCTCTCATCGAAGCCTCGATAGCTTCTGTTCGCTTTCACCAGATCTTTAAACATTTCCGTTCTCCTTTTCCTGAAATTATCTTTATCATAAGCCATTTTAACGGAAATGTAAATTTTTTTCTCAGGATATGGCGGCAGCTGTGATGAATCTGCAGCAGTCATCACAACTCTCTATGGCCCATCTCATTATACTGGCATCCGTCGGATACGCCAGACTCTGTCCGCCGATTTTCTGAAATTTCTCACATCCCCGCCCCAGCAGAAGCACAATTGTATTTTCTTCATTCTCCGATGCTATCCTGACGGCGGTCTCCACGGCTTTCATCCGCTCCTCCACGCAGAGACAGGGACAGCCTGTCATTTCCGCATAACCGCGAATCTCCTCTGCAATTGCTTCCGGGCATTCCATTCCCGGATCATCCGATGTCACAATCACCGTATCCGAAAACAGCCCTGCCAGCAGCCCCAGCTCCCGTCTCCGGTTCAGCGCTTTTCCGCCCGGACATCCGAATACGGTGATAATTTTTCTGTAAGGAGTGTATTCCTGAAATACCGCATCATACAGTTTCTCAAAGCTCAGTCGGTTATGCGCAAAATCCACGATTCCACAGATTTTTCCGCTTCTGCTGAAAAAGGTTTCCATGCGCCCGGGAACTTTTGTCGTGGCCAGAGCCTCCTGCATACAGTGTACCGGTACTCCATAGGCATACCCGGCTGCAATCGCTGCCATGGCATTTTCTATATTGAAGCTTCCTTTCATTGCCAGTGTGAATTTCTCTGAGAACCGGTCACAGGAAGCAAGAAAAGAAATCCTGTTTCCGCTGACCTGAATTTCGCTGCAGCGGAGATCCGCATCCGGATGTTTTCCAAAAGTGATAATCCTGTCCGTTTTTTTTGCCACCTTCAGAATGCGGTCAGAAAAATCAGAATCCAGGTTAACACAGGCGGTCTCTGTCTGGCGGAAAATGGACAGCTTTGAACTGAAATAATCCTCAAAATCCGTATGCTCCTGTGGACTGATATGATCTTCAGAAATATTCAGGAAAATTCCCGTTTTGAATCTCAGTTCCCGCACCCGTTTGTATTTGAGCGCCTGACTGGAAACCTCCATGGTTACGTAACGGATTCCCGCGTCTCTGGCATTGGCCAGCATTTCATGAATGACCGGTGATTCCGGAGTCGTCATCACCGCATCTGAACGTTCTTTCCCGTCATAATTTTCTACGGTGGAAATCAACCCCGTCTCCGGACAGTTTCGTTCTTTTTCCCACAGATCAAGCATGGCTTTCAGATACCAGGCAGTCGTTGTCTTCCCCTTGGTCCCCGTTATGCCCGTCAAAACAGGCCTATCTGTCTCATACGCAAAAAAAGCAGCGGAAACAACAGCCATTGCTTTCCGGATATCCGTCACAATCAGGCCGCAGAGCTCCTGATTTGTCTGCAGCACATATTCACAAAGATATACCGTACTTCCCCGATCTGCAGCTTCCTGCAGATATTCCGGCCGGAAGGCTGCTCCCTTACAGATAAACAGGGTTCCTGATACGACCTTTCTGGAGTCACACGAAATCCATCGTATGACCGGATTGCTTTCGTTTCCTTTCACCTCTTTCAGAAGGCCTCGCTCCCGCAGCAGATTTGCTATTTCCATGAATGTCTTCATACTTTTCTCCCGTGTATAATGAAATCTGGCTTTTCACAGCCCTTATCTATTAGATGAGCCGTCGATTTTGAGAGCGCGCAGCGCGGAAAAATCGACGGGAGGCTCATTTGTCAGTCTACTTATTAGATGTATTTATACACGAAAAAGTTTCATAAAAAGGAAAATTTCTTATATCACATTCGTATCACCCGGCAGGCGGAACCCTTCTCCGATCACTTCATTCGACTCCACAATAATGACAAACGCATTTTTGTCCACCTCGTGTGCACGTTTTCGTATGGCATACATTTCTTTTTTATTGCTGGCGCACATGACGACACCCTTATCTTCTCCGGAATAGCCGCCCACAGCTTTCAGAATAGTTGCCCCACGTCCCGATATCTCATCTATGGCCTGTACAATCTCCTGCGGCAGATCCGTTATAATCAGGGTAAGCTTGCCCGAACTTGTTCCGTAAAGGATCTTATCCAGTACCGTAGTATACAGATAATTCAAAATAATGCCGTAAATAATGCCGTCCACACTTCCAATCAGCAGTCCACCGATCAGAATGACAATTCCATCCGTCACAAACGCAATTTTCCCAAGAGAAAGATGCGGATGGTAATACCGTATGGCCATGGTAATAAAGTCAAAACCTCCTGTGGACGAATTTCGCATAAACACAATGGCATAACCGGCACCGCACAGAACACCTGCGCAGATCGCCGCCAGTATCAGTTCACCCTCATATGCCGGAAGACGTGGGCCAAGTAAATCCATGATCGTTGAAGTAATTAATGTCGTTTTCAACGAATTCAGATAGAACTGTTTTCCAAGGGTTTTGTAGCAGCACAGAATGATCGGAATATTCAGGAGAACCGTCATCAGACCAACGGGAAGGCCAAACAGATGATACAGAATCAGCGATACGCCGGATACACCTGTCATGGGGAAATCCGCCGGAATCGCAAAACAGTAAATTGCCACTGTCAGCAGAACACCGCTGCAGATATCCACCAGTAAATCAAGACACAGTTTTTTCCCTTTTTCTCCCATAGCCACTTCCTCCTTTTCGTAAAACAGACGAGTCAGGCTTTCGTATAGGAAACGAAGTTTCCTATACGATAAAAGGCAACCGACATATTCATGCCTGCTGCCTTATTATCAACCTTCTGACTGCGTTTCATACGAATTTTGTGAAAAGTATCTTTTGCATCTATTTTACTGACTTTTTCTCCTTGCGTCAACCGTCTTTCCCGTTTCTGTATCCGATGAAATTCTTATATCATTTGCTTCTGCCAGACAATCCTCAAAACAGATGTAAAACCAGTCCCATCAGCCCCTGAAAATCAGCGGCCTGGCTGTGATTCATCAATTCTTCCATTTTATTCAGATTCAGATCCGAGTGCTCCAGTTCCCTGGAATACCGCCAGGCGATTCTTGCGCGGTCCTCCAGGCTAATCACATTTTCCTGCTTCATCTGGCAGGCAGTTTCCATTTCCCGAAGCAGCAGCGTGCTGGCCACCGCCATTTTTACTTTAGCCAGAAGGTCACCGTCGTAAACGGCTCCGCAAAGGTACGTAAACAGAAAATAGACCATCAGCTGTTCTGCTTCCGTCTGTACCCAGTCGCAATTCGGGTTCTTCCACATATTCTGTATGGCACTGCGCCATTGTCCACAGTCCGCGGGATCCCGTTCATAAAGAACAGACCGGTAAATCCGGAGCTGTTCCGGCCATGAAGGATCGAGAACCTCCAGTTCATCCAGAAGACCCATCAGAGCTTCCGTCTGTTCCCGGACTTCCGCATCACTTTTCTGTACAGAGATACGCTCCATCCGGCTCTGCAGTTTCCCATCGGCATCTTTTCTCCTATACCGATCCAACAGTGATTCTATTTCAAAAACTTTTCTGGTATCAATCCTGTTCTGGATGTCATGCGCCAGAGCCAGTACCTTCGCGATCCGAAAAGAAATGATGGATTCGCGGTCCTGCAGGATATCAAACATTGCCCTTCTGCAATCCTGCAGCGCAGAGTAAAGGAAAAAGTCAAAATCTTCCTCTTCTTCTTCTCTTTCCGGCACATCAACCTGGCAAAATGTAACTTTCTTTTTCCGGTTAAGCACCATTTCTGCCACAACAGGGCAGGAAAGAGACAGAGAAATCTCTCTTTCATTCTCAAACTCCTCAATATGTCTCGGATAATTTCGACAGGTCCGACACAGATAATCCGGTCCTGCCTCTGTATATATATCACACAGATTTCTTTCATTCAAAAATGCACATCTTTGCCCATACTGTCGGAAGGTTTTGTCTTTCCAGTGAATGGAATTTGCCAGACGGTTTCCCAGCGGCGTCCTGCATGCACGGTATTTTTTCAGGGTTCTGTCGTCAATTACAATCTGCCACCCTGCACAGCATGTTGCCGGACAGTCAGACGCAATACAGTGAAATTCCCGATAGTAATCCGGTACTGTATATTTCATACGCTCCTCCACGCTTTATTTTTTTCCTGCTTTCCCCATCAGGTAAACAAACAGCATAATAATCAGTACGGCTGCAAAAATTCCAGCCATTCCTTTCCACATGATTTCCAGTGCAATCATAATATTCTGATTCATTTCTTCTCTGCCTTTCCGCATACGCTCATTATATGCCAACTGATTTTTTTATTCCAGTATTTTCCATTACTTCTCAATTTTCTGTGGGCAGCCAAAGCTGCTTTCCGGAGCAACCCATCAGCTTTTTCCTCCGCCTTTACAGAAAACTGGTCACAAGATTGATCACAAGACCCCCTGCCACAACGGACGCGATCTGACCGGATACATTTGCACCTGCAGCATGCATCAGAAGTACATTGCCGGGATCTTCTTCCATTGCCATTTTCTGCACAACACGTGAAGACATGGGAAATGCGGAAATTCCTGCAGCACCCACCATGGGGTTGATTTTTTCCTTAGAAAAAAGATTCATGAACTTGGCCAGAAGAACTCCGCCAATTGTATCAACGATAAATGCAAACATTCCAATCAGCATGATCATCAGTGTTTCTACCGTGACAAAACGCTCCGCCTGCATACTGAATGAAATCGTGATTCCCAGCAGCAGTGTAATCAGATTAGAAAGGTTATTCTGTGCCGTCTCTGACATTGTATTGAGAACGCCGCACTCACGGATCAGGTTGCCGAACATAAGGAATCCGACGAGAGAAACAGAAGATGGTGCCACCAGTCCTACTACCATAGTAACAACAATCGGGAAAATAATTCTTGTTCTTCTGCTGACAGAAGATGGCTCATACTTCATACGGATCTTCCGCTCTTTTTTCGTTGTGACAAGCTTAATGGCTAACGGCTGTATCACAGGAACGAGAGCCATGTAAGAATACGCCGCCACGGCAATCGGTCCGATATAATTTGATTTCAGAATCTGGGAAACAAGAATTGAAGTCGGACCATCCGCAGCTCCGATAATACCAATCGATGCGGCATCTTTCAGATCAAAGCCGAGTATGACTGCAAGAAGAATAGCCGCAAAAATGCCAAACTGTGCTCCCGCTCCGAATAGAAACATCCGCGGATTGGACAATAGCGGTCCAAAATCAATCATTGCACCGATACCGATGAACAACAGAACCGGAAGAGCTTCCGAAGCTTCAATACCAACCTCATACAGCCACTGTATAATTCCGTTTGTTTCCCCGACTCCTGCAAGTACCTGATTCAAAACACCTGTAGCAGGCAGATTCACCAGAATCGCCCCAAAGCCCATGGGCAGCAGCAGAGCAGGCTCATATTCTTTTTTTATCGCCAGCCAGATGAGCAATATACCAATTCCATACATCACAAGTTGCTGCCACGTTACCATTCTCAATCCTTCTGTCAGAAAATTCATATTACATTCTCCTTTCAATTTGTTTTTACAGGAAAAAAAGAGACTTTTACTGCAGTATGAATACCACAGTAAAAGTCTCGCCGTTTCAATCTTTGACGAATAACAAGGTTATTGTACTGACGACCAAAGACACATAGAAGCTATGCCAGCTACTCCCTTTTACTTACATTTCCTGTATAAGCCTATGTTAACGCACAATTTCAAAATCGTCAACCTGTGTTTTTTTCAGAATCAACCGCTTCCTGTTCTTACGGCAGATATTATTCATTCTTCGGGAGAGATTCTGCCCACTGCAGCACCTCCTCTAAAGTTCCCGTCTCAAAAGATTCTGTCGAAAGGTTCTTTTTATTCAGCAGACAGTCTGTCACCAGCATCACGCGTATTCCGAGCGAAGCTGCACATCCGTCTTCTTCCACATCATTGCCGATCATAATACACTGCTCCGGCTTAACCCCCAGCCGTTCACAGACGTTCTGATAATAACGCGGATTTGGTTTTGCATAGCAGCTGTTTTCGAATGTAGTCACAAGCGGAAATTCATCCGGTTCCAGGCCAATCCATCTTAAGCGTGAATGGGTTGCTATTTCCGGGAAAATAGGATTTGTCGCAACCGCAGTCATATATCCCTTTTTCTGTAAGGTATGCACAATCTTTCTACTTTTCTCAGAAACATCACACGCATTTACACAATTCTGAAAATCGGTCCGATAGTATTCCAGAAACCGTTCTTCATTCCTGTAATAATCAATTCCGCTCCGTTCTGTAAATACATCTGCAAAAGCTTCCCGATTGGTTCTGCTTCCGTCATTGCAGGCCATTGCTTTCGTCCCTGCCCAGATGTCTGCAATCAGCTGTTCTGGTGAAAGCTCCGTAATAGAACGGCAAAGACCTTTAAAATATACTTTTTCAAATTTGTCATTATCCATTGGAAGCAGTGTTCCGTCCAGATCAAACAATACAACGGGACGTCCCTTGCCAAACTGAAACTTCATATTATTTATATCCGCCTTTCTTCTCATAATAGGAAACGAAGTTTTCCATAAGCGAAAAAAGAAAACCTGATTCCAGATTTTCTTTTTTCAGCTGCCGGCAACCGGACTCGAACCGGTACGAAGTTGCCCTCGAGGGATTTTAAGTCCCTTGCGTCTGCCAATTCCGCCACGCCGGCATAAATATTTAATTATAAAATAGAAAAAAGAGTTTCGCTTACGAAACTCCTGCGCCACACACGACTGCATAAGCGACTGTAAATTGGAAGTGGGGCCTACAGGGCTCGAACCTGTGACCCTCTGCTTGTAAGGCAGATGCTCTCCCAGCTGAGCTAAGACCCCATATATCAAAGAAACGACCCAGAAGAGACTCGAACTCTCGACCTTCGCCGTGACAGGGCGACGCTCTAACCAACTGAGCCACTGGGCCATATAACGTACCTTCAAAACCACATACAGAATACTATATCCATCCGCTTTTTGCAAGTCCTTTTTCAGACTTTTTTACCCTTCCGTTCCTGGATAAGCTTGCGACCTATTAGTAGCAGTCAGCTCCGTACATTACTGCACTTCCACCTCTGCCCTATCTACCTCGTGTTCTTCAAGGGGTCTTGGGATATCTCATCTTGAGGGGGGCTTCACGCTTAGATGCCTTCAGCGTTTATCCCTGCCCGACTTGGCTACCCGGCCATGCTCCTGGTGGAACAACCGGTGCACCAG
>JAXEBU010000043.1:0-16072 GCA_034093895.1 Candidatus Choladocola sp. | reverse complement strand
AATCAGCCCCCTGCACCTCGATGGTCTCAATGTCATCCGGCTCCATCAGAGCGGGACCGTCTTCCGTTATTTTCCAGTCACTTCCGAAAGACCAGTTCGAATAAGAATCCGCATTTTTCAGGCTGTCCTCATTCAAAAGCGTATCGTCATCCGACACATTCGTTCCTGTCATGCCGACGGCCGGAATGTTCCCTGCTTTTCCGTAACATCCCTGAAGATAAGCTTTCAGATTTCCTGCAGCAGAATCTGTCGCCGTTCCGCACAGCTGGCCCAGCTTCTGATCTCCTCCCTGCGCTGTGATGCCGCCCAGGTGGACACAGTTTATGACTGCTCCGCCCACGCCCATCGGATGGAGTTCACCGACAATTCCACCGACGGCCACTTCATAATTCCCGTATGGCGAAACGGCGGAAACCGTTCCTGCACTTCTGCAGTTTTCCACCGTACCGCTCTGGACACCCGTAATTCCTCCGGCTCTGCATCTTTGTGCCGGGAGAATCAGGTGCACTGCCATCTCCGTGCTGCAGCTTTTTATCACACCTGCCGGCGTATTCTCAGCTGCAAATGTCCCATATACAACACCGTATCCACTGCCTGCACCAAGCCTGATACTGACAGAGCCCTTTGCACGGCAGTCCATGATTTTTCCACTGTTTCTGAGACAGAACACACCCGAAAGATCGGCTGCTTCACCGCGCATGGACGCTTCCACCGTCAGATTGCGGATCACACCGCTGTTGGTGCCCACAAGCGGACAGCGCAGCCCTTTCACCGTATAGCCGCCTCCGTCAAGTACTCCTCTGAAATTTGTCACTGTCAGGTTCAGTTCACCGTCGGAGGAAATATTCTGTGTCAGTCTGTAATACGCTCCCGGCTCATTTCCCATCAGATTCAGTTCACCGAAAGAAGAAATCAGGTACGGGTCTGCAGCCGTTCCTTTTCCGGCAGCCGGAACGGCCGGTGTACTTCTGCTGCCAACCACCATATACCGGATATCCGCTCCACCGTCTTCCGGAACCGTAAAGCTGCCGTTTTCCAGCTCAATCACGATGGCCGCCGTGGGATCCAGACTGTAGGACTGACCGCTCTCTCCCGCAAACAGCGGATATTTTCCGGCCTTTTCCGCCGCGATACTGTCACCGGAGAATCCATATTTTCCCTGCGGTTCCAGCGCAACCACAGCCGTATAGAATTCCGTCAGCAAATCGGCAAAGGAAGTACCGTCTCCCATGACACTGCACAGCCAGGCAGCCGGGGATACGGCTGCACTCTGCCCATAAAACTGCGGAAACACTGCCATGGGACGATATCCGCCCGCCTTCCTGTCAATGAGATAGCGCACAAAAAGGTACGGCATCGCATAATCCTGGGCCGTATTGCCGCGGTACGTCCGATAAAACATGGAAGAACCGTTTCGTATTTCTGCGCTTCCGTCGATCCGGTCCAGCCAGCCACTGTTGTCCGTCCCACCCCACACATAGTCCATCGCTGCCACAGAAAGGCCTTCATTGAGCCAGAGATACGGCTGATCTGCATCATACTGCGTCAGCTGGCCGAACAGCGCATGCTGCCCCTCATGCACCAGAAGCCCGTTGCGTGAAATCATCTCACCGGCACGATACCCGGAAGCTTCCGGAACATCAATATGAATTGCCGTAATCCCGTAATCATTTTTATAGACACCGCTGGCTCCGCCCGTAATCTCTTCCAGCAGAATTGAGAGTTTTCCGGAACCGTCACGGTACGGCATGCGATTCCCGCACATGGCCGACAGCGTCTCATACGGCGTACCGTCATAGACAGACGAAATATCCCGTGCAATCACTTCTGTCACGTTTTCTGCATCGTACGCAGCTTTTAAAGCTTTCTCCATCCACACATAACAGTGTGCGCCTTCTCCGATGCAGACGTAAGTGCTGCTGCCATAGGGACTGCTGATCTCCTTTTCTTCATCCGGAAAATAAGAAACACTGATCCCGGATGCCGACACCTGACGCACGTCTGAAGCCGCAGCAACGTCGGGCTGCAGCGATGCTGCCTCCCGGGATGACTGCGCTGACGCACTCTGATATTCTGTATCGGATTCGAAGATCAGTGTTCCTGTCTTCTGTACCTGACTCACATTCGTATTTACGATGACAGCGTACGCTCCGCAGAGCGTCTGTCCCGGCGTGCCTTCCGTCACTGCCGCAGAAGCCGTCATCGGACTGCTTCCGAAAACCATCCACAGCGCAAATACGAGCAGGAACAGGTATCTGTTTCTTTTATTCTTCATAACGCTCCCCCATACTGTATGATACATTCCTCATGTATCCAGTATAGCGGAATTCCTGCAGAACTACAACCGGATATTACCATAGCTGCAGATTTTTCTCTGAAACGCGGGCAAAAACTGTTTTATTCGTTTTCGTCCAGCCCCTCCTCCTGCATCCTCTCAATATCCGGGAACACTGAGAGCATCGGCTTCACTGACTTGTGGTGCAGCCTGCGATCCAGATAGTTTTTCGTACACTTCATTACCTGGGGGGACAGTACCAGCACACCGATCAGGTTGGGAATCATCATCATACCGTTGAACGTATCGGAAATGTCCCAGGCAAGCTGTGCCTTGATCAGAGATCCGGCCAGAACGATTGTGACAAATATTACTCTGTATACAGTAACCGACTTCGTGCCGAACAGATACTCACAGGCCGTGGAACCGTAATGACTCCAGCCGAGGACGGTGGAGTATGCAAACAGCAGAATCGCAAGAGCGATAAACCAGGCGCCCGGCTTGCCGAAGGTCTGTGAAAAAGCGTAGCTCATCAGAGAACTTGTTTCAATTTCAGCCGCCTCACCGACCAGCTGTCCCGTTGCCAGATCCACAGCTCCGGAGCTTAAGATGGTAAGTGCCGTCAGTGTACATACAATAATCGTGTCGGCAAATACTTCAAAAATACCCCACATACCCTGACGCACCGGTTCCTTTACGTTGGAACTGGAATGAACCATAACGGAAGAACCAAGACCGGCTTCGTTGGAGAACACACCACGTTTCATTCCCATCTGCATGGCCAGAGCGATTCCGGAACCGACCACACCGCCGGCCGCCGACTTCAGTGCAAAGGCACCTTTAAAAATAGATACGAACACAGCCGGGATCGTTTTTATGTGAAGACAGATAATTATAAGTGTTCCCACGAGATAAGCAATCACCATGAACGGCACGATTTTCTCCGTCATGGATGCGATTCTTTTCAGGCCGCCCAGAATAACGAGGCCGACTGCAAGAACGAGAAGAATTCCTGTGACAATCGTCGGAATACCGAAAGCTGTTTTTACATTGCTGACCATACTGTTGACCTGGCTCATATTTCCGATTCCGAAAGAGGCCAGCATACAGAAGCAGGAAAACAGAACTGCCAGAACGAGACCGATTGTTTTGCATCCTTTTTTGCTGCCCAGTCCGTCACGCAGGTAGTACATGGCACCTCCGCACCATTCTCCCTTTGCATTTTTGCGGCGGTACAGAATACCGAGCACGTTCTCTGAGTAGTTGGTCATCATTCCGAAGAAAGCAATCAGCCACATCCAGAAGACTGCTCCCGGACCCCCGATTGCGATGGCACCGGCCACGCCGACAATATTACCGGTACCGACCGTAGCTGCCAGAGCGGTACAGAGGGACTGAAACTGTGAAATCGTCTTGTCCTCCGTATGCTTCGTCACATGTCTGTCTCCGAAAATGGCACCGATGGTATTTTTCATCCAGTGTTTAAAATGCGTCAGCTGAAAGAAACCGGTCATACAGGTCATCAGCACACCGACAAAACCCAGAAGAATGAGAGCCGGCCACCCCCAGACAATATTGTTGACAAAACCGTTTACATTTGTAATTACGTCAATCATACTTTCTCTTCCTCTCCTTTTTCATAATCCTTCAGGCAGTGCAGGCAGAAAAAAATGAGTGCAACAAAACAGGCGGGATCTCTCCCGCCCAAAAAACAAAACCAAGCCGTATTCCGAACAACGGCATTCAACTCTGTCCTTTCGCCTGAGAGATTAGCATAAATGCTTTACACCTTCGGCACTCACTCCTTTGTGAGATTCTCCAGAGTGCAGTCCATATCCGGTCCCGTCTCTTTCGCTGCTGCCCTGCTGCGAAAAGATAACCCCTGCGAGTGTTACTCCATCGGGAAGGAAATCCTTTCTCCCGGCTACTTCATCCTGCACCATATACACTTTTGTTCATTACAATAGCACAGTACTAAAAAATTGTCAATATTTTTTATTTACCCAAAATTCAGCGTAATATCCTGCGGAATTCCGTAAAATTCCCTGAAATATTTCTCCCAATCCTTATTCGGCGGTACCGTGATCCAGTAATAATCAGAAAACGGAAGAAGCGGAACCGTAATCTCCTTCTCTCCCTGCTCCACAGCCTGCGTGATAATCTGGGTCCGCTCCCGGTCGGCCGCACCGATATAGGAAAACAGCCTGCCATAAATCACCCCTGTAAAAAGAGTGATGACAGCCACTGTCAGCGCGGGATAAAACAGATCCCGTACCTTCTTTTCCAGCAGACAGCCCACAAGGCGCAGCACCGTCAGGGACTGCAGGACGTACGTAACGTAAAAGCAGCGCACACCGATGGGACTGGCAGCCATCAGCGGAAGAGCCATCCCAAGCGAAGATGCGTAGAGCATACAGATGCCGTATTTCCGATCCGATTCAACGTATTTGCGGATGCACAGCAACACATGGAAGAAAAACAGAAGAGAAAAACTCAGTTCCAGAATGCGGTTTACCTCTTCGTCTGTGACAAAAATCCAGGCCGGATATACTTTATGCCAGAAGCTGTACAGAGCATAACTGCCAAAAACGAAAATCATTTCCACCGATAAAAGGCTCTTCTCGTTTTTCCGGATAATCCAGGCAATCAGAACGGCTGACAGCAGAATATTCAGCAGATAATTTTCAAGGAAGAGAGGCCCTGCTATTTCTTCGTAAAACTTACGGATCATACTGCCGGCCGAAAAAGCAATGTTCTTATACGTGTTGGCTGATCCTGCCGCCCTTTTATACGCCCCGTTGGAAAACATCAGAAAAGTCCCGCAGGTACAGGAAACTGTGTACAGTACATTCCAGAGACGGATCTTCTTCTTTCGAAATGCGGCTGCAGCAAGAATCCATACGCTGTATACCATGGCAAACAGCGTAACGTGCTCACAGAACAGCTGTGTCCCGATCCCCAGCGGAACAGACAGGGCATTTCGGCTCCGGGAGGACTGCATCTCTCTGTCCGAATAAACCGGTTCCGTCCAGTTAAAATAGAGGAGGAAGAGAATGACCGGAGGCACAAAATTGACGAAAGCTGCCGGCCATCCGTAGCTCTGGACAAATAGTGATCTCGGCAGAGCCAGCAGAAGAAAAACAGACAGCAGCGTCAGAAATACTCCCGTTTTCCCATCCGGCGTCTTTCCATCCGAAAACAGATTTTTCCTGATCACATGCAGAAGACACAGCAGTCCGCCGGAGATAATCACCGCCTTTGCGGGAATGCTGCGGGTAATGATCAGTGCCAGCAGATTTCCCAGATATCTTCCGTTATAATTCGGAAAGCCCTGTCGCATCAGGCGGATGCGTTCCTCAGATCCCCATTTCCACTCATCATGGCAGTAGGGAACCTGCCAGGCAATAAAAAGCATAAGCGTAAAAAAACAAAGATAAATCAAACAAACAGTATACCTGCTCCTGTTTTTCCGGATATCCATTGAAATTCTCCTGCTCACCCTATCCTCTCATAAACCGGCTGAGGAATTCTTTCGTCTTGTAATTCTGAGGATTGCTGAAGATCTGAGCGGGATCGCCTTCCTCCTCAATCACACCGTCCGCCATATACACAACATGGTTTGACACATCGCGGGCAAAAGCCATTTCATGTGTCACGATGATCATGGTCAGACCTTCCTTTGCCAGCTGCTTCATGACATCAAGCACTTCTCCCACCATCTGGGGATCCAGCGCGGAAGTCGGCTCATCAAAAAGCAGAAGCTCCGGTTCCATGGCAAGGGCACGTGCAATGGCCACCCTCTGCTTCTGACCGCCGGAAAGCTGACGCGGCTTTGCGTTGATATACGGTGCCATTCCCACCTTTTCCAGGAAGTACATGGCGCTTTTCCGTGATTCTTCTTTGCTCTTTTTCAGCACCTTCATCTGTCCGATCATGCAGTTTTTCAGTACTGTCATGTTGCTGAAAAGATTGAAATTCTGAAATACCATGCCGACCTTTGCACGGTATGCAGCCGCATTCGTATGCGGATCTGCAATGTTTTCCCCATGGTACAGGATTTCTCCCGATGTGGGCGTTTCCAGAAGATTGATGCACCGCAGGAGTGTGGACTTTCCGGAACCGGAAGCACCGATGATACACGTCACATCACCGGTTGAAACGGAAAAATCGATATCCCTCAGCACCACATTTTTTCCAAAGGTTTTGCTCAGATGATTGATCCTGATTACCTGTTCTCCGTTCATTCCTTTTCCTCCTTCTTATCCGGATAGCTGTACATTCCGCTGGTATGAGCCAGCGTATCCGTGGTGGCCAGATCATAGCTGTCGCTGCCGTCCATCTTTTTCTCCCAGTAACGGAGAATTCTGGAGCATGTAAACGTCAGGATAAAGTATATGACCATGGCAATGGAAAATGACTCAAAATACGTATACAGTGCGCCTGCCACACTCTTTGTGGCATAAAACAGCTCCACAATACCGATAACAGAAAGAACACACGTATCCTTGATATTGATAATCAGGTTGTTGCCGATCTGCGGCATGATATTGCGCAGTGCCTGGGGAAGGATTACGTAAAGCATTGTCTGTACGTGTGTCATACCGATTGCCTTTGCGCCTTCCGTCTGTCCCGGGTCGATGGAGAGAATTCCGCCGCGCACGGTCTCTGCCATATAGGCACCTGTATTGATGGAAACGATAAAAAATGCCGCAAACCACATGGACATGTTAATGCCGAATACGGCTGCAGATCCGAAGTAAATGAACATGGCCTGTGCCATCATCGGCGTACCGCGGAATACCTCCACGTAAATATTCAGGATCAGCCTGACAATCCACAGCAGAACACGCTTGATGATATTGTCATTTTTGCTGACCGGTATCGTCTGTACGATACCGACTGCAAAACCTATGATACAGCCGATCAGGGTGCTGACCAGCGCAATGATCATGGTGTTTTTCGCACCATCCAGATAGGACAGACCGCGTGTCTGCAGTATGTATACGATTCTGCCCATAAAATCCTGTGGCATATTGTTCTCCTTTCTTCCCGGGGGCATATCCGCGCCGCCCGTCTGCCGGTATTTGACTGGTATGCCGGTTCACAGATAACGGAACCGATAACGCTGAAAAAGGACATGAAAGCTGCAAGACAGCTTCCACGTCCTGATCATCTGTCCCTGTTACTCAGCGTCTGAGAGCGGCTGAACAGAGATTGCTTCGTTCATCATTGTCTCGTAGTCTTCTACGGTCATCTCGCTCAGAACACCGTTAATTGCATCCAGAAGCTCTGTATTTCCTTTCTGGATGGAAATACCGATGTTGATTTCCTCATCAGATACCTCGAACTCGCCGTCTGTGCCGCTGAAATCCAGCAGTTTGAAATTGGGGTATGCCACACAGGCAGCCATACCGGTGGGCATGTCTGTCACAACGATATCACACTTGTCTGCATCAAGGGCAACCAGCATTGCCGGTGCGGATTCCTGAGCCGGAAGGATGTTTGCATCCTCAATCTGCGGCAGACATACATCATACCAGATGGTATTCAGCTGAGAGGTACATGTTGCACCCTTCAGATCTGCGACACTTGCAGCATCTGCATATGCACTGTCTGCCTTTGTCAGTGTAATAATAGATGCATAATAATACGGTTCTGTGAAATCAACAACCTCAAGACGCTCGGATGTGATGGACTGACCTGCGATTACACAGTCAACCGTTCCGGATACAACAGCCGGAACAAGAGAGTCCCAGTCAAGCTTTACGATTTCCAGATCGTAGCCCAGCTCTTCACAGATATGCTTTGCCATCATGACATCGTATCCGTAAGCATATTCGGAACTGTCTGCAATCGGAACAGCACCGTTCTCATCGGTGGGCTGTGTCCAGTTGTACGGCGCATATCCACATTCCATAGCTACTTTGAGCGTTTTCTTCTCTTCTGCAAATGCAGTACTGCACACGGAAAGAACCATTGCAGAAACACAAAGAACACTTGCTGCCATCTTTACTGATTTTTTCATCTTCATTCTCCTCTTGTCTCTTCTCCTGTACTACAGAGTATTATAACGTTTCGCCGTGGCGGGAACGATCTGTCCCCCATACAGCAAAAAAAATACAAAGGAACCCTTGGATCAGGAGCTCCTTTGTTCCTTATTGCTCACTAATATAACATACAATCATGCAAAATACAAAAGAAAATTTCAATTTTTCCATTTTTGTTGCATAATACCAAAATTTTCACGGTAAATCTGGCATAAATATACGAAGATCGCTCTGCAGACAGCTCCCGTCTTTCTACAGAAACCGTGCAAATACGGATGCCCCCACCACAGTCAGAAGACCTGCCACCGCAATGGACAGGCTGCTCATGGCTCCCTCTGTCTCTCCGATCTCCATTGCCCTCGCCGTTCCGATGGCATGGGAGGCTGATCCCAGTGCAATTCCCTTTGCCACCGGCTCTTCAATCCCAAACAGCCGGAAAACGTACTCCGCAATCACATTTCCAAGTATACCCGTTACGATGATGACAGCTACGGTAATCGTCACAATGCCGCCCAGTTCTTCCGAGACACCCATGCCGATGGCCGTTGTAATGGATTTGGGCAGCAGCGTCACATACTCCTCATGGGTAAACCCGAACAGCAGCGCCATAATCAGAATGGATACGAGGCTCGTCAGCACGCCGGACAGTATCCCGGCCATAATGGCCCCCGCATTTTTCTTCAAAAGGGAAATCTGTTCGTACAGCGGAATGGCCAGGCAGACGGTAGCCGGTGTCAGCAGATAACTGAGCAGATGTGCCCCCTCCTCATACGTTTCATAATCCACACGGAAAAGGGCCAGAATCACCATCACCGCAACAATGGAAATCAACAGGGGATTACAGACTGCCAGTTTCAGTTTTTTCTTTACCAGCACCCCCAGCTCATACGCCAGTATGCTGACCATTACTCCGAAAAAGACGGAATTACTTAATATTTCTTTCACAATGGATTCCTCCGGTACCGCACCTGCTGCGGCTTTTATTTTTTCCTCTGCTTTCCGTCTCCATGGCGGATCACTGCCTGGGTCACTCTCCCCGCAACTGCCATGACCGCCACCGTGGACACAACTGTCACCACCAGAAGCTTACCGAGAATAGGACTGATCCTTCCCCAGGATTCGGTCAGTCCCACAGCAGCCGGAATAAACATCAGCGGCATGATCTCGATCAGAAATTTCCCCGCGTCACGCACCGCCTCCAGCGGAATAATATGCAGACACAGAGCTGCCAGCATCAGAAGAAGGCCGTAGATACTCGCCGGAATCTGCAGCGGAATCAGTGATTTCAGCACCTCCCCCAGAAAGGAGACCGTCAGTATAACCGCAAACTGTCTGATGTATTTCATCTCAATTCCTCCAGATTCTGCTCCTGCGCATTTACATCCGCTCCGGTGCAGAGAAGCCCAGCAGATCAATGCTCGTCTCCAGCACCTCTCTCGTCAGATCAAGAAGCTCGATCCAGCTCTTCTGCTGTTCCTTATCCTCATGAGAAAGAATTTTTGTCTCATGATAGAACCGGTTGAAAGCGTTGGACAGATCATAGATAAAGGAACAGATCTTATGGGGAGCCGTCTCCTCATACGCCTGACTGATCACACTGTTGAATTTGGCCGTCTCCATCATCAGAGCCTTCTCGCTGTCATTTGCCGGTGCTTTCATACAGCCCTTCTCCACAGTCCCGCCGCCGCTGCGGTACTTGTTCAGGATGGATTTGATCCGGACAATCGTATACAGAATGTACGGACCTGTGTTTCCTTCAAAGGAGGTAAACTTGTCTGTATCAAAAATATAATCCTTGGACGCCTGATTGGACAGATCTCCGTACTTGATGGCAGAAAGCGCTACCAGTTTTGCAGTCTCCCTCGCCTCATCCGGATCCACCTCATGGTTCTCCGTGATCTTTTTATACATCTGTTCGTTAATGTCGGCGATGAGACGTTCCAGACGCATTACACCGCCTTCTCGCGTTTTGAACGGTTTTCCGTCCTTTCCGTTCATGGTACCGAAGCCAAGGAATTTCAGCTTCGTATCATCGTTCACCAGCTTCGTTTTCCGTGCGCAGCGGAATACCTGAGTAAAGTGCATCTCCTGCCGTTTATCCACCACGTAAATGATTTCATCCGGCTGATACTCCTTCATACGGTCAATGATGGTTGCCAGATCTGTCGTTGTGTACAGGGCCGCACCGTCCGATTTCAGAATAATGCAGGGAGGTACCTCTTTCGTATCGGTTTCTTCCTTCACATCCACAATCAGGGCTCCCTGATCCTGATATGCATATCCCTCTTTTTTCATGTATTCTGCCATATCCGGTATGTAGGGCTGTGCATCGGATTCCTTTTTCCAGAGATCGAATTCCACGTTCAGATTGCCGTAGTTTTTCTTCAGATCCGCAATCGATACATTCAGGATGTGCTGCCACAGTGCCCGGTATCCGCGGACACCGTCCTGCAGCCTGGCTGTTGCCTCCAGTGCCTCATCTTTATAGGAAGGATCCTCTTTTGATTTTGCGCTGGCTGTGGGATAAATCTCTTCCAGCTCGGAAATGGTAAACGGAGCTTCGGCAGGGTACTCTCCCTCATAGGAATCATCAAAGTACACAAGCTCCGGATGACGCTTTTTCACCTCTGTAATAATCAGGCCCATCTGCAGTCCCCAGTCTCCCAGATGTACGTCACCGATCACCCGGTGTCCCGCAAACCGTCCGATCCGCTTTACACTCTCTCCGATGATAGCGGAACGGAGATGACCCACGTGAAGCGGCTTTGCCACATTTGCTCCGCCATAATCGATTATAATAGTTTCCGGCTGCGCCGCCTTCTCCACGGACAGATTTTCATCCCCATTCATCTTTTTCAGATAGTCTGCGAGAAAAGCGCCCGACACCCGGAGATTAATGAATCCCGGATTCACTGCCTCTGCCTGCTCAAACACAGGATTTCCCTGAAGCTTTTCCACTACCTCCCGTGCAATCATAATCGGAGCTTTCTGGTACTTTTTCTTTGCCGCCATGGCGCCGTTGCACTGATATTCACAGAGATCCGGACGGTTGGATATTCCCGTCTTTCCATACCCGCTGTCGTATCCGCAGGATTCAAATGCATTCATAACTTCCTGACTGATCAAATCGAGAATCTTTTTCATACTGTTTTCCACCCTTTTTTCTATCTGTCAAATGTCGTATCATGTTTACGTCAAAAGATGCCTTACGGATTGTTCGTGCTTCACACTTCCCCAGTCCCGGCATCATGTCGTATAAGTATAGCACACAATTTTCCCGGTCTACAAGATGCTTTTTGCACAATATTCCGCTATCACCTTACCCAGTGTTGTGGAAGTATCCCTGTATTTTTCCCGGGACCGGTACAGCATCTCCAGATATGTCCCCGCATCGGTATCCGCCTTTTCCTGTACATCGGACAGCCTGAGGCCGCTTTCGGAGGAGGGATAGACGGTCAGACCGGAAGCAAAGGCGGGATCCTCCATCAGCCATCGGATCACTTCGTCGTACAGCTGTGTCTCCGCCTTCAGATCTTCATCGAGAATCAGCGCTTTGACATGGCTGAAATCAATATACCGTTCCGTATATTCCTCCATCCGGTTTTCGATCTCCTCCATGGAGGCTCCCCGGAATCCGGTGAGTACTTCTGAATTGTTTTCTTTATCCCAGGCACACGTCAGCAGAATTTCCTTCTCATGATTTCCCGTCACTCCCACCTCAAGCGCCACGGGAAAAAGCCGTTCCTCCGGCTCTCTGGCCGTACACCCGCACAGCGTAAGCCCGCACAAAAGAAGCAGCGCAAGCACCGCCGGAATTTTCGCACACTTTTTTCGCTTCCGGAAGCCGGACGCAATATAGAAAAGTGTCAGAACCGGAATCAGAATCTGAATATTATAGGCACGGTAACAGGCAATGGCGGTATCTGCGCTGAGAAATCCGGAGGCTGCAAAATACGAAAGCAGAGCAGACAGAAGCCAGAGAACAGTCATTCCTTTTTTCCCGTTCCAACGGGAAATCCACCCGCCATCCCCTTCGTTTTGCCGGGATATTCTCTCCTGCCGCAAACTGATTTCTTCCTGAAACCGGAAGAGAATTTCCTTCAGATACCAGAAGGCTCCGCCCACCGTGACAGCCAGACCAAACATCAGAACGGACAAAAAAATAATATCCCACCTCCGGAGAAACCCGCCCGGAAGATGCACGTTGCTCATTACTCTGACAGAAGAAAAGGGGACTTCTCCCATGCCTGTTTTTCCATAGGAGGCAGCCGTCACCACACAGAGACAGCCTGCAGTCACCATTCCCATGCAGCCGCCCCGCCGTACCGCACGGCCAAAAGCCGGACGGGATTCCTTCTCTGTCAGATGAGCAGCCAGCAGCGGCAGGAACATTCCGCCCAAAGCTGCAAACACCTCAAAGCTGCCGCGGAAAATGAAATCCTCCCGGCGTATTACGGTCTCTTCATACTGATACGCTTCCATGCCGAATCCGGCCAGAAAAATCAGAAGCACCGACAAAACGGCCAGCACCGGTCCTGTCACCTCACAGAATCTTCCCCGTATCTCCACGCTGCCGAGACCGAAACAGAGGGCTGCGAGAAAGGGCAGCAGACAGAGTACCGGTACCGGAACATCCGGCAGAAGATACGTATGGGCAAGCTCACCGCAGAGATTCAGAAATACGGCGCTGTGGGCAAGAAAATACCAGAATCCGGCAAAATAGATCAGCACTGCCGTTCCCGTTCCGCCCATGCGGACAAGACTGTCAAAGAAATCCCCGCCCGGTTCCATCCATTTCAGAATCCTTTTCAGGACAAAACACCAGAGCCAGATTCCGAGGACAATGCACATGACAATGCTTCCGGTGTTTTTCCCCGCCAGCAGCACAGGCAGGAGAATACAGCATTTGGCAGTTATCTCCATCATTACGAGATACTTTGTCTGGCGTGAAGAAATCCGGTCATTTTCCGAAAACATAAAGGGCTCCTTTCTCTATTTCAGCTCACGGTACCGTCTTCTGGCTCCTTTTCTTGTATACACGGGACGCAGTGTCAGTTTCCGCAGCGGACCGCGGAAAATCCCATCCAGAACCGGTGTGATTCCATCCTCCGACGATGCTGCAAAAGGCATCAGATACGGAATCCCGAAGCTTTTCAGGCTGCACAGATGAAGCAGCAGAAGCAGCCAGCCAAACACGAAACCGTAAATTCCCAGAAATCCGCAGAGAAAAATCATCCCGTATTTCAGCAGGCGAAATGCTTCCGACAATTCCTCATTCGGAACAGAAAAGGAGCCCAGAGCCGTCATGGCCACCACAATCACTACTACCGGACTTATGAGATTGGCACTGACGGCAGCCTGACCGATAATCAGTCCGCCCACAATTCCGATGGTATTGCCGATGGGCCCCGGCATCCGCAGCCCCGCCTCCCGCAGCAGTTCAAAGGACAACTCCAGGAACAGGATCTCCACCAGGCCCGGAAAAGGCACCCCGGCCCGCGCTTTTGCCAGCGAAAGGGAAAGTGCTGACGGAATCAGCTGCGGATGGAACCCGGTTACTGCCAGATACAGTCCCGGCAGGGAAAACGCCAGAAACAGAGCACCCAGACGGATGCAGCGCAGCAGAGACGCGATTTCAAAATTTCCGTAGTAATCATCTCCCGTCTGCATCAGACTGTTCAGCGTCGCAGGAAGCAGCAGTGCAACCGGAGAATTGTCAAACAGAAGTACGATCCGCCCTTCCAGCGCGGCTGCTGCGGCCCGGTCCGGCCGTTCCGTTGTCTGAAACTGCGGAAAGGGCGACCAGGAGAACCGCCCCGCAAGCTGCTCCACCGTCCCGCTGTCAGCGACGGAATCAATCAGAAAACCGTGAAGCTCCTGTCGGATCTCTTCCAGAAGCTCCGGTCGTACAAGATCCTCCATATACAGAAGAGCTGCCGCCGTATTTGAGCGGACTCCGAGAAAGGTTTCCTCTGCTTTCAGTCCTACAGAACGGATTCTTTTGCGGACCAGTGCCGTATTCACCTTCACAGAATCACTGAAGCTTTCCCTAGAGCCCCGCAGTGTCTTTTCCGACTCTGCTTTTGCCACCCCAAGGCCCGGATAGCCCTTTGTTCCGATTTTCAGAGCCTTCGGATAGCCGTCCAGAAAAAGGATGGCATTTCCCGCAAGCATACTGTCCACAGCTGCCTCCAGCTCCGAAAATTCCGCCCCGTCTGAAATGCCGAGACCGTTTTTCTCCATCATGCGGCAAATATCCCCCGCTTCCGACTCCCAAAGATGGTTCATCATTTTTCCCAGCACGGAATCCTCAAAAATCATATTGGAAGCAGCCGTCTCAATATAAACAAGCAGACCGGAAAGCGGCTGCATTCTTCCCAGCGTCATGGGCCGCAGAATAATGTCATCGCAGTTTCTGCACATCTGTTCCATTCTTGTTCTGTTTTCCTCCAGATCTGCAGAAATCAGCACGCCCATTCCCATACTCCTTTCCAAAAACATATATAACGGAAAAAAGGATATCCTTCCGGATATCCTTTAGTATGTACCATTCTGTTCTGTTTATTCTCTGTCACTGAGCATGGCGATAATATACTTTTTCTGGCGTTCGATATGGCTGCAGGTCGCCTGAAGTGCCGCCTCCTCGTCCCGGTGCTCCAGCGCCCGCAGAATCTCCTCATGTTCCTTTACCAGAATACCGTGAGACTGCCGGTCTTTCAGATACTCCATACGGTAACGGTACATCTGCTCTCTCAGGTTATTCAGGATCTGCACCAGTCTGCTGTTCTCCGTTGCATTGTAAATGGCATCATGAAACTCCATATCCGCCTGGGCACACGCACCCACATCTTCTCCCCGCAGCGTTCTCCGGAATTTCTCCGCCAGCTGCTTCAGTCCTGCCAGCTGTTCTGCGGAAATCCGGCGGCAGGCACTTTTGACAGCCAGTTCTTCCAGGGCCATTCGGATCTCCAGCACATCCTCCAGATCGGAAACCGTAATCTCCGCAACCACAGCTCCCTTTCTCGGAATCATCAGCACGAGTCCCTCCAGCTCCAGCTTCCGGATCGCCTCACGCACCGGCGTTCTGCTCACGCCCAGCTTCTGGGCGAGATGAATTTCCATCAGCCGTTCCCCCGGTTTCAGTTCTCCTCTCAGAATCGCCTGCCTCAGTGTCTGAAAAACCACATCCCGAAGGGGCAGGTACTCATTCATCTGCAATTGAATATCGTCAACCATTTATGTCCTCCCATACGGCTGCCCGGCACGTAATTCACCGTACTTTTTCAGTATCTTCCGCCGCTTTCTCTACTGTATTCTGTCATCCTCATTCACTCTGTTATGAAAAAACTTTGTAAGAAATACATTTTTTGCCAGACTGCCCCGTTCCAGAAGCCCGTACGCCGTCTTTGCCTTCTCCGGATCATCGAACAGCCCGAACACCGTGGGGCCGCTGCCGCTCATCATGGCATTGACCGCTCCGGCCTGTTTCATGCAGTTCTTGATTTCCTCAATCACGGGATAAGCAGGAATCGTAACCGTCTCAAGAACGTTCCCCATCCGGGCGGCCATACCGTACAAATCGCCGCTGCGTATGGCCTCTGCCTGACCGTCGATATCGGGATGGCTCTCCAGCTGATCCGCCTTCAGATTGCCGTACACAAAGCCGGTGGAAACATGCACCGGCGGCTTTGCCAGCACCACCCAGGCATCCGGTGCTTTCGGCAGCCGCGTCAGCTTCTCTCCGATCCCC
>JAXEBU010000042.1:0-17884 GCA_034093895.1 Candidatus Choladocola sp. | reverse complement strand
CACGTTCTGGAGCTTCTGTATGAACTGAAAAAAAGGAGCAGACTGGAGTGTGTGATCGTTGTAACACAGTATGAGGAGATTTTTCACCATATACAGGAGAACTTCCCGGGCGTGGAGACGGTCAGAAATCCATCACCGGAGCGTGGAATTTCCGGTTCGATTCGTCTGGGACTCGATTATCTTGGCCGGATATCCTCACGATCGGAAGGCTGTCTTTTTGCGGTGGCAGACCAGCCTTATCTGACTCTGGATTCTCTCATTCGTCTGCAGCAGTTGTGGATGGATGGAAAACGGGGAATTGCGGCAGCATCCTGCAGAGGAAAGAGCGGCAATCCGGTTATTTTCAATTCCCGCTATTATGACAGTCTGAGAAAGCTGGAAGGGGATAAGGGCGGAAAACAGGTGCTGCGCAGCTATCCGGAGGATACGCAGTACTGTGAGTTTCCGCCGGAAGAGCTGAGAGATTATGATACACCGGAGGATATGATTCTTGAGACGTGGTTTCCTTTTCTGCGGGAAAACGGCCATGTGATCTCTATCGTGGGTGCAGGCGGAAAAACGACGGTCATGTATACGCTGGCCCGGTATTTCGCACGAAACGGAAGAAAAGCGCTCGTTACTACTACGACACATATTGAGCAGCCCATCGGATACCCACTGGCCGGTAATCAGGATGAACTGCTGCACTTTTTTTCGAAAGAGCTGATTGTTGTGGCAGGTACACCATCTCCGGAAAATAAACTGACCGCATCAGGCAAAATGAAAATCCATGATTATCTTCTGGCTGCCGATGCGGTGCTTGTCGAGGCAGACGGTGCAAAGCATTATCCCTGCAAGGTACCACGGGACGGAGAACCGGTTATTCCGGATGAGAGTGATATTGTGATTGCAGTGATGGGGATCAGCGCGTTGGGACAGCCCCTTGAAAAGGTATGTTTTCGAAAGGAGCAGTCACAAAAGCTGCTGGATGTCCGGGAAGATCACTGTATGACGGAAGAAGACCTGGCCTTTATTCTGTCTTCCGAACTGGGGACAGCAAAAAATGTGGGTGACAGGTCGTATTACATCGTTCTGAATCAGTGTGACGGGGAAGAGGAGCGGCAGAGAGGAGAACAGATCAGGAAGCTGCTTCTGGACAGGGGATTTGAACATACGGTCTGTGCCTCTTTTCATCAGTTTTACAGACCATTGGAGGAGGAATCATAATCTTATGGCAATAATTGGTTATGATGCGTTTTCAGATGGATGACAGAATTTCAGAAAGGACAGAAAAATGAGTGAGAATATTGTATTCTGTAAGGGCGGTGGATGTACGGCAAAGCTGGGAGCCGGTATTCTGGGACACATACTGGAACGGATCCCGCGGGGAGCGGAAGACGAAAATCTTCTGATCGGATATGACAGCAGGGATGATGCCGCAGTTTATCGGATAACGGATGATCTGGCAATTGTACAGACGCTGGACTTCTTTCCGCCGATGGTAGAGGATCCGTATCTGTTTGGCCAGATTGCCGCAGCCAACGCCTTAAGTGACGTGTATGCCATGGGAGGAGAAGTTCGCACGGCATTGAATATCGTCTGCTTTCCGGAGGATATGGATCTGAATATTCTGGGTAAAATCATGCAGGGTGGTGCGGAGAAGGTACTGGAAGCCGGCGGCATTCTGGCCGGCGGACATTCCATAGCAGATGACGGCGTAAAGTACGGTCTGTCCGTCACGGGGATTGTTCACCCGAACCGGATTTATCCTAACAATCAGGGCCAGCCGGGGGATCTGCTGATTCTGACGAAAAAGCTGGGTGTGGGAATTATCTGTACGGCTGACCGGATTCATGAAGCCTCAGAAAACGCCATGAAGGAAGCCATTTTATCCATGACAACACTGAATAAAAGAGCTTCGGAGCTCTGCAGACCGTATGAGATCCACGCATGCACGGATGTGACAGGCTTCGGTTTTCTGGGCCATCTCCATGAAATGATGGATGGAAAGCGATCCTGTGTGATCCACGCGGATCGGATTCCGGTTATGGATAAGGCGCTGGACTATGCAGATGAGTTCTATCTGACGGCGGCAGCTCAGAAGAACAGAAATCATCTGGAGGGATACGTTCATTTTTCGGGTATTTCCTTTGCCATGGAGGAGGTTTTGTTTGATCCCCAGACATCAGGAGGACTGCTGATTGCGGTGAACCGGAAGGAAGCGGAAGGACTGCTGGATAATCTGAAAAATGCAGGACTGCCTGTGGAAATTGTGGGAGAAATCATAGAAAAGGGAGAAAAGGAAATCCTTGTGGTGTAGACGGATGAGAAAAAGAGAACTGAAACTGATTGTGACGTTTGCGACGACGGAGGATGCGATGGCTATGGAACAGGCATGCCGGGAACAGAATGGGGAAGGAAGGCTCATTCCCGTACCGCGAACCATTTCGGCGGGCTGCGGACTTGCCTGGTGTGCGGCAATTTCATCACGGACGTCTCTGATACAGCTGATGGAACGTGCAGGAATCGAAGCCGAGGCGATACAGGAATGTACAGTCTGAATGCAGAAGGGGAAAAAACATGATTTATCTGGACAATGCTGCAACAACGCTGCATAAGCCGGAAGGCGTGGCAAAAGCAGTGGCAGAAGCCATCTGTTCACTGGGGAATGCGGGAAGGGGCGGACACGAGATGACCCTTGACGCTTCCAGGATTCTGCACGATACGAGAAAAAAGCTGGCCGAACTGTTTCATGCGGAAAATCCCGGCCGGATTGCGTTTACAGCAAATTCAACAGAGAGCCTGAATACAGCTATAAAGGGGATACTTGAACCGGGAGATCACGTGATTACGACGGCACTGGAGCATAATTCTGTTCTTCGCCCTTTATATGAGATGGAAACGAAGGGCGTAGAACTGTCCATCCTGCCGGCCGATGAAATAGGGAACATCGACACGGATGAATTTGAGAAGGCCATACGTGGCAATACACGGGCCATTATCTGTACACATGGATCGAATCTGACGGGAAATCTGACTGATATTGCCAGAGTAGGAGAGATCGCAGAGCGCCATCATCTGCTCTTCTGCGTCGACGGCTCGCAGACGGCAGGCGTTTTTCCGGTTGATGTACAGAAAATGAAAATTGATATTTTCTGTTTTACAGGCCATAAGAGTCTGATGGGGCCCCAGGGCACCGGTGGATTATATGTGAGAGAGAACGTTCAGGTGCGGCCATTAAAAACGGGCGGGAGCGGGATACTGACGTACAGCAGAGAGCATCCGTCAAGGATGCCTTCGGCGTTGGAAGCCGGTACACAGAACAGCCACGGAATTGCAGGACTGAATGCGGCACTTTCATACATTCTGGAGACAGGAATCGACACGATCAGGGAGAAAGAGCAGAAACTGATGTGGCGTTTTTATGAAGGAATAAAACAGACAGACGGCGTGAAAATCTATGGAGATTTTCGGTCGAAAAACCGTTGCCCCATTGTCTCACTGAATATACGGGATTACGATTCATCCATGATAAGCGATGAACTGTTCCACACGTATGGAATTGCCACAAGACCGGGCGCTCACTGTGCACCTCTGATGCATCAGGCACTGGGTACGGTGGAGCAGGGAGCGGTGCGGTTCAGTTTTTCTCATTTTAATACGGAAGCAGAAACAGATGCTGCCATAGAAGCAGTGCGGGAACTGGCGGCAGAAGAATAATGCATTATTCTTCTGCGCTGGTTCCTTTGCCATTTGCGTATTATTTAAACCGGCTAAGCCTTACACTTTCTGTGTTCCGCAATCGTGTTCCTTTTATGATATTATTCGAATTAAAGTAAGTGTTGTGGAATGACGTTGATTTTGATGCACTGACTTTTACTGCCGTATCTGTATTCGTTCCGGTTTTGTAAATGCGTTTGCCGTTCTCGTAGTATGCGTAAGCGTATTTATACTGCTGCAGCTTTGTGCCGTTCACTCTCCAGAGTGCTTCGCCTGCTCCGCCTGCACCGTTGGTCCACCAGCTGGTATATAAAGCGTTATATTTCGTATTATATCGCATTTCACTGCTGTCTTTCTGGCTGACAGAACCGCAGTAGACCACTTTGTTGTTCTTGATGGTGAATACCCAGAATGCTTCCGGTCCGACGCTTCCGGAGGGATTCTGACTGACGATCAGTTCCGGTGTTTTGTCAGAATTTAAATGCATCAGGTAGAAAGATTTTGCTTTTGCAGTTACAGTGTACAGCCCTTCTTTATAAGAAAAAGAAGTTTCGGCTTTTTTCAGAAATTCGTAGTACAGATTTTTGTAATCGATACCTTTAACCGTGACGGTACATCTGGATTTCACACCATTGGCTGTCGCTGTAATTGTAGCGGTTCCCTGCCCTTTTGCCGTTATTCTGCCGTTTTTCACAGTCGCCACTTTGGGATTGCTGGAAGCCCATGATACGGTTTTTTTCGGTCCTTTGACAGTTACTTTCAGTGTGGCCGTACCATCTTCATATATGGTTTTGCTGGTAGTGTTCAGTTTGATATACGGGTTTTTTACGGTTACGGCACACGTTTTTTTCACGCCGTTGACAGAAGCGGTGATGGTAACTTTTCCTGCCTTTTTTGCAGTAACTTTTCCTTTGCTTACAGTTGCCACGGATTTGTTGCCGGAAGTCCATTTTACGGTTTTCTTTGTTCCGGTTACTGTGGCTTTCAGTGTTACGCTGGTTCCTTTATAAATAGATACAGCGGTTTTGTTCAATTTGATACTGGTGGCTGCAGATGCGTGTACCGGAAGCAGCATCAGAATCAGTGTCATAAGAAGCATTCCCATGCTTAATCGTTTCTTCATGACAATTCCTCCTTTTCTTTTCAGTATAATCAATTTCAGTCGGAGAGTAAATTGAAAAATAAAAAAATATTTTAATAATATGCTGCAGCTGATATAATGAAAACAGATCTTTTCCTGCGAATGCAGGGCAAAATATATTGTAATAGACAGGAGAAATGGCAAATGGAAAAGAAAACAGTAGATGCGAGAGGGCTTGCGTGTCCTCTTCCGGTGGTAAATGCAAAGAAAGCGGCGGCAGAGTTCCGGGAGGACGGAATCCTTACGGTTCTGGTTGACAATGAGATAGCAGTTCAGAACCTGAGAAAATTTGCGGCACAGAAAGGGATGGCTGCTTCGGGAGAAAGGAAAGCGGATAAAGAATATGAAGTGACGATTCATGTGACTGCAGGTGAAACGAACGGTACTGCTTTTGCGGAAGCGGATACGAAAACGGAAGAAACCGTCTGCAGCCCCGATTCCAGAAAAAAAGGGCTGGTGGCAGTGCTTTCATCAGATAAAATGGGAAGCGGAGATGAAAAACTGGGAAGGACGCTGATGAAAGCGTTTATTTTTGCACTGACAAAGCAGGATATCCTTCCGGAAACCGTTCTCTGCTATAATTCCGGAGCATTTCTGACGTGTGAGGGATCTGAGTCACTGGAGGATTTCCGCGTTCTCGAGTCAGAAGGAGTCACTGTCATGACCTGCGGAACATGCCTTGATTTTTACGGAATCAAGGAAAAACTTGCGGTCGGTACAGTGACCAATATGTATGATATTGTGGAGACAATGGAGAACGCAGGAACCGTAATCAGGCCTTAACCTCACTGAACTTAGCTTCCGATGCTGCGGTCCGCTCCTGCTTTGAGAATACACAGCCGCAGTAATCCTGGCGGTAAAGGCCGTACCGGGCAGACAGCTCCACAGAACGTTTATATCCGTTTTTTTTCTTGAAATCTGACGGAAGCCATGGAACGCCGTAAAGGTGGGAAAGCTCTTCTCCGATTTCATTCAGTTTTCCTGCATTTTTCAGCGGACTGATGGTCAGAGTGGTGGTGAAATAATCGAAACTGCCTTCGGCGGCAATACGGGCAGATTCCGCAAGACGAAGACGGAAGCAGGCGTGGCAGCGCTCGCCTCCTTCCGGGATCTGTTCCAGACCACGGACAGCATCATAAAACTCCCGGGGATCGAAACGCCCCCTGATCATATGAACAGGATAGCGGGTGTGCATCTGTTCTATCAGCTTTTCCTGCTCATTCACACGTTTTTCGTATTCCTGCTCCGGGTAAATATTGGGATTATAGTACAGAACGGTGATTTCAAAAAAATTGGAGAGATATTCCAGCACATAGCTGCTGCAGGGAGCGCAGCAGCTGTGAAGCAGCAGTGTTTTTCCACGATCCTCTTCCCATTCCAGAATACGGTCAAGTTCTTTCTGAAAATTTCTTTTATTCTGACTCATTTCAAATTATCCTTTCTGATCATGATACCGGTGACTGCCGGTGCACATGTACCTATCATACGCGTAAACCCAGAGGAAAGCAACCATGATTCGGATGCAGCACACGGGGATGTACGGGGTCATCCGGCGTCCGTTTCTAAAGAAAAAGCAGTTCCGTTTCTAAAGAAAAAGTAGTTCTTGCCAGCAAACGTTGCATGTGATAAACTTTAAGATTGAAAAAAAGCCGGAAATCCAGAAAGGAAAGATAAACATGGCACAGTTATGGGGAGGTCGTTTCACGAAGGAAACAGACCAGTTAGTATATGATTTTAATGCTTCCATATCCTTTGACAAACGTCTGTACAGACAGGATATTGAGGGCAGTATGGCACACGTGAAGATGCTGGCGAAACAGGGAATTCTGACAGAGCGTGAGCGTGACAGGATCTTGCATGGTTTGTTTGAAATTCTGCAGGATGTGGAAGACGGTAAACTGGAAATCACGTCCGAATACGAGGATATCCACAGCTTTGTAGAAGCAAATCTGATTGACAGGATCGGAGACACAGGAAAAAAACTGCACACCGGACGGAGCAGAAACGATCAGGTGGCTCTCGATATGAGACTGTATATCAGAGAGGAAGTGCAGAATACGGATCATCTTCTGTACGGACTGCTCAAAGTACTTCAGCGTATCATGGAAGAAAACACGGATACTTTTATGCCAGGGTTTACCCACCTTCAGAAAGCACAGCCGGTGACGCTGGCCCACCATATTGGCGCATACTTTGAAATGTTTAAACGGGATCGTTCCAGACTGTCGGATATTTACAGCAGGATGAATTACTGTCCACTCGGTGCGGGCGCACTGGCGGGTACCACATATCCTCTGGACCGGTATTATACGGCGGAACTTCTTGGATTTGAGGGACCTACTGCCAACAGCATGGATTCCGTATCCGACCGGGATTACATTATTGAATATCTTGCAGCACTCTCAACGATCATGATGCATCTGAGCCGCTTCTCGGAGGAAGTCATCATCTGGAATTCCAATGAATACCGGTTTGTGGAGCTGGATGATGCGTACAGTACGGGCAGCAGCATTATGCCCCAGAAGAAAAATCCTGATATTGCAGAGCTGGTGAGAGGAAAGACGGGACGTGTGTACGGTGCTCTGATGGGCATCCTTACTACGATGAAGGGGCTTCCCCTGGCGTACAATAAGGACATGCAGGAGGATAAGGAAGGGGTCTTTGACGCAATCGATACGGTTACCTCCTGTATCACACTGTTTACCGGAATGATGGATACAGTGAAATTTAATAAAAATGTGATGGAAGCTTCTGCAAAGAACGGATTCACAAATGCCACGGATGTGGCTGATTACCTGGTAAATCACGGCGTTCCCTTCCGTGACGCCCACTCGATTTCAGGCAGACTGGTTCTTCACTGTATTGAAGAGAACAAAGCGCTGGACGACCTTTCTCTGGAAGAATTCCGTGGGGAGAGCGATGTGTTTGAGGCGGATATATACGAAGCAATCAGCATGAAAACGTGTGTGGAAAAGCGGCTGACTCTGGGGGCACCGGGAGAGGCAGTGATGAAAAAGGTGATTGATGAGAACAAGAGATATCTCCAGAATGTGGAGATGCTTTAAAGAAAACACAATTTTTATCTTGACAGATCAGAAAAAGAAGCGTATTTTATAAAGACAAATGTTCGCCACACAAGAACAAAAAACGTATGAGGAGATTGAAAAAATGAATCAGAAATTAAGAGTTGGTATTCTGGGAGCAACAGGAATGGTAGGACAGAGATTTATTTCTCTTCTGGAGAACCATCCGTGGTTTGAAGTGGTAGTTGTCGCAGCAAGTGCACGCAGTGCCGGAAAGACGTATGAAGAGGCAGTAGGCGGCAGATGGAAAATGACAACACCGATGCCGGAATCAGTGAAGAAGCTGACGGTCATGAATGTCAACGAAGTGGAAAAGGTTGCGGCAGAAGTGGATTTCGTATTTTCAGCAGTGGACATGTCAAAAGACGAAATCAAAGCCATTGAAGAATCTTATGCAAAGACAGAGACACCGGTTGTATCAAACAACAGTGCGCATCGCTGGACACCGGATGTTCCGATGGTAGTGCCGGAGATCAATCCGCAGCATTTTGATGTCATTGAATTTCAGAAGAAGCGTCTCGGAACGAAACGCGGATTTATTGCGGTTAAGCCAAACTGCTCTATCCAGAGCTATGCTCCTGTTCTCACTGCGTGGAAGGAGTTTGAGCCGTATGAGGTGGTTGCCACAACGTATCAGGCTATTTCCGGAGCAGGCAAGACCTTCAAAGACTGGCCTGAGATGGAGGGCAATGTAATTCCGTTTATCAGCGGTGAGGAAGAGAAGAGTGAGAAGGAGCCGCTGAGACTGTGGGGAACGATTGAAGACGGTGTAATCAAACCTGCAGCAGAACCGAAAATTACGTGCCAGTGTATCCGTGTTCCCGTACTGAACGGACATACGGCAGCCGTATTCGTAAAATTCCGTAAGAAACCGACGAAGGAACAGCTGATTGAGAAGCTGGAGAGCTTCCGCGGTGTTCCGCAGGAACTGAATCTTCCCAGTGCTCCGAAGCAGTTTATCCGCTATATGCAGGAGGACAACCGCCCGCAGGTGACACTCGATGTGGATTATGAAAATGGAATGGGCGTTTCCATCGGACGCATCCGCGAAGATTCTGTTTATGATTATAAGTTTGTCGGACTGTCACACAATACGGTGCGCGGTGCCGCAGGAGGAGCTGTTCTCTGTGCTGAGACACTGACAGCGAAGGGATATATTCAGCCGAAAGAAGCATAAGAAATGGGGGCTTGCTGGATTCGGTTAAAATTTAGTTGCCAAAATAATAAGAAATAACGTATAATGGGGCTGTCGCGAAATTTCAGGTTCGCGGCAGTTTCTGTTGTTCCGGGGATTCCGGGCAGATAACAGAAAGGTCAGGGACAGAGTCATATCGTGTCCGGAAAAGAGAAAGTATGGAGGAATTGGATGAAGAGTCTGTTTATTGCGGAGAAACCAAGTGTTGCGCAGGAGTTCGCAAAAGCATTAAAAGAGAATATGAAGCGCGGTGATGGTTTTCTGGAATCAGATTCCTACGTTGTAACGTGGTGTGTCGGTCATCTGGTGACGATGAGCTATCCGGAGGTATACGATGAAAAATACAAAAGATGGAGTCTGAGCACGCTTCCGTTTATTCCTGACCATTTTTTATATGAAGTCATTCCGGGTGTGAAAAAACAGTATACGATCGTCAGCCGCCTGTTGAACCGTGATGATGTGGGGACGATTTATGTCTGCACCGATTCCGGGCGGGAGGGAGAATACATATACCGCCTCGTGGAACAGATGGCAGGAGTCCACGGAAAGGAGCGGAAACGTGTGTGGATCGATTCCCAGACGGAAGAAGAGATCCACAGGGGAATCCGGGAAGCAAAAGATCTTTCCGCATATGATAATCTTTCCGCGGCTGCCTATCTGCGGGCAAAAGAAGATTATCTGATGGGAATCAATTTTTCCCGTCTTCTGACGCTGAAATACGGCAATACCATATCAAATTATCTTGGTACGAATTATTCTGTCATATCTGTAGGGCGGGTGATGACATGTGTTCTCGGCATGGTGGTGCGCAGAGAACGGGAAATCCGTCAGTTTGTGAAGACACCATTTTATCGTGTGATACAGAATCTGAACATTCAGGGAAAGACACTTTCCGGAGAATTCCGTGCAGTGGAAACATCAGATTATTATCTCTCTCCAAAACTTTATAAAGAAAATGGTTTTCGTGAGAAAAAAGATGCCATGGCGCTGATCGATCATCTGATGGGAGAAGGATATGCTGCCGCGCAGGACAGGGTATCCTCTGAAAATGAAAACCGACCGGTGGCGGTGGTAGATTCTGTTGAAAAAAAGAAGGAAAAAAAGAATCCTCCCCTGCTTTATAATCTTGCGGAGCTGCAGAATGACTGTTCGAAGATGTTTAAAATCAGTCCTGACGAGACGCTTCGGATTGTACAGGAGCTTTATGAGAAAAAACTGGTGACGTATCCAAGAACGGATGCCCGTGTGCTTTCAACAGCAGTGGCAAAGGAAATCCGGAAAAACATCGACGGCCTCAGAAATTTTGGACCGGCCAGAGAATTTGCCCTGGAAATTCTTGACAATGGATCGTATAAGGGGATCGGTCGGACGCGATACGTAAATGATAAACAGATCACAGATCACTATGCAATTATACCTACCGGACAGGGATTCGGTGCTCTTGGTTCTTTAAAAGGGCACGTGTTCGGTGTTTATGCAGCCATTGTGCGTCGTTTTCTGAGCATATTCTATCCGCCGGCGGAGTTTCAGAGATTTGGCATGGTGACGGTGATGAAAAAGGAAAAATTTTTCTTTTCTTTCCGCGTTCTTCTGGAAGAAGGTTACTTCAAGGTTGCCGGAAATCCGTATGAAAAAAAGCAGAAAGAAGGAAATGATCCGGAAACTGTGCAGGGACAGGAGGAAAACGGATCAGGCGGACAGGAAGAAGGCGGCAGCTTTGGTAAAGAACTGCTGGAGGTTTTGAAAGGAATACGGAAAGGAATGGAACTTCCGGTCGCATCCATGACCATAAAAGAGGGGGAGACGTCTCCGCCGAAGCGTTACAATTCCGGTTCCATGATTCTGGCCATGGAAAATGCCGGTCAGCTGATTGAGGATGAGGAACTGCGTGCTCAGATCAAAAGCTGTGGAATCGGTACGAGTGCGACCAGGGCAGAAATTCTGAAAAAGCTGATTGGCAATAAATATATTGCATTGAATAAAAAAACACAGATACTTTCTCCGACGCTGCAGGGGGAAATGATATATGACGTGGTATATTATTCTATACGATCCCTGCTGAATCCGGAACTGACGGCAAGCTGGGAGAAGGGGCTGAATTACGTCGCAGAGGGAACCATCACCAGCGATGAATATATGATGAAACTTGAAAACTTTATCCGTTCAAGAACGGAAGGCGTTCTCGCTCTCAATAATCAGTACAGTCTGCGTCCACTTTTCGATGAATCGGCAAAGTACTATAAAAAGGGAAAAAGTGAGAACGGCAAAGCGGAAGGGAACGGCCGCAGAACCGTAAAGAGCGGGAAAAGACAGAAGAAGACGGAAGAACGGCAGAAGACGGAGATAAAAAACTAATCCGGCAGGGAGGTATTCGAATGGAAACATGTAAAATCAAGAATTTATACAGTCTGAATGAGACAATTGCTGCGGATCTGTTTACAGGAGCAACGTATCCGTGGGAAGTATTACCGAAAATCGGAGCATTTATTCCGGAGCTTGGAAACACACTGTCGCCGGAAGAGTATGATAAGGTGGGCGAAAATGTGTGGATTGCAAAAACGGCAAAGATTGCACCTACTGCGTATATCGGCGGACCGGCTATTATCGGCAAAAATGCGGAAGTCCGTCACTGTGCTTTTATCCGCGGCAATGCGATTGTCGGAGAAGGTGCCGTTGTGGGAAATTCCACAGAACTGAAAAATGTGGTGCTGTTTAACAAGGTGCAGGTACCGCATTATAATTATGTGGGAGATTCCATACTGGGCTACAGGGCCCATATGGGTGCAGGCTCCATCACATCCAATGTAAAGTCGGATAAGAAGCTGGTTGTGGTGAAAGACGGACAGGAAAGGATCGAAACAGGACTGAAAAAATTCGGTGCCATGCTGGGCGATGAGGTGGAGGTCGGATGCGGATCCGTTCTGAATCCAGGCACAGTGGTAGGCCCACATTCCAACATTTATCCCCTTTCTTCCGTGCGTGAGGTAGTACCGGCAAATTCCATCTATAAAAAACGCGGCGAGATTGCCGAAAAATATTGATCAAAGAACAGGAGCTTTATAATGGCAAAAAGCAACACGTATGATGCGAGCAGTATTTCCGTTCTGGAAGGCCTGGAGGCAGTCAGAAAGCGTCCCGGCATGTACATCGGAAGTGTATCGCGAAAAGGTCTGAATCACCTGATTTATGAGATTGTGGACAACTCCGTGGATGAACATCTGGCAGGGTTCTGCAGTGAAATCCGTGTTTTTCTGGAAAAAGACGGTTCAGCCACGATAGAGGACAACGGACGCGGAATTCCGGTGGGAATGCATGAGAAAGGAATGTCGGCAGAACGGCTCGTATTTACAACACTGCATGCGGGCGGTAAATTCGACGATACATCGTACAAGACCAGCGGAGGTCTCCACGGCGTAGGTTCTTCCGTTGTAAATGCACTTTCTGTCTGGCTTGATGTTCAGGTTATGCGGGAAGGAAAAGTACATCATGACCGGTATGAACGGGGCGTACCTGTTCTGGAGCTGGAGAATGGACTGCTTCCTGTCATTGGAAAGACGAAACAGACCGGAACCAGAATCAGTTTTCTGCCGGATCCTGAGATTTTTGAAAAAACAAGGTTTTCTGCCACAGAGCTGAAAAGCCGTCTCCATGAGACTGCATATCTGAATCCGCAGCTGACCATCTTTTTTGAAGACAGGCGCGGAGAAGAGACCGAAAAAATCATATACAGTGAGCCGGAAGGCATCACGGGATTTGTACAGGAACTGAATCAGAAGTCGGAGCCTGTGTGCGAACCTGTTTATTTTAAAGGAGAATCGGACGGAATTCAGGTGGAGGTGGCCTTCCAGTATGTCAATGAATTCCATGAGAATGTACTCGGCTTCTGCAACAATATTTATAACGCAGAAGGCGGTACGCATCTGACCGGATTTAAAGCCACTTTTACGAATGTACTGAATTCCTATGCCCGCCAGATCGGGATTCTCAAAGAGAAGGATGTGAATTTTACGGGAGCTGATATCCGGAACGGAATGACGGCTGTCGTATCCATCAAACATCCGGATCCACGTTTCGAAGGACAGACGAAGACGAAACTGGACAATCAGGATGCCGTGCGCGCGGTGGGTAAAGTAACAGGTGAGGAGATTGTACTGTATTTCGACAAGCATCTCGATGTGCTCAAAAGTATTCTGTCCTGCGCAGAGAAAGCGGCGAAAATCAGGAAAACGGAGGAGCGCGCAAAAACCAATCTTCTGACAAAACAGAAATACTCATTTGACAGCAACGGAAAACTGGCAAACTGTGAAAGCCGTGATCCCAGCCTCTGCGAGATATTCATTGTGGAGGGAGATTCTGCCGGCGGTTCTGCGAAGACAGCCCGGGACAGAAATTATCAGGCCATTCTGCCGATCCGCGGCAAAATTCTGAATGTGGAAAAGGCAAGCATTGACAAGGTGCTTGCAAACGCAGAGATCAAGACAATGATCAATGCATTCGGCTGCGGCTTTTCGGAAGGCTACGGCAATGATTTTGATATTACGAAGCTGCGGTACGACAAGATTGTCATTATGGCAGATGCCGATGTGGACGGAGCTCATATCAGTACGCTTTTGCTGACACTGTTTTACCGTTTTATGCCGGAACTGATTTATGAAGGACATGTCTACATTGCCATGCCGCCGCTGTACAAGGTGATTCCTGCAAAGGGGAAAGAGCAGTACCTGTATGATGACAAGGCACTGGAAAAGTACAGAAAGACTCACAAGGGTTCTTTTACACTGCAGCGGTATAAAGGTCTCGGTGAGATGGATGCGGAACAGCTCTGGGAGACGACGCTGAATCCCGAGACACGTATGATGCAGCGGGTGGAGATTGAAGATGCCCGGATTGCATCCAACATTACACAGATGCTGATGGGTACGGAAGTTCCGCCGCGGAAAGCGTTTATTTATGAGCATGCGCAGGATGCGCTGTTAGATGTATAAAGAAGGAGTCAACAACAGATGGAAGGACAGATAATCAGAGCAGAGTATTCTGACATCATGCAGAAATCATACATTGATTATGCCATGAGTGTAATCATTTCACGTGCACTCCCCGATGTCAGAGACGGTCTGAAACCTGTACAGAGACGAACGCTGTACGATATGTACGAACTGGGAATCCGTTATGACAGACCCTACCGAAAATGTGCCCGTATTGTGGGAGATACCATGGGTAAATACCATCCCCACGGTGACAGTTCGATCTATGAAGCGCTGGTGGTGATGGCCCAGGAGTTTAAAAAAGGAATTGCCCTGGTGGACGGCCATGGAAACTTTGGTTCCATCGAGGGGGACGGAGCAGCTGCCATGCGTTATACGGAGGCGAGACTGCAGAAAATTACCCAGACAGCGTTTCTTGCAGACCTGGATAAAGATGTGGTGGATTTCGGCCCAAACTTTGATGAGACGGAAAAAGAGCCTTCCGTTCTACCGGTGCGCATTCCCAATCTGCTGGTAAACGGAGCTGACGGAATCGCAGTCGGCATGGTGACCAGCATTCCCACCCACAATCTTTCTGAAGTGATTGATGCAGTGAAGGCAATGATCCGAAACAGCAAAATCACAACGAAAGAACTGATGAAATACGTAAAAGGTCCCGATTTTCCCACAGGTGGTATTATTGTCAATCAGGATGATCTGGAAGAAATCTATGAGACAGGACAGGGGAAAATCAGAATCCGCGGCAAAGTGGAAGTAGAGAAGGTAAAGGGCGGAAAGGAACGTCTTGTCATTACAGAAATTCCGTATACCATGATGGGAGCGAATATCGGAAAATTCCTCAATGATGTGGCCGCTCTTGTGGAGACGAAGAAAACAACGGATATTGTGGACATTTCCAATCAGTCCTCCAAAGGCGGAATCCGGATTGTACTGGAGCTGCGCCGCGGAGCAGATGTGGAGCGTCTGAAGAATCTGCTGTATAAAAAAACACGGCTGGAAGATACCTTCGGCGTAAACATGCTTGCTGTGGCTGACGGAAGACCGGAAACACTCAGCCTCCGCCAGATTCTGGAATATCACATTGATTTTCAGTTTGAGCTTGCCACGAGAAAGTATAAAAATCTTCTTGAAAAAGAGGAAAAGAAAAGAGAAATTCAGGAAGGCCTTATCCGTGCCTGCGATGTAATCGATCTGATCATTGAGATTCTCCGGGGCAGCAAGAGCCGGGAACAGGTAAAGAAATGCCTGGTGGAAGGTGTGACGGAAGGAATCCGATTCAAAACAGAGAAATCACGGAAGATGGCTGCCGGACTTCACTTCACGGAAGCACAGGCAGATGCGATTCTCGATATGCGTCTGTACCGCCTGATTGGCCTCGAAGTGGAAGTACTGATGAAAGAGCACGAGACAACGCTGAAAAATATTGCGGAGTACACGGATATTCTTAATAATTACAGTTCTATGGCAGCGGTGATTATGAAAGAACTGGATGCGTTCAAAAAAGAATTCGGCAGACCCAGGAGGACTGCACTGGAAAATGCGGAAGAGATCGTTCTGGAAGAAAAGAAGAGCGAAGAAATACCGGTGGTCTTTCTCATGGACCGTTTCGGCTACGTCCGCACTATAGATGAAGCCGTGTATGAGCGGAACCGTGAAGCCGCCGATGCGGAGAACAGATACGTGCTCCACTGCCTGAATACGGATCGTGTCTGCATTTTTACGGATACGGGAAAACAGCATCTTCTGAAAGTACTGGATGTCCCTTACGGAAAATTCCGCGATAAGGGGACACCTGTGGACAATCTGTGCAATTACAGCAGCAGTGAAGAAAACTTTATTGCCGTAATGGCACTGAACGATATAAAAGACACTGTTCTGACCTTTGTCACGGAGCAGTCGATGGTAAAGCAGGTGCAGGGAAGTGAGTTTGATGTATCGAAGCGGACGATTGCAGCCACAAAGCTGCAGGAGGGCGACCGCGTCGTCTCCGTACATGCTGCAGGTGAACAGGCTCATCTCGTTCTTTCTACGAAAAACGGATTTTTCCTCCGGTTCCCTGTCTCAGAGATACCGCTGAAGAAAAAGGCGGCTGTTGGTGTCCGCGGTATGAAGCTTACATCGGATGATCAGATAGAATCTGTATACTGGCTGGAAGGCGGAGAAAGCCCGGAAGCTGAATACAACGGAAAGCCGGTGCATCTGAACCGGCTGCGTATCGGCTCAAGAGATACAAAAGGAACGAAGACGAGAGGATAAAAAAGAGGCTGTTGCAGAAATTCTGCAACAGCCCTGTTTTATCCTTATGATTCGCAGTTATTCTTTTTTGCTTCCATCATTTTCATCGCACGTACTTTCAGCGGCAGGCCGAACAGTGTAATGAATCCGCTTGCATCATGGTGGTCATACAGATCACCTGTTGTGAAGGAAGCCAGTGATTCATTGTAAAGGCTGTACGGAGAGGTGGTACCTGCTTTGATGATATTGCCCTTGTACAGTTTGAATTTTACTTCACCTGTTACGTATTCCTGGGTCACATCCACAAATGCCTGAATTGCTTCGCGCAGCGGAGTAAACCATTTTCCTTCATATACAATCTGAGCGAACTGGCTGCCCAGTTTTTTCTTTGTTTCCATTGTCTCACGATCGAGAATCAGCTCTTCCAGCTGCTCATGAGCAGCTACCAGAATTGTTCCGCCCGGAGTTTCATAAACACCGCGGGATTTCATTCCAACGACACGGTTTTCCACGATGTCGACGATACCGATGCCGTGCTTACCGCCCAGCGTGTTCAGCTCTGTGATAATCTCGGAAACCTTCATTGCCTTACCGTTCAGCGTCTTCGGTATACCTGCTTCGAATGTCATGGTTACGTATTCCGGTTCATCCGGTGCCTGCTCCGGTGTAACGCCGAGAACCAGCATATGGTTGTAGTTCGGCTCGTTTGCCGGATCTTCCAGCTCCAGACCTTCATGGCTGATATGCCAGAGGTTGCGGTCACGGCTGTAGCTGTGGCTGTGGTCAAAGGGAAGATTGATGCCGTGCTGTTTGCAGAATTCAATCTCGTCCTCGCGGGACTGCATTTTCCACAGGTCAGTCATACGCCATGGTGCGATGATCTTCAGATCCGGAGCCAGGGCCTTGATTCCCAGTTCAAAACGGATCTGATCGTTGCCTTTACCTGTAGCACCGTGACAGATCGTTGTGGCTCCCTCTTTGCGTGCAATTTCTACGAGACGTTTTGCAATGGCAGGACGTGCCATAGAGGTGCCAAGCAGATACTGATGCTCGTAAACTGCACCGGCTTTTACGCAGGGCATGATAAAATCATCGCAGAATTCATCCGTAATATCTTCTATATATAATTTGGAAGCACCGGACAGCTTTGCTCTCTCGTCGAGTCCTTCCAGTTCGTTGCCCTGTCCACAGTTGACGCAGCAGCAGATTACTTCATAATCAAAGGTTTCTTTCAGCCACGGGATCAGTGCAGTAGTATCAAGACCGCCCGAATATGCCAAGATTACTTTTTCTTTCATAATATCCTCCTTCATAAGAGTATCCTGTTTTTCGTTGGGTAGTATACCTCATTTATCATAAATATGCAAGAGAAAAAATGAAGTTTGTATAAAATGCAAAAGCGAACGGAAAAATATGCATAAAAAATGTATAATTATTCGCAACAAAACTCTTTACTTCCGAAAGACATTGGTATATGATAGGAAAAGGCTAAAAGAAGGAGGAAGAATATCTCATGATTAGGGCGGGAATTATCGGTGCAACAGGA
>JAXEBU010000041.1:0-9179 GCA_034093895.1 Candidatus Choladocola sp. | reverse complement strand
GAGTTATGAGTGTACCCCAAGTAAAAAATAGGGTACTTCGGGTACTATGGGTACTATGTTTTAGATACACGAGTTATCGTTTTACGTTATCTGTTATCTGCGTTCTGTCTCTCCGCACGGATCCATCTGCGTTTTCATTTTCTGTTCAGGTCTGACGGAACCGCAATCGTTGTATTTATTCTTTTTACGGCTTCCGGATAGCCCAGCGTTCTTTCGCTGCTCCTGTCAAAAAGATGGATTCTGTTAAAGTCAACAGCAATAAAAACCTTTTCACCGGGAAGCGGAATCTCTTCCTCACGAATTGCAATCAGCTCATTTTTATCTCCTTCCACATGAATATAAATCCCGTAACGGTTTCCGTAATCCTCCACATACTTTACGGTTCCCTCGATCGTACTCTCTGTTTTTTCTTTTGCAAATACCACATGCTCCGGTCTCACGCCGAGATACAGTGATCCTGATGTACTTTTTTCCGCAATTTCACGCCACATTTTCGGAAGCCGTATTCTCTGGTGTCCGATGCTCAGCACCTGATCATTATAATCCGCTTCCATGATATTCATCGCCGGGGAACCAATAAATTTTGCACAGAAAACACTGGCCGGGCGGTTGTATACGTTAGATGGTGTGTCGAGCATTTCCATTTTCCCTTTGTACATGACAGCAATTCTCTGGCCTACCGTCATAGCCTCAATCTGATCATGCGTCACGTAGATCATCGTCTGATGATACATTTCATGGATATTCACAAGCTCTTTTCTGGCTCTGAGCCGCAGCTGTGCATCAAGATTTGACAAAGGCTCATCCAGCAGAAAGTATCCGGAACGCTTAACCACAGCTCTGGCCAGAGCCACCCGCTGCCGCTGTCCTCCTGAAAGATCCTTTGGCTTTCTCTCTTCAAGTCCGCGGATCTCCAGCATTTCCAGCACTTCTTTTAATCTGGAGTCAATCTCTTTCTGATCCGTTTTGTGTGCTTTCAGCCCGTAAATAATATTCTCTTTTACCGTCATATGGGGAAACAGCGCATAATTCTGAAACACCATAGATACATCCCGCTCTCCGCAGGGAACATCATTTACCAGCCGCCCATCCATATACAGATCTCCCTTTGTCAATTTTTCCAATCCTGCTATCATACGAAGCGTGGTCGACTTTCCACATCCGGAAGGACCCAGCAGAATCAGCCGCTCTCCTTCTTTTACCTCCATGCAAAGGTCTTTTACGATCACATTTTTTCCGTACGCCTTTTCCACATGGTCAAATACTATATTTTTCATACTTTCCTCCAATTGTCTCTCACTCTCAGATACGTACTCCTTTTCCTGCTATCCCTTGATACCGGATGCAGTAAATGTACTGATGATATACCGCTGGAAAATAATATAAAGAATCAGCGGGATGATCATAGTCATCACAGATACTGCCATGGCTATGGTAAACTCTGTTCCTCCCTCTGCGCTGATATACATCTGCAGCGCAAGAGAAAGGGTATAATTTTCCTTTGATTTCAGAATCAGCACCGGCCATACGTATTCATTCCAGGAATTGATAAAGAAAATAATCCCCGCAGTGATCATGGACGGACGAACCAGCGGAATCACGATATCCCGCATAATCTTCAGATTTCCGACACCCTCCATTTTTGCAGCTTCAATGAGGGCCTTCGGAATTCCTCTCATTGCCTGTCGAAGAAGAAAAATGCCAAGTACATCTGCCAGCTGCGGAAGGGCCACACCCCAAATATTATCCCTGAGCCCGATTTTTGAGATCATCAGATAATTGGGAATCATGGTAACCGTAAAAGGAATGAACATCGTCATCAGCATGATAAAATAAAGGGGCCCTTTTCCCTTATAATCAAAATAGACGAAAGAATACGCTGCAAAAAGACTTGTCACCGTTTTAAAAGCTGTCACAGCAGACGCAATACAGAAAGTATTCAGAGTAATTCTCAAAAATGGCAGTTTTTCAAACACATGCAAGTAATTTTCCAGGGTAGGATTGAATGGAATAACCTGAAATACCGTATTGAATGCATCCTGCATCGTCTTGAAGGAATTGGAAACTGCAAATATGATCGGCGACAGTGTGATACAGACAATAAGGATCAAAAAAACATGCCAGCCAATCTGTGAATTTTTAATTTTCATAATAAACTCCCTTCTCGACAAATTTAAATTCCAGAATCAGCAGAATTACAAAAAGAATCATTGTAAGCACCGACACTGCTGAAGATGTTCCCGTGCGGTACAGCGTAAATGCCTCATGGTAAGACATATAAATCATATTTGAACTGGCATAATTGGGACCGCCCTGTGTAATCACTTTAATGGGAGTAAAGACATACTGAAGTCCCTGGACTATTGTCGTAATAAAAACGTAAATACCGGTGGCAGAACTCACAGGCACCACAATATCTTTAAAGATTTTCCACATGGGCACATTATCCAGTCTTGCCGCCTCTATGATTTCCGCCGAAACACCTGAAACACCGGCCAGAATATTAATGAAATTATATCCAAAGGATTTCCATGTGGTAATGATACATAAAACAGCAATCACCCAGCCTTCCGTCTTGGACCAGAAAGGCAGGGACAGTCCGAAATGCTGTGCAATGATCGCCACAGGCCCCGAAATAGGATTTAAAATCCAGGTATACAGTATGGAACCCACCACAAGAGAAATCACGCTGGGCAGAAAAAACACCGCCTTATAAAACCCGTGAAATTTCTTAACAACAAACGTAAGAATAAAGGACAAAATATACGACATAATAAAATTCATCACCAGAAGGATCAGAATATAGCATACGGTGTTTCCGAAAATCTTCCATGTGTTGGGATCCTTCAGTACATTGATGTAATTCGACAGTCCCACAAATTTTTTTACCGGCTTTACCATATTCCAGTCAAAAAGACTGAGATAGATCGTATAAAGAACCGGATAAAACATAAATACCGCAAAAATAATAAGCGACGGGATCAGAAAAATGTATCCCAGAACTGTCTGCTTTTTCTCTTCTCTGTTCAAAATAATTCCTCCATAAAAACAAAGGCTGCCGAAAAACTGTTCACCTGTACATTCCCGATGAATTCAGTTTTTCGACAGCCCTGTGATTCATTATTACTGTACTGCCAGCAGTTCATTGATGGCATTCTGCGTATTTGTCATACCCTCCTCGGCACTGATCTGTCCGCCGAAAATCTGATCCCGCATATCAAGAAGCATCTGTTCAGCCTGCAGCCCCGCATCTCCCGGGAAGGATGTCCAGTGTACCACACCGTCCATCTGCTCAATTGCTGCATTCATCATTTCATTTTCTGCAAGAAAGTCTTTCAGTCCGTTTTCTGCATCTGCTACATCCTTTCTCGGCGGCACGTATCCCGTTCCGATCGTCCATGCTGCCATGGATTCTATACTGTACAGATACTTTTCAAATTCCCAGGCTGCCTGAATCTGTTCCTCATCCTGCGCAGTAATTGCAAGGAAACATCCTCCGGCAGGAACCCGGCGTTCCTTCTCTCCCCAGACCGGAGATTTTACTGTGGCAGCATCAAACTGAGCACCCTTCTGTACAGAAGCTCTTCTCGCGATGGTGGTATAAAGCATTGCACAGTTTCCGTCGATAAAGCTCTGCGCTCCCTCTTCCCATGAGATATGAAGAGCTGCGCCATCCCGGATCAGATCTGCGATCATCTGCATTGCTTCAATACCTTCTTCGGAAGCAAATGAGGCCTGAACGGTTCCATCTTCATTCACAGTCAGCATCTGTGCTCCATTACTCTCAATCAGTCCCTGCTGTGCCCAGAAATCAGCCGGCTCCTGCATATAAAAACCATATTTACCAGTCTTTTCTTTGATCGTCCTTGCGAACGCATCTACTTCTTCCCAGGTGGCAGGCCCTTCCTCCGGAAGTCCTGCCTCCCTCAGAATATCTTTATTGATATAAAGCACGGGAGAACTTAAAGAATAAGGGATTCCAACCTGTTCTCCATCACTGTTTACTGCAAGATCCAATACGTTTGGAAGGAAATTGTCTTCCAGGAAAGAAGCATCCTCCGCATCGTATGCATCAATGGCATCCTGCGGTGATACATACTGAAAATTATTTGAAAAGTAATCAAGAAACGCCCATCCGATCTGTACCAGAGCCGGATAATTTCCCGTGGCTGCCTCCGCCTGAAGGTTCTGCATCAGCCCTTTATACATATCGGGATTATATTTTGCCACAACTTCAATATGGTCATTGGACGCATTAAATTTTTCCACCAGCTCATCTACCGTCAGCCCTCCCTGCGTCTCAGCATTGCAGTGCCAGTACTCAATCACTGTTTTTTCTTCTGCTGCAAAAGCAGTCATTGTCTGTCCGCCTGTCAGAGCAGCCATCACTCCGGTCATTACCACAGCTATCAGTTTTTTTGAATTTTTTCCAGACATATTCTTTTCTCCTCCTTATCCGGTTATGATTGAATTATAATCAAAAAAAGGAGGTTAAACTATCCCGTTTCAGTACAGCTTTTATAAAGAAAATATATAATTTTTGTTATGGCATTCCGCCAAATGAGAATTCAGATTAAAATAATACGTTTTATCTGTAATATTATTTACGAATATAACAAAAATGTAAGATTCCGTTATCTGAATATAAAAAAGTACAAAAACACTGCCGCACAGCTGGCTTTCCAGTCACCTGTGCGGCAGTACAATCCAATCAGTTTATTCTGTTCAGAATAATAAAACTCTCGTTACGAACTTTTCATATCACTTCCTGTTCCGGATCTCCTGAAGAAGCGCAAACACTTTATCCACATCGAACGGCTTCGAGATGTGTGCATTCATCCCTGCTTCACGGGAATTTCTGATGTCTTCCTCATGCGCATTGGCACTCAGTGCAAAAATCGGAATCTCACGGTCGGTCCTGTCGGATTTTCTGATCTGCCTGCTGGCTTCCAGTCCATCCATCACCGGCATCTGGAGATCCATAAGAATCACATCGTAAGTTCCCGGCTCCGAAGATACAAACCGTTCCACTGCCTCTTTTCCGTTTTCTGCACAGTCCGCCTGCACTCCCATGGATTTCAGCAGTTCCTGCGCAATTTCCCGGTTTATTTCATTATCCTCCACAAGAAGTACGCGAAGCCCGTCAAGCTCCGTCTGCTCCGTTTCTGCGGCCTCGGCCTCATCTTTCTCTTCCACAGGCACCTCCTGACCGCTCTGAAGTTCCAGCGGAATGCACACAACAAACTCAGTTCCTCTGCCGGGCGTGCTTTCAACGTCAATTGTACCTCCAATCATTTCCACATAGCTTCTGGCAATGGATAATCCCAGACCGGTTCCCTGCTCTCTGGATATTCTGGAATCCTCCACTCTGGAAAAGGCACCAAAAATACGCTCCTTCTGATCCTCCGCGATTCCGATTCCGTTATCCTTCACGCAAAAAACAAACTTCCCGTCTTCCGCTTCCTCAATCCGCAGAAGTATTTTTCCATTCTTCTGTGTAAATTTTGACGCATTTGTCAGCAGGTTGATCAGAATCTGCTCGATTCTGCGTTTATCGCCGATCACGAGCCTGTGTCTGATACCGCTGATATCTGTCTTCAGTTCCTGCTCTTTCCGTCCTGTCATTTCCTGAAGGATTACCTGAATTTCATCCGTCATGCGCTCCAGAGAAAACGGCTTATTTTCCAGCTTCATCTTTCCGCTGTCAATTCTGCTCATATCGAGAATTTCATCCAGCAGCGTAAGAAGATAATTTTCAGATATGCGCAATTTCCCCAGATAATCCCGCACCATCCGCTCATCCTCTGCGTGGCGTTCAATAATTTCTGTCATGCCCATAATGGCGTTCATCGGGGTTTTGATATCATGACTCATTTTAGACATAAAGTCTCTTTTGGCATTGTTTGCCGCTTTCACTTCCTCATAAGCCATACGCAGCTTTTTCCGGCTCCGGAGTCTGAACACCGAGACCACCACAACCAGCACTGTGGTACCCAGAATGGCCATTAAAATCATGGCATACACTGGATTGGAATAGAGAAACCTTGTGAGCCCCTGGGGAACCTGCAGGTTCTCAGCTGTATCAAGAATAATCCCTTCCACCTCTGTGTTCCTGATATTCTGCACCGTTTTATTCAGCGCCGTAATCAGGAGGGGATCACATTCCTGCCGGACTCCCATGGCAAACGAAACATACTCTCCGCTTGCATTCACAGAGTCAAACCGGTTGCGTATATCCTCATTCATGATCTGCTGCACCGTATACGTATAAAGAAATGCAGCATCCACATCTCCGCTTTCTACCGCACCCACACACTCTTTAATAGAATCATAATATTTGATATTCTGTGTTTCATATCGCTTCTCCAGATAGTCAGACATCAGAAAGGATCGCTTTATGGACGCGACAGTCTTCACTTCTCCCGCATAATTCTTCCTGGTGATTCTGGAAAATCCCGTACCCATATAGGGATCTGTCAGCTTGTACCCGCAGTTTTCAGCCTCCGCATAATCAAATCCCATGTCCATGCAGATATCCGCTTCGCCCGATATCAGCTTCTGATAATATTCCTCTCTGTTTTCCGTCACCAGAACCTCATATGAAATTCCCAGTCTGTCTGCAGCACACGCAAAAATCGTCGGAATGATTCCTTTTACTTCTCCGTCCTCAAAATACGAATACGGTTTTCTGTCAGGATTTACAAGCACTTTGAAAACAGTTCCGTCCTCCTGTACCGCATGCAGGTATCCGCTCTCTTCTGCAGTCAGGGTCAGCATATTCTGATCGTTCTGTCCGTAAAAACGATACAGCAGACTTGTACGCCACCCCGGTTCGTCTTTATCCAGCTGCCGGATCGCTTTATTGACCTCATCCAGAAGCTCTGTGTCCTCCTTCTGTGTCATAACATAGAAATCACTGTAGTCAAACTGATCCAGTATCACCTCATCTTCCAGTTTCCTGAGATTTGAACTGACAATCCCGTCAATTTCGCCGTTCTGCAGCGCCTTCGCCAGCTCTTCAAAGTTGTCATAATATACGGGGATGTATGTGAAACCGTTCTCTTCCGCATACGTTTTAAAATTCTCTGCACGAAAGCTGTTATTCACAAACCCTATTCTCATTCCGTCATACGTCTGATAGTTACCGGGTTCAAACCGGTCATCATCTTCTCTGACCGTAAGTGTGGTAATATTTGTACCGATGGCATATTCCGAATAGCCAAACTGTCTTTCCCGTTCTTCCGTCTTGCCGCCGCCGGTGAGAAGGTCAATTTCTCCGTTCTCCAGCATAACGAGCATATCCTGCCAGCTTTTATCGTAACCTGTATACTCATACGTATACGGAAGATAACGGCCGATTTTCTGCAGAAATTCATATCCGTAGCCCCGGCGTTTTCCATCATCATCCAGTTCATGATAGCCCTCTACCTGATAGAAGCCCACACGAATCGTCCTCTGTTCCTCTGCTTTTGCCACAACATTGATACAAAACAGTGAAAAAAGCAGACTTAATGCCAGACAGACCATACATCTGTTTTTCCATACTTTTGTGCTGAATCCCTTTCCGCTGTTTTCCATCCGTCTGACCTCCCGGAAATATTATCTGTTTCTGCATAAAGTGTACTACACAGTTCCGGGCATTGCAACCTCTCAATTCTCAAAATCTGTCTTCTAAATGTTGTATACATAAGCATTTACAGCGCTGTATTCATTTGATATAATATATAAAATTTAATATTTATATGGGTCAGAAAACAAATTGGTATCTGGCTCATCAGCAGTTCAACTTATTCATACAAAAAGGGGGTTCTTATGGTTAATTTTGAGTATTTTACACCTACAAAAGTAGTTTTTGGAAAGCAGGCAGAGGAAAGGACCGGTGAGCTTGTAAAAGCACAGGGCTGCAGCAAAGTTCTTGTCCACTATGGCGGCAGCAGTGCAAAGAAAAGCGGGCTGTTGGACCGTATCTGCCGCTCTCTGGAAAAGGAAGGTATTTCTTATGTCACACTGGGCGGAGTCGTTCCCAATCCCCGTCTGAGCAAGGTGCATGAAGGTATCGAACTTTGCAGGAAAGAAGGAGTGGATTTCATTCTGGCTGTAGGCGGCGGCAGTGTCATTGATTCTGGAAAAGCCATTGGGTACGGTGTGGCAAACGAAGGAGAAGTCTGGGATTTTTATGCGAAAAAAAGAGTAGCTCAGGGGTGCCTTCCGATCGGTGCTGTTCTGACGATTGCAGCGGCAGGAAGTGAGATGAGCGATTCTTCTGTCATTACAAATGAGGACGGATGGCTGAAAAGAGGATACGGCAGCAACTTCTGCAGATGCCGTTTTGCCATTATGAATCCGGAACTCACCTATACTCTTCCGGCTTATCAGACGGCCAGCGGATGCGTGGATATTATGATGCACACCATGGAACGGTATTTTACCACAGAAACTGATACCCCACTGACAGACGGAATCGGAGAAGCTCTGCTGCGTACCGTGATGCAGAGTGCCCGGACCTTAAAAGAAGATCCGGAGAATTATGAAGCCAGAGCTCAGGTAATGTGGGCCGGAAGTTTATCCCATAACGGTCTGACCGGATGCGGAACAGTGAGTGACTGGGCATGTCATCAGTTGGAGCATGAGCTGGGCGGTATGTTTGACGTGGCACACGGAGCCGGACTTGCAGCAGTGTGGGGCAGCTGGGCAAGATATGTATACGAAGAAAAGCCGGAACGTTTTGCACAGTTTGCAGTGAACGTAATGGGCGTGACCAACGATTTTTCAGATCCGAAAAAGACAGCGCTGGAAGGAATCCGGCGGATGGAAGAATTCTATCATGCAATTGATATGCCTGTATCTATCCGGGAACTGGGAATCGAACTGACCGAACAGCAGATCGAAGAGCTCGCTTATAAATGCAGCTTCATGGATAAACGGACCATCGGACAGTTCAAAGTACTGAACCGCAAAGATATCGAAGCAATTTATCGTATGGCAAAATAACAGTTGCAGGCGGTGCAGCAATATGACCGGACGCTTTATCATCTGCAGCAGCTGGATGAAATCGTAAAAGAACTTGGCTGCCCTATAATCACAGGAAAAACACCTACCGTAGAACGCGATCGTATTTACAACGATTTTCGTGAAGGGAAAATCCGTGTACTTGTAGTTTCAAAAGTCGCCAACTTTGC
>JAXEBU010000040.1:0-8675 GCA_034093895.1 Candidatus Choladocola sp. | reverse complement strand
CGGTAGGCCTTAAGTACACTACCACCGGCGATACCCTTTGCGACCCCAAAGCTCCTATCGAGCTTGAAAAAATGGAGTTCCCGGAGCCTGTTATCGACCTTGCAATCGAACCGAAGACCAAGGCAGGTCAGGAAAAAATGGCTATTGCTCTTGCAAAACTTGCAGAAGAAGACCCGACCTTCCGCGCACATACCAATCAGGAAACAGGACAGACCATCATCGCTGGTATGGGTGAGCTTCATCTGGAGATCATTGTTGACCGTCTCCTTCGTGAATTCAAGGTAGAGGCTAACGTTGGTGCACCGCAGGTAGCTTACAAAGAGACATTTACAAAAGAAGTTACAGTTGACAGCAAGTACGCAAAACAGTCCGGTGGACGTGGACAGTACGGTCACTGTAAAGTTATCTTCACACCGATGGATCCGAACGGCGAAGAGACCTTCAAATTCGAGTCAACTGTTGTCGGCGGTGCTATCCCGAAGGAATACATCCCGGCAGTCGGAGAAGGTATCGAAGAAGCTGCCAAGGCAGGTGTTCTTGGCGGATATCCGGTACTTGGTGTACACGCTAATGTATACGACGGATCTTACCATGAAGTCGATTCCAGTGAAATGGCATTCCACATTGCAGGTTCCCTTGCATTCAAGGATGCTATGAAGAAAGGAAATCCGGTACTGCTTGAGCCGATCATGAAGGTTGAAGTTACCATGCCGGAAGAGTACATGGGTGATGTAATCGGTGATATCAACTCACGTCGTGGACGTATTGAGGGTATGGATGATATCGGCGGCGGAAAGATCGTAAGAGGATACGTTCCGCTTGCAGAGATGTTCGGATACTCTACAGACCTTCGTTCCAAGACACAGGGGCGTGGAAACTACTCCATGTTCTTCGAGAGATATGAGCAGGTTCCGAAGTCCGTACAGGAGAAGGTTCTGAGTGCAAAAACAAAATAAAAACAACTGAGTAATACAAAGTTGTGAGCTGCTGTCAGCCTGCCGCAGACAAACGTATGCGGCAGGAACGGCAGTCAAAAATAAACAGTAAGTATTAAAAAATAAGCTTGAAAAACCGGCTGTTTTGAAATATAATCAAATCTAGCTGGTATTAAATCAATCAAAGAAATGATGCGAAAAGCTATTTATTAAGGAGGACATTCAAAATGGCAAAGGCTAAATTTGAAAGAACTAAACCGCATTGTAACATCGGTACTATCGGACACGTTGACCATGGTAAAACAACTCTGACAGCTGCTATTACAAAGGTTCTGTCTGAGAGAGTTGCTGGTAACACCGCTACAGATTTCGAAAATATCGATAAAGCTCCGGAAGAGAGAGAGCGTGGTATCACGATTTCTACTGCTCACGTTGAGTATGAGACAGAGAAGAGACATTACGCACACGTTGACTGCCCGGGCCATGCTGACTATGTAAAGAACATGATCACAGGTGCTGCTCAGATGGATGGTGCTATCCTTGTAGTAGCTGCTACTGATGGTGTTATGGCTCAGACAAAAGAGCATATCCTTCTGTCCCGCCAGGTAGGTGTTCCGTACATCGTAGTATTCATGAACAAATGCGATATGGTAGACGATGAAGAGCTCCTTGAGCTGGTAGATATGGAAATCCGTGAGCTCCTGAACGAGTATGAGTTCCCGGGAGATGACACACCGATCATTCAGGGTTCTGCTCTGAAGGCTCTGGAAGATCCGTCAGGCGAATGGGGCGACAAGGTTATGGAACTGATGGACGCAGTAGATGAGTGGATTCCGGATCCGCAGCGTGCAACAGATCAGCCGTTCCTTATGCCGGTCGAGGACGTATTCACAATCACAGGTCGTGGTACTGTTGCTACAGGCCGTGTAGAGCGTGGTACACTTCATCTGAACGAGGAAGTTGAAATCGTTGGTGTTAAAGAAGAAATCCAGAAGACAACTGTAACCGGTATCGAAATGTTCCGTAAGCTTCTTGATGAGGCTCAGGCTGGTGACAACATCGGTGCTCTGCTTCGTGGTATCAAGAGAGAGAACATCGAAAGAGGACAGGTTCTCTGCAAACCGGGTTCAATCAAATGTCATACAAAATTCACAGCTCAGGTATACGTACTGACCAAAGACGAGGGTGGTCGTCATACACCGTTCTTCAACAACTATCGTCCGCAGTTCTACTTCAGAACAACAGACGTTACAGGTGTGATCAACCTTCCGGAAGGAACAGAAATGTGCATGCCTGGTGATAACGTAGAAATGACAATCGAACTGATCCATCCGATCGCTATGGAGCAGGGTCTTACATTCGCTATTCGTGAAGGTGGACGTACTGTTGGATCAGGCCGTGTTGCTACAATCATCGAGTAATCATAGTCTGTTATCAGAGTATTAATTCAGATCTTAACCCCAGAAGTTCAGGCTTCTGGGGTTTTATCAAACAAAATCCAATATCCCGATTATATTTTCATATCAAAAAATTATCTTTATTATTCTCACGTAAGAAAAGTACATAAATACATGTCCGGATCAGAACTCAATAAATGTACACGCAAAACAGGCACATAAATACATGTTATTGGCAGGAAGCAACAAATATCCATGTAAATCAGGGACATAGATACATGTCATGCATAGAATTCAACAAATGTACATGTAAAATAAGCGCATAAATGCATGTCATGGACAGAAAGCAACAAATGTACATGTAAAATAGGTACATAAATACATGTCAGGATCCTCACAAAACATCAGCAATCAGTATCATGCAGCACAGATTAGAATTACTTGTAAAAGCAAAAAGATTCATCATTAAGCATAAATAAGGAGGAAATGTGAGCGAAATAATTCATAGATTAAATCAAGAGATCGAAGAGCTGGAAAAAATAATTCAACAATTGAAGAAAAATTTGCCCGCGTATCCGGAAGGTACATTACAAATTAATCGTAGTAATAAATCTATACAGTACTATCGTAGAAATTGCAGACAATTATCACCAAAAGAAGCACCTCTGTGTCGTCAATATATCAAAAAAGAACAGAAGGAATTAGTCAGGAATCTGGCGCAGAAGGATTATGATCAGAAGCTATTAAAAGTATTAGAGAACAGAGTAAAAGCAGCACGTAAAATGAGAGATGTTTACATACAGGCAGATCCGACAGATGTTTATGAAAAATGCCATAGCGAGCGAAGAAAACTAATTATTCCGCGATTTATTTCGGATGAGGAATACGCAGAAAAATGGCAGGACGTAAAATATAAGGGCAAAGAATTTGCAGAAGGTATGGTAGAAATTTATACATTGAAGGGAGAAAGGGTAAGATCAAAATCAGAGAAAATATTGGCGGATCTGTTTGAACGAAAGAATATACCATATCGATATGAATATCCTTTAAAGTTATCAGATAATAAAATAATATATCCGGATTTTACAATACTGAATAAGAGGACACGAAAAGTATTCTATTGGGAACATCTGGGGATGTTGGATGACGCAGAATATGCAGAAAATGCAATAAAACGAATTCAGAGTATGGAAGCATCTGGTATTTTGCCGGGAAAAAATCTGATTATCACGGCAGAGACAAAACGGAATCCAATAAGCATCAAATCAGTGAATATTATAATTCACGAATATTTAATATGATTCTGATAATACGTTTTTTTCTATTGCTTAGAAATATGTAATAACAGCTGGGTGGGGCGCAGTGCTCCTCATGCACTGAAAAATATATGCCAGAACTGTATGCAAGAACAGTTGAATCAGTTTGCAGATCAGCATAAAGATGCAAGGCTGATTATTATTGATACACTGCAGAAAGTAAAGGAAATAGATGGAGATAAATTCAGTTATGCGAATCACTAACAGAATATTACACGATTAAAAACATTCAGCGATAAATATGGTGTTTACATTCTTCTGGTACATTATACAAGAAAACCAGATTCGAGAAGACGAACAGCCGGAAAAATTTGAAAACAGGAAGAAAGAACAGCCGGAAAAGAACAGCCGGAAAAGAACAGCCGAAAAAGAACAGAGCATATTGAAAAGACATGCAATAGTCAAGCAAAATGCGGCTGTGCGAGAAGAGGAGAAAATAAAGAGCAAATCATATTGACATTTGCTCTGGATGTATTATCTTTCTTTTTTATCTGTTTCTGCTATAATAAAATTACATGGATCGCTGATAGAATCAGAGGTTCTCTGTGAAGAAAAGAAGTTGTGATGCTTCACTGAAACGATGAGGAAAGGGAAAAGAAATATAGGAGGTGAAAGTGATGAACAATCTAATCAGGAAAGTACTGGCAGGCGTGATAGCTGTTTTCATGTTATGCCCTGTATCTGTGATAGCAAAAGAATCGCAGGAAATTTTCATAGAAGACGAGACGGAAATGAATGAGGCGGCGAAAGAGGATCTTTTGTGTCATGTTGCTGCAGAAGTAACACAGTGCCGTTATGAAAAGAAGAAAGCGATGAAATCCGTACTTTATTTTCTTAATGCTGAACTGTCAAATCATTCTGACAGGGAGATTATGGAAATAAAGACAGGAGTGAAATTTTTTGATGAGCAGAAAAATGAAATCTTCTCAGGATGGGGGATTTATAACGGACAGGATACGCCAATCGCACCTGGCGGCACAGCAACGTTGGAGATGAGTGGAAGGATCGAATATCCGGAAGAACCTTCTTTTTGTGAAATGACGGTTCTGGAAGTGTATACAGCAGATGAGAAACCACCAATTCATATTCCGCAGAAAGGAGAACTTCTGTATCTTGAATTGGCGGAACCGCATATGACAGAAATCACAACGAAACTTCCGATACAGATTAATCTCTGGATTGATTGCGGCGGGGAAATCAGTGAAGCTGAAATCAAAGATGCAAAAACTATAGCAGAGGTAGTGGATGCGTTTTCAGCAGTCAGGATAGGGGATGAAACAGAGGAAAGTGTTACGGATAATTATAACGGAATGCTCTTTACCTTTGAAGATGGAGCAGAAATTCCAATCAGCCTGAATCTTAAGAACCTGGAATATCGCGTTTATAACGGAATTCGTATTTATGAGCTGGAAAACTTTGATACATTCTGGACATTAATGAATGATTTGACAGATGATGCAGGTGAATAAGATTGCAGAAGCATCACAAAAATGATACAATCAGAATATGTATAAGAGATTTGTAGAAAAAGGTTGGCAAAATGTAAAAATCTGAAACAGAACATGAGAATGACAGTGGTAATCTGTCAGAAGGAGGGAGAACAATGGACAACAAAAAAAGGATTTTCAGGAGATTATTGGTGTTGTTAATGACTGCCTGCTTTTTTGCGCAGACTGTTTTTCCGGTTACGGCTGCTGCTGCTTCTTATAAGGCAGTCAGTGACAGCTCAGGCGGGATTCGTGTGACGAAAAACGGAAAAACAGTTACAAAAATTCAGGTGAGCGGCGGATATGTAAGCACTCAAATTGCGGTTAGTGGACAAAATATCTATTTTGTGGTGTCTTCCAGAACCAGTCGCAGCAACGGAAATCCATACTGCTATCTGTACCGGAAAAATATTTCGACAGGAAAGGTAAGCCGTCTGAAATCGCTTTCGGGAAGTTATTACGGGTATGATATTGAAACGATATCCGGGGGAAGCATTTACATCACAGGATGGAATCCTTCCGATAATACTGCATGCTATCGATATTATATTTCTTCGGGTAAGCTGAGCAAGGTGGTATCCGCCGGATACGGTGCGCAGTACAAAAATTATATTGTCTGTGAATCTACAAAGACACACGGCAGCTGGGTGACGTATCCGATTTATGTGTATAATACGAAAACAGGAAAGAAAACGTGTGTTACGAAAAGTGCCGCTGCGTATACGCTGAACGGAAAATACCTTTATTATGCAACGACCGGTGATTATCTTAACAGCGGAGCAATTACATATACAATTCGGCGATACGATGTGACAACAGGCAAAAAGAGTACAATTGCCAAAAATATCAAAGCGTATCATATAAACAAAATTACACCGACGTATCTTTATTATGCGGATTATAAATATCCGAAAACGACATATTACCGCTGCACGCTGAAAACGAAACGTGTCGTTACCATGAGCAAGTCCTCTTACTTAAGTAAAACTAAATAGCGTACGGTTTGGAATTCTGAAATTCTTTCACAATCTCCATCCGGTGAGAAAAAGTGTGCTTCCTGTTGTTTTATAACACGCCAGGGTGGGAGAAGCACACTTTTTCAAGTTACATCAGTTTATCTCAGCCGAAGAAGACTTCATAACAGTGGGGAGTAATAACAAATTCATCTCAGTGAGAGTCTAAACTCCGACTGAGATAAACGCTCCGCGAAGATGTGCAGCAATTCTGAGAAGAAGGATGTCAGCTTAAGCTGACCGGAATCGCACGCCAAGTCTCACGTGCGTTCGACTTGAATATAGAAGAGAATAAACCATGCGTACGAATGGGGGATAGAAGAAAAGATGGAAAAAGCGCTGATTATTTATGGAACAAAATATGGAACAACAGAAAGATATGCCAGAGAATTGGCGAAGAGAACCGGCATACAACCGGCACCTTACGGCAAGATCAATATACCGGAAGATTGTGAGACAATCATTTATTTTGGTGGTTTATATGCGGGTGGTGTGAAAGGACTCAAAGAGACACTTCCGGCAATAATTAAGTCTGCATATAAGAGATTACTGATTGTCACGGTAGGCCTTGCCGATGTGGAAGATGATCAGAACATTGAAAATATCAGAAAATCTCTGCAAAAACAGCTTCCTCCTGAGATATATGAAAAGGCGGAATTATATCACCTGAGGGGCGGGATTGATTACAGCAGGCTGGATTTTCCTCATAAAACAATGATGAAATTGCTTTACACGAAGGCGAAAAATCTTCCTGAGGAAAAAAAGAATGCAGAAGTCCGGGCGATGATTGATACGTATGGAAAACAGGTGGATTTTGTGAACTTCCGGAAGCTGGATATAATTGAGCAGTCTTTGTCTGATACAGAGGCGGATTCCGATAAGAAGAATTGAAAATTTGCTTGACTCTTCACTTGGTGCAGGCTGTATAAAGAAAGAAAAACGGTGGATTTGACCAGAACAGGAGTATGTACTATGAAAATCGGAGAGGTTGCAAAACGCACAGGATTGAACATCAGTAATGTCAGGTTTTATGAAAGAAAAGGACTTCTGGCTCCGCAGCGGGCGCAGAACAGTAATTACAGAGAGTACTCGGAGGAAGATGTCTTCCGGATAAAAGAAATTCTGCTCTACCGCAAAATGGGAATATCGATTGAGACAATTTATCTGCTGCTGAATCATCAGGCTGAAAGGGAAGAGGTTCTGTCGAGACAGAAGAAAGAACTGGAAGAACAGCTTACGAATCTTCAGGGCGCAATTGAGTTATGTGAGCTCGTTTTACGGGAGCGGAGTATTGATAAAGATCATATTGACCGGTATCTGGATTACGTCCATCAGGAAGAAAAGAATGGAAAGCATTTTTCAGAGATCAGAGAGCTGCTGGATGACATGAATGAATTTACGCAGACTGGGGTGTTTTACTACCGGCCGCTGACTTCACTGCTGATCCGGTGGCCGTGGGCGGAACGGCTGCTCGTAATTTGTTTCTGGATTGGAATTTTCAGCCTTCCGGCTGCTCATCTGATGGATGTGTATGCCGGAAAAACAAAACTGAGCATACTGCTGCTGGCGATGTATGCTGTGATTTTTGTTATTTTCGGATATGGATTCTGGAAATTCAGAAAAAGCAAACAACGTTTATCAGAGGGCGACGGCAGTATCCAAAAGAATGATTCGGAACAGGAGAAGGAAACGTTATGAGTATGTTAACGCATTTTCTGAAAAATGGAATTGAACTGTTGTTTTCTGTAACAGGTGATTATGGTGTTTCTATTGTGTTTGCGACCATCCTGTTCCGGGCACTGCTGGTACCTCTGGATGTCAGTCAGCGGAAGCAGATGAGAAAACAGAAAGAGATCAGCCAGAGGATTGATACGATAAAAAGCAGATATAAAAATGATCAGAGGCAGATAGAAAAAGAGATTCAGAAAGTCTGTAAAGAAAACGGGACAGGGATGGGAAGCTGTCTTGTTTCTGTTTTGCAGCTGCCGGTTATGATTGGCTTATACAATGCGATTCGTATGATTTCAAACGCTGCATGTGCAACCGTTTTGCTGCCGTGGATTTCGTCTCTTCTGGTCAGAGATCACTTGCTTATTCTGCCGGCTGCAACGCTGATTGTACAGATATTGCCGCAATTCTATCCCTATATGAAGCTGTTCAGGGAACTGGAACTTCAGAAGCAGCCATTCAGTGCCATTGCGGCAATTCTGCTTGTAAACAGTCTGTATTTATTTATGGTTCCATGCGGCATAGGACTGTATTGCTTTGCGGCGGGACTCTTTCAGATGGTGGAGCAGTTTATCATTCATATCATTTCTCTGCAGAAAATAAAAGTGCAGAATGTATAAAACAGTTTTTCAGGTATATTACGGCAATCTGACCGGAATTTATTGCAACGGTACCGTACAGATGATACAATCAGACTGCAAAGATAAAAACGCAACGCAGATTTTTCTGCCAGAGCCGGTAGGTAGCCCGGCCGTACTGCTTCGGCAGTGTAAGTAACCCTCCCTCCTTGGGTCGTCCG
>JAXEBU010000039.1:0-2659 GCA_034093895.1 Candidatus Choladocola sp. | reverse complement strand
TCTGTCCGCCCGCTGAAACAGCTCGGGTGAAAGTTTCTCATTGCCTCCGCACAGTACAATTCCTGATGAGCAGGATGCAGCTGTGATCTCCTCTGTCTGGCTGTCCCGGAACAGCCTGCAGATATCTTCTCCTTTTTTCAAAGCAAACTCTTTTGATGGAACATTCTTCAGAATCATCACAAACTCATCTCCGCCATAGCGGGCAAGAATATCCGTATTGCGTGTATAATGGCGGAGTATCCTTCCGAAAGATCTCAGTACTCTGTCTCCCGTTTCATGGCCGCTCTGATCGTTGATCTTTTTCAGATCATCCAGATCAAAGAAATATACCGCCAGCGGAAAATCCTGCTGCTGAAGAGACTTGATTGCAGCATGCAGCCCGCGCCGGTTCAGCAGCCCTGTCAGATAATCGCGGAATACTTCATCCAGAAGCTGCGATTCTCTGTCCCGGTAAGTGATCCATCCCTCAATCCGTTCCATTCTTCTCTTAAGGCTGTAGCCGTCACCTGATTTTCCCACATAGTCATCGGCTCCGAACTGCAGTGCAGCTTTTTCCAGTGCGCTGTTATAGGTACCTGTGGCCAGAACGGGAATTCCCCACACCTTCCTGTTCTCATTTATCAGCTTCAGCACTTCAAAACTGCTGTTTTCAGGGAGCAGCATACTCAGAATCACGATGGAAACCCTGTCGCTCTGCTCCATCAGAAGACTGACGGCACTGTCGGCATCTCCCCTTTCCCAGATTCTGTATTCTGCTCCGAAAGCACGCTCTATGACTTCCCGATAGGACGGATCATCATCTACCACCAGGATATGACGGATGCGGCTCTCATCTCTGTTTTCCTGTTTTACAGCTTTGCTTCTCTTTTCTTTCTGCTCTTTCAGCATCCCGTCATACACTTCTCCTGTCACAGGCGGTGAAAAAAAGTATCCCTGTCCATAGTCACAGCCAAGTGATTTCAGACGCATCAGCTGATCCTGCGTCTCGATCCCTTCCGCGACAACGCTGAGATGAATGGAATGTGCAAGCTCCACAATATAGCGCAGTATTCCCTGATTTGCAGGTTTTACCGTTTCGCTGCGGACGAACTTCATATCAAGCTTGATTACATCCAGCTCCATCTGATTCAGCATATTCAGAGAGGAATATCCGCTGCCGAAATCGTCCATCTCAAGAATAAATCCCAGATTCCTCAGATCATGTACAATGCTCAGTATCTGTCTGGGGTTTTCCATATATGCACTTTCTGTAATTTCCAGGTGGAGATCCGACGGCTGCAGATCGTATTTCCGAATCAGCTCCAACAGAATATCGCACAGATCCGTCTGATAAAAATCGGCTCTGGACACGTTCACCGACACCGGCAGGCGGCCGTATCCCTTTTCCTTCCACTGTTTCAGCCGAAGGCAGGTGCGTTCCCACACAAACTGATCCAGTCTCGTGATAAAACCGTTCCGCTCAAACAGAGGGATAAATTCTCCCGGAGATATAAATCCCTTCTCCGGATGAATCCAGCGTACAAGAGCTTCCGCACCGGAAAGCGTTCCGTCCATCAGGCTGATCTTTGGCTGAAAATAAACATCAAACTGCCCTTCCAGCAAAGCCGCCTCCATCTCATCCGCCATTGACTGTTCCTGCAGCAGCTTATCACGGAGTATATCATTATACACTGCAAAATACTTATGGTACTGCCCCTTAATGCTGTCTGCCGCAAGCAGAACCCGGTCACACATCTGCTCCACTTCCACAGAACGGTCTGTAATCCTGTAGATTCCCCATTTCAGAGAAAGATTTTTGGCATTTGGCAGATCATTGATGTGTCTGGCAACCTCCAGAAACATTTCATCATCGTATTCCTCACTCCGTTCCCGGAGCCAGATAAAGTGATCCGCACCAAACCGGCTGAAGATTTCATTTTCTTTCGTCCTCTCCATAAAATATCCGGCCATTTCACGCAGAAGACGCTCTCCCGCTTCGACACCGAAGGAATCATTGAACAGCTTGAAATTCTCTATATCAGAACAGACAATATCATACTCCTGATCCGGATTCTGCCGCAGAACCTCACGTACCAGCTGGCAGAAATAGTCTTTGCTGTACATTCCCGTCAGCCGGTCGTATTTGAACTGGTTTGCCATGGCAGCCGTCTCGCGAAAATTAATGAGACTGGATATCCGGTGGAGGATAATTTTCGGGCGATACGGTTTTGGCACGAAATCCGTTGCACCGTGGGACAGCGCATTTAATTCATCTGACTCACTGTCTCCCTGCGTCATTACAATCACCGGTATCAGCGCCAGCTCCGGCTCAGCCTTGGCTCTCTCCAGAAAGGTGAACCCATCCATGACCGGCATCTGAACATCCAGCAGGATCAGCGCAACCTCCTCCTTTTCCCGGTGAAGAATACTGAGTGCCTCTTTTCCGTTTTCCGCTTCCAGCACATCGTATTCCTCAGAAAGAATATCCACCAGGATCTCTCTGTTGAGCATATTGTCCTCAACAACAAGAATTTGTTTCTTTTTCATCATTATTTCCCGTCTTTCTGCGAAAGACACCAATGCGTCATGAAACTGATGCATTGATTTTTCGCTATCTAATCTGTCTTCCTTCTGATATTATCTTCTTATAAGACTGACACACTACAGAACACGTAGAGGT
>JAXEBU010000038.1:0-3348 GCA_034093895.1 Candidatus Choladocola sp. | reverse complement strand
TCCCAGTACCAGACCGCCGATCAGGTTCGGCATAAAGAATACGGTACGGAACAGATTGGTGCCGCGGATTTTCTTTGTCAGTGCCAGTGCTACCGCAAAGCCGAGCACATTGATCAGGATCACTGTTACAATGGTAAACAGTGCCGTAAACCACAGAGAATGCAGGAACACATCACTGGGATCGTTCCAGAACCGGATATAATTTTTCAGCCCTACAAATTTTGCATCGGTGACCGTTGTAAACTCACAAAATGAAAGATAAATACCAAGTATAAACGGTGCAATAAACCCGATCGTAAATGCTATCATTGTCGGAAGCAGAAATACAGGGCCGTATTTCTTCATGGATTTATTATTCATTTTATCTCCTACCTCCACTTACTCTTTCCTGATTCTGTGAAAAAGGGCGGGCAAAGCACTGCCCACCCCTTTATCTGAAACACTATGTCTGATAATGGATTTAGTTGTTTGCTGCTGCGTACTCGGTTGCCCATCCATCTACGAATGCAGATACAACGCCGTCCCATTCGCCGGTACCCTGTGCATACTCTGTCAGAGCACTTCCTACACCGTTCTTCCACTCTTCAGACGGCATAGTTGTGAAGCACCATGCTACAGAAGTCTTGCCTGCATCGATATACTCGTTTGCTGCATCGAGAAGCGGGTTAGCTGCCTGGTATTCCTCTGTGAAGGTATCAAACGGAGTTGTGAATCCCATATCGTTTGCCAGAGAAGAACGTCCTGTATCGCTTGTGATTACCCAGTTCATGAAATCAAGAGTTGCCTGGATATCTTCCTCAGAAGACTGTGTGTTTACACACCAGTAGTTCTCAGAACCTGTGCAGAGACCCTGATTCTCTTCACCCTCTACACCAATGTAGATCGGAAGCATTCCCAGATCCTCATCTGCCACTTCATTTCCTGTGATATCGCCGTATGCCCATGTACCGTTCTGATAGAATACTGCCTCGCCCAGTGCGAATTCAGCTGCAGAATCTTCACCTGTCATACTTGCTACCATTGTCGGCTCTACTGTAGAGTCTGTCAGATACAGATCCCAGATTGCCTTGTAGTTGTCAAGGTATGTTCCCTTGATTGCGTCGGTAGATCCGATACCGTCTGCCTGGTACTCATAGTAGATCGGAAGGTTTGCCAGATGGGTCTTGAATCTCCAGTCAGAGGAGGAATCCATACCTGCAGAAGTAAATGCACCTTCTACTCCAAGCTCATCCTTACGTGCCTGAATATCATCTGCTACTGCTTTCAGTGTATCAAAGCTCGTGATCTCGGAAGCATCTGCGATCACAGCACCGTCCAGTGCACAGTAGTCAGCCAGCAGAGCTTTGTTGTAAATGATACCGTAAGTCTCGATTACGTATGCGATGCCGTATACAGAGTCTCCCTCTTTCAGTGCGAAATCATCGCTCTTCAGATGGCTGTACAGCTCACTGTCCTTCATGTCGTAGCAGTAATCTTTCCATGCAGCCAGACCTACCGGGCCGTTTACCTGGAACATGGTCGGAGCTTCGTCCTTTGCCATCTCTGACTTCAGCTGTTTTTCATACGTACCGGATGCTGCTGTAACAACTGTTACCTCCACACCCGTCTCATCTGTGTAAGCTGCTGCCAGCTCTTCCCACTGCTCTGCCTGCTCCGGTTTGAAGTTCAGGTAGTAAACAGAACCTGTTGCTTCTTCTGCTGATGCCGGAACAACTGCCAGACCTGCTACCATTGCTGCGGACATCGCTGCTGCAAAATACTTTTTAAACTTTCTCATCTTTACCTCTCCTTTTCAGAATAGTATTTTGAACCCGCCAAACGTTATCCTGTTTCTTTCGGGAGCGTTTTCGGTAACGCTCTCGGTAACGTTTCCAATTCATGGTTTTATAGTATCATACAAAAACGGGACTTGCAACTGTTTTTGCTCGTCCCGTTGTAAATTCGTATAATATCACCAATTAAAGCTTTTGATTTTTAGGCAAAATCACAAGTTTCTTCTGGCCTGCAGCAAAGCATAAATCCAGACTGATTCTTTTACCACAGTCTCTCGTAAATGTCAATAATGTCTTCTTTCGTCGGTACCCGCGGATTCGTCGGAGTACATGCGTCAGCCATGGCAGCTTCCGCCATCTCCGGTATTGCATCAAAGTATTCCTTTTCCGTACATACGCCTGCCTTCGATACTGACTGCGGAATATGCATCTCCTGAAGCATAAACTGAGTCCATGCAACAAGAGACCGGATTGTAGTAATTGTATTGAAATTCTGTACCCCCAGTATACGCGCAACCGTACAGTATTTTTCCACCTGCTTCGGATATTCTTTCCGGCTGCGGCTGTATTTGTTGATTGTACTGTTAAACTCAATAATGTACGGAAGGAGCATGGCGTTGGCACGTCCGTGCGGAATATGGAATCGTGCGCCAAGCTGATGTGCCATACTGTGATTGATTCCCAGAGAAGCCGAATTGAATGCCAGTCCTGCCAGGCAGGAAGCGACATGCATCTTCTTCCGTGCATGGGTGTCATTTCCATCCAGGTATGCACGGAGCAGAAAACCGCCCACAATTTCGATGGCTTTCTCGGAGAGTGCACTCGAAAACTCCGTATTGTTTGTGCTGACATACGCCTCCAGCGCGTGAGTAAAAACATCCATGCCTGTATCAGCTGTAATGGAAGGCGGAACACTCCGTGTCAGCGATGCGTCGAGGATAGCCTCCGTCGGCAGCAGACTGTCTGATACGAGTGGATACTTTACCTGCTCCACCGGATCGGAGATAACAGAAAATGAAGTGACCTCTGAACCTGTTCCGCTGGTGGTCGGTACGGCAATCAGTGCGATTGACGTCATATTCTGATCCGCTCTCGCCGCAAATTCCCGGATGGCTTTTGCAGAGTCGATGGCAGAGCCTCCGCCCACTGCTACAATCGCTTCCGGTCTATACTGCAGCAGTGCCTGCACACCCACCGCCACTTTCTCAATTGGCGGATCCGGCACAACTTCTTTGAAAATCTCAAACTCTTTTTCGCCCTGTGCCAGTCGTGAGGTTATCATCCCGATCATACCGCTCTGAACCACGTACGGATCGGTAATGATCATTACCCTGTGGTACGGAATGTCCACAAGACGGTCCAATGCTTCATCTCCAAAGTATATTTTTGTCCTGATATCAAAACTTTTCATGTATGTTCCCCCCTGTATCCAAATGGTAGTGTCAAAAACTACCTGTTTTTTTGTTTCAAAGTCTTTTAAAAACCTTGTATTTATGGGAAATCTTCACTTTTTGAATATAAAAAGAGCATTGACCTCCCATTTCATGTATAATGTCAATCGCCAAACCAACAATAC
>JAXEBU010000037.1:0-21166 GCA_034093895.1 Candidatus Choladocola sp. | reverse complement strand
CAGTCCAGCAATGCGATGATGCCCGGATACGGCTCTGTCTCTTCCATACAATGGTCGTTATAGTATGTCCGGAAATCCTGATATACCTGTTCAAATTCGCTGTTCTCTTCCCCGCCCGGAACGATCCTCTGTATCAGTCTGCGGATTCCATTTCCCACAAAGGTTCTGATCTGATCCCTGGTATACTGCATCATACCATGCATCTCCATCACTGCGTTTGCACTGTTCGTCAGATCATCAAGCGTATCCAGCAGCGTGCCGTCCAGATCAAAGATTACGGCATCGTACCTTCTCTCTCTTTCCGTATTCATCTCATATCCCCATTTCCGGCAGCGCTCCCTCTGTCACGGCAGCCGCATACCTTTTCTGGTTATCATACCACGTCCCGCCCGCATTCTCAAGATGCTTTCCTGCAATCATCGGCGGCAGCGTGGCTGACATCCCTCCGAAAATGCAAAGATGACAGCTGCTGCATACGCATCTTCATCTTCAGCTCTGTATACTCAATCAGAAACGTACCGTTCAGAACAGCAAGCAATATCAGAATAAAAGCTGATACCGGAAGAAACTCCATGCCTCCCCTGATCCCAAGAAGTAAATAAAGAATAACTTCCTCCAAAAATGCTGCCGCAAGACAGGCTGTCTTCCCCTCAGCCGTCAGTTCCCTGTAACATACCTCTGTTTTCTTCATACTCCGTCTCATACTCCCAAATCCCCTTCTTAATCAGAACTCACGTCATGCGAACATCTGTTCTTTTTTGTATTCTAATACAGTGAAGGCGATTTTGCAAGCACTTTTTTCGAATGTATGTTCGTTTTTATACAGAATTACTTTTGGAATCAGATAAAATATTCAATGGTTTTTTCCGGAGTAAGCTTTGTTTTGTTGTTAAACAGCAGTACGGCTTCCCGTCCCTCTTTCGGCCCCAGCGCGTACAAGTGTTTCGATTCCCGGTTAAAGTAATATTCGGGAACTACCCTGTTATATGCGGCAGGATGGTCATCCACCATAAGGACATCCTTCTGCTCATACGGCTCTTCCCAGTAATACGGATCAAACATCAGAATATTTCCATCCCGTTCTCCGGTCAGTAAAACGTAATGCTCCACGTCATAATACAGACGGACAACGACAGCTCCGCCTCTGCGGAGTGCATCATTGATTCTGCTTTCCGATCCAAGAAATACGCTTTCTCCCGACAGGTATTCGCTGGAAATATCCAGCTGCCCGATTTTCCCGAATCCACACAGCCAGTTGCTCAGAAACATCATGGCTGCTGTGGACGTTCCGCACTTTCCAAGCACTCCCTCCCCGTTATAGCAGTCCAGGCAGTACAGCATGATATTTCTGATAATTTCCGGCGGAATCTCATCCCGCTCAAACAAATAGCTGACCGCATTGAGCATGGACGTCGGCCCGCAGTCATATTCCGATATCTGATAACGAAGTGGATTTTTCATCTCTGTTTTCCTCCCGGCAGCATCCCTGAACCGCTTCCTTAAGCTGCATAAGTGCCTGCTGTAAAACAACTCTGGGACACGCAATATTGATTCTCTCAAATCCTTCACCGTCTGCTCCGAACATGGCACCGCTGTCCAGCCAGAGCCGCGCCCTGTTCACAATCAGGTCCTCAAGCTGTTTTTCGGTCAGATGCAGCGCGCGAAAATCCAGCCAGATCAGATACGTGCCTTCCGGTTCCGTCAGTTTGATTTCCGGAAGATTCTGCTGCAGATATTCCCTCACAAACTGCAGATTCCGGGCAAGATACGCTTTTAACTGTGTAAGCCACGGTTCCCCCTCCTCATAAGCCGCCTGGCACGCTTTTAACCCTATCACATTCACCTGGCTGTACCCGGCTGCATCGACAGCCTTTTTAAACTTTCTCCGCAAAACCGGATTCGATATGAAGATATTTGAAATCTGAAGTCCTGCCAGATTAAATGTTTTGCTTGGGGCTGTACACGTAACCGTCCGTTCGGCGAATTCCGGATCCAGATTTGCAAAAACGTGGTGTTCGTATCCTTCATACGTAAAATCACTGTGAATTTCGTCACTGACAACCAGTACGTCATAACGACGGCAGATCTCTCCGATTTTCCTGAGCTCCCAGTCTTTCCAGACACGGCCCACCGGATTGTGCGGGCTGCACAGCAGCAACAGTTTCACCTGGTTTTCCGCCACTTTTTTCTCAAAATCCTGAAAATCTATTTCATAATGTCCATTCACCTGAATCAGCGGACTGTTAATTAAAGTTCGATGATTATCGATAATCATTTCACTGAACGGATAATAGACCGGCTGCTGCAGCAATACCGCATCGCCTGCCGGAACATCTCCATGCGTCTGAAGCATCGGATACGTAATCAAAGATTCCACGCCGCCCAGACTCTCTGCATAGGAAACCAGCCGTACACGTTCCAGTATCCTTCTTGCAGTCTCCTCTATATCTGTCTGAAATGAAATCATGCGGCCGAACCCTCTCGACTGCTTCCGATTCACTTCATATCCCGGATGATCCGGTAATCCCACATAAAAAACCTTCCGTACTTTCTCATGATTTCGGAGCCATTCCGCAATTCTGACTGCATTTTCCTGCTGGCGCTCCATCCGCACAGCCAGGCTACCGTATCTGCAGCTCCTTCCATTGATGAAATAATCTGTTCCAGCTCTGCCCGTGTGGGATTGCTCTCTCTCGTATAATTGTAACCGGTGGATTCCCCGATTCCGGGATGTGAAAATGTTGCAGTCTGATAAATCGGTGCCGCTACTGCTCAGAAAGGATGAGCGTCCCTTCTTTGTTTTTCTCCGTATATACATCGTGTTTCTAATTGATAATCCATACTTTTCTCCTCTCTGACCGTTTTGGGGGAAAGAAAAAAGCGGGAAGCACTCTGCTTCCCGCCGATTTTTCAGGGAACTGCTGCCGAATACCTGCGAAGAAATACTTCCCCGCTTACTCTGCACAGCCCCTTCTTCTCTGCAAACGTACCTTACGCTCTGTTAAGTATCTGGAAGCATGATGCGTATTTCAAACAGCCGGAACCGAGCAGAGACATATTCATCTCTCTGCTCTCATACATGTAATTCATCCGTGTTCTGAACCATTCTGTCATTACTTCCGCACCTCTCATTCCCATATACCCCATCTGTTCAATAGGTTATCTATGGTATGTAGCATAGGCGCATTTACAGTATTTGTCAATATATTTTTAGCATTCCTTCTCCGCCACTTCCCGCATCACATTTTCCAGGTGCCTCATTTTCTGCAGAAGATCAATCAGGTTCTCTTCTCCGAACTGTTCAATCACTCTTCCGTAATACTCTTTCAGAATTTCTTCCTGTTCGTGCAGAAGCTTCTGTCCCGTCTCTGTGATAATCACGTACGTTCCCTGGCTGCCGTTCCCATCATGGGACCAGACGATCAGCCCTCTGTCCTTCAGCTCCCCCGCCATTTTGGAAACCTGGTATATCTCAAGCTGCATACGTTCAGCCAGCGTCTTCAGATATACCTTTTCCGGAGCTCCCCCGGAAGCTGTATTTTCAGATGAAATGAAATACAGAGCAATATATTCCGGGATTGTTATCTTCCGAAATATCCTGTTGTCTTTCCCCCGGCTCATCAGGTAGCGACGATAAGTCAGTTCATTTGACAGTTTCTTTACATCCGGCTTCCTCACCATACTCTGTGTATCCGTCATAAATCAGCTCCTCCTTCCAGAAAATTCAGATGGTTTCCGATACGATCATTTACCCCCGACTTTACAGCTGCATCAATAGTCCATATCCGGATTTGCCGGCATTGCCGGAGCAGGCTCTTTGATATCTGCCACAGCAGCTTCCGTCGTCAGCAGTGTTGCTGCCACACTGACTGCATTTGTCAGCGCATTCTTCGTCACCTTAACAGGATCAATAATGCCGGCTTCCATCATATCAACGTACGTCTCATGAAGCGCATCAAATCCGATACCCGGTTTGCTCTCTTTTACATTATTGACGATGACGGCACCTTCCAGTCCGGCATTCTCTGCAATGATAAACAATGGTGCTTCCAGAGCTCTGGCCACAAGGCATGCGCCCGTCTTCTCATCCCCCTCAAGAGAATCAGCCAGTTCACAGACCTTCTTCTGTGCATGGATATACGCAGATCCGCCTCCGCAGATGATACCTTCTGATACGGCTGCTCTCGTTGCGTTCATGGCGTCTTCCATCCGGTATTTTGCTTCCTTCATCTCTGTCTCTGTCGCAGCACCGACACGGATTACTGCAACTCCGCCGCCCAGCTTTGCAATCCGTTCGATCAGTTTCTCTCTGTCAAAATCAGAGGTTGTCTCTTCGCTCTGGCGCCTCAGGGTTGCAACACGCTCGCGGATTGCTTCGCTGCTGCCAGCTCCGTTGACAATCGTTGTATTATCCTTCGTCACTCTGACAGATTTTGCACGGCCGAGCATATCCATCTTTGTATCTTTCAGCTGCAGACCGACATCTTCTGTGATAACCTGTCCTCCTGTCAGAACTGCTATATCCTGAAGCATGTTCTTCCTGTTATCACCAAATCCCGGTGCTTTCACGGCAACCACTTTCAGTACGCCTCTCAGCCTGTTCAGAATCAGCGTAGTGAGTGCTTCACCTTCCACATCCTCTGCAATAATCAGAAGTTCTCTTCCTTCTCTCATCACATTTTCCAGAATCGGAAGGATGTCCTGAATATTGGAAATCTTTTTGTCTGTAATCAGGATATACGGGTTGTCCATATTGGCAACCATCTTCTCTTTGTCATCACACATATAGCCGGAAAGATAGCCGTTGTCAAACTGCATTCCTTCTACTACATCGATCTCTGTCTGCATTGTCTTCGACTCTTCGATGGTAATGACACCGTTTTCTCCCACTTTTTCCATGGCATCTGCGATCATCTGGCCAACCTCCTCATTGCCGGAGGAAATCGCTGCAACTTTTGCAACATGATCCTTTCCTGTCACCGGTCGGCTCATTTCCTCCAGCGCGGCAACGGCAGCATCTGATGCCTTCTTCATTCCTTTTCGCAGAACAATGGGGTTGGCTCCTGCTGCGATGTTCTTCATACCCTCTTTGACGAGTGCCTGAGCAAGAACGGTGGCTGTTGTCGTACCGTCACCTGCGATATCATTCGTCTTTGTGGCAACTTCCTTCACCAGCTGCGCTCCCATATTTTCATAGCGGTCTTCCAGCTCGATCTCTTTTGCAATGGTTACACCATCATTTGTAATCAACGGTGTGCCGTAGGATTTATCAAGAACAACATTTCTTCCCTTCGGTCCGAGAGTCACCTTCACGGTATCCGCCAGTTTGTTCACACCTGTTTCCATTTTCTTTCTTGCTTCAATATCAAAACTGAGATCCTTTGCCATAATACAATTCCTTCTTTCTTCTTTTCTGTCTATTCTACAATGGCCATAATATCATTCTGGCTGACAATGACGTATTCTTCTTCTCCAAGCCTGACCTCGGTTCCGGCGTATTTCGTATAAATTACTTTATCGCCTTCCTTAACCTGCATCTTTTCTGGCTTTCCGTCTGTCTCCTGCCCCGGACCTGCTGCAATCACAATGGCCTCCTGCGGTTTTTCTCTGGCACTGTCTGGCAGGATAATTCCAGATTGTGTCTTCTCCTCTGCTTCCAGCTGTTTCAGAACAACTTTGTTCCCCAATGGTCTTAACTTCATAAAAATAACCTGCCTTTCTTTTTGTCAGCACTCTTTTATGTCGAGTGCTAACGAAATTTCAAAAAATAGATTACTCCCGAAGAAGTAATTTATTTTGTTTTTAAACTGTTTATTTTTAAAATGATTATATCACCCGTTTCTGTTTTGTCAACAGGTTTATACTTTTTTAATAAATGAAACGGAACCTTTCATGTTATACTGTAGAAAATCTTCCGATGGGAGGTGGATGCCATGAATCGCACAAAAGCTGCCATTATTGAGGCCTTCTGGCAGCTGCTGGAAGAAAAACCCTTCAGTAAAATTACAGTAAAGGATATTGTTGACCGCTGTCAGATCAATCGTAACACCTTCTACTACCATTTTCACGATATTCCGGATCTGCTGGAAACCACAATAAAAGTGGATGCAGACGAAGTAATACAGAATTACAGTCAGTTTGACTCTCCGATTGAATGTCTCTCGGCACTGATCCGGCACAGTCTGCAGCGCAGAAAAGCCATGCTGCATATTTACCGCTCTCTGCAGCGTGAAGTCTTCTTAAAGCAGCTGGAACGCAGTACCCTTTATGTAGTGACTCAGTACATTGATACAGTTACAGTTGAACTACACGTTTCACCTCAGGACAAAGCTCTTTTGATCCGCTTTTATAAATGTATGCTGATTGGAGTAATTTTAGACTGGCTGGACAGCGGGATGGATTATGACCTCCAGAAAAACGCAGGGCGCATCAATGACCTGTTTCTTGATGCAGGAAAAAATGCTTTTCTGAAAGCCGAACAGTCTTATCAGGAAAAAAACAGCAAAGAGGAATGATACAGCACAGGCCGACGTTTTCCGTCGGTTCTCTGTTTCATTCCTCCTTCCACTGAGCCACAATCTATTTCATTCCCTCCCGGTTCTCTCTGCTCTTTTTTCTCTGTTTTCTTTCCAGAGCTCATCTGCCACAGGCTTCCAGTCTGCAGCGTATCTGTCACATTTTGCACAGAGATGTTCTACCGTCTCCGGAGACTGCAGATCTGTGGAATGCGCCTCTGTTCCTGCTACCATCTTTCTCAGTTTTTCCGGATTCTCCAGCATCGGACATGGACGAAGCATATTTTCATTAAAAGGCTGCCCGTCATGGTATGCCATCATCAGCGGTGACTGAAGTGTTTCCAGTATCGTTTTTTCTCTGATATTGGAATCTGAATAATGGATAAAAACACAGGGATCAATATCGCCGTTTGCATTGATATGGAAGTATCGTCTTCCTCCGGCAATACATCCTCCCACATATTCCGCATCATTCTGGAAATCCATGGCGAACAGCGGTTTTGTGGAACGGAAGTTCCGGATTCTGCGATACGCCTCCGTTCTCTGTTCCGGCGTCGGCATCAGATCGGGAGATGCATCGTTTCCGACCGGCATATAGTGGAAATACCAGATAAAGTACGCCCCCATTTCAATCAGCGTGTCAAAGTATTCCTCCGAAGTGATAGATTCGAAGTTAGCACTCGTATAACAGGAAGAAATTCCGTAGAACAGTTTCTTCTTTCTCAACAGGTCCATGGCCGCTGTCGCTTTTTTATACACACCCTCCCCGCGTCTTAAATCTGTAGCTGATTCAAAACCTTCCAGAGAAATTGCCGGCACAAAGTTGCCCACACGGAGCATCTCATCCGCGAAAGCCTCATCGATCAGAGTTCCGTTCGTAAAAGAAAGGAAAACGCAGTCTGAATGCTTTTCGCAGAGACGGATCAGGTCTTTCTTCCGGACGAGTGGTTCACCGCCTGTATATATGTACAGATAAACGCCAAGTTCCTTGCCCTGTTCAATAATGCTGTCAATTTCATCATAAGACAGGTTCAGCTTATTTCCGTACTCTGCTGCCCAGCATCCGGTGCAGTGCAGATTGCAGGCACTGGTCGGATCGAGAAGAATGGCCCACGGGATATTGCATCCGTACTTTTTGCGGCATTCCTCCTGTTTCTTCCACCCCACCAGAACGGCATTGATAAAGAAATTCACTGCTGTAGTCTGCATTACATGCGGATCAATCTCATGAATAATATGACGGATATATCCATAATACGGATGTTCCGGATCTGTCATCGCCGTACGGACCATTTTTCTCTGGGGTTCCAGCTGGTCCCCAGCAAATTTGTCGGCCCAGTCCATCAGTTTCAGAAGATTTTTTTCCGGGTCTTTATACAGATACTTAAACGCCTGTTCCAAACCGAATTTTTTAATTGTTGTTGATACATCCATGATAGTAACCTCCTATCATACTTTATGTCTGCTTCCCCGGTTCCAGTTCTATATTTTCATATTTCTGATCTGACCGGGTGTTTTGCTGCTTGTGGCGTCATTTTAAGGTGTATTTTCCAACTCCTCAATAGACATTTCACGCCGGATGTCTGATTTTCAGGCATTTTGTCACAAAATGTCCAAATATGACTCCGTTTCCGTTTTATCCGCGAAGGCACTATTTTTTGCAAACACTGAATATCAGTGCAACGCTGCTTCAACATCCCGGAAGAAGTGCCCGTTTCAAAGATGCAGAGCACTAAGTGGCAGATAACAAAATAATATCCGCGTCGGGTAACACCTCTTTCTGAAATGTCTCTCCCCAACGGATCGCAGACATGGCCGGTGGAAGAATGTTTCGCCTTCGATCACACCGCTGCAAGAATGCCTGAGTTGTTTTTGAAAAATATTCCCGAACCACTTGACAATGCGCAGTATATATGTTTAAATCTTCATATGAACAGTTATTCATTTTATATGTAAGAGGAGATGACCCTATGAGCAACAGAATAAAGAACAGGCTGCATCCTTTTTATCACAATGACACCTGCGGCTGCGGTAATGTGCATGAACATCATGACTGCGGCTGTAACCACGAACATGAGCATCACGACCACGACTGCGTCTGTAACCACGAACATGAGCATCATGACCACGACTGCGGCTGTGATCACGAACATGAACATCACGACTGCGGCTGTGACCACGAACATGAACATCACGACTGCGGCTGTGATCACAAACATGAGCATCATGACTGCAGCTGCGGCCACGAACATGAGCACGCACATCACAACAGGCAATCCGCCCCCGGAGATTTCAGTGTAAACGGCCATGAAACCGTCTTTCTCCTCGAAAATCTGGGGTGTGCCCACTGTGCTGCCAAAATGGAAGAAAAAATCAGTGAACTGCCCGGCGTAGAAAGTGCTGTACTTACCTTTGCCACAAAACAGCTCCGTGTTTCTGCCGAAAATCCGGATGAGCTGCTTCCGTCAATTCAGCAGATCTGTACTTCCATCGAGTCACAGGTGAGAGTACTTCCCAAAAACAGCCGGCAGTCCGCAGGACAAGCAGCAAAGAATACGGAAACCTCCCAAAAAGAACGGGATACAGACAGAAAGAAGGACAGAATTGAACTGCTTTCTATTATCGCCGGTGCTGTTCTTTTTGCTGCCGGCGTCTTTCTGGAACACAGCGGTTACGGTGATACAGCCGTTCTTACTGTTGCTGCCATCGCCTATCTGCTGCTTGGCGGTGAAGTTCTGCTGGAAGCCTGCAGGAATATTTCCCACGGACAGATATTTGATGAAAATTTTCTGATGGGAATTGCCACGATCGGAGCATTTGCGATCCATGAATACCTGGAAGCAGTTGGCGTTATGCTTTTCTATCGGATCGGGGAATATTTTGAACATAAGGCAGTGGAGAGAAGCCGCAGCCAGATTATGGATGCCGTAGATCTGAGACCGGAAATAGTCAGTCTTCTCTCCGGTGATGAAATACAGAACATCCCCGCTGAAGATGCTAAAGTCGGCGATATTCTTCTGATCCGTCCCGGTGACCGCATTCCCCTTGACGGAATGATTACGGAAGGTGAAAGCCGTCTTGATACTTCTCCTATTACAGGAGAGCCGGTTCCCGTATCAGTCAGACCAGGGGATGAAATTCTCTCCGGCTGTGTCAATACCTCCGGCCAGCTGAAGATCCGTGTAACAAAACCGCTGTCTGAATCCATGGTGACAAGAATCCTCGATTCTGTCGAAAATGCCGCCGCAAGCAAACCGAAAATCGACCGTTTTATTACAAGATTTGCAAAAATTTACACACCGTGTGTGGTATTCGGTGCACTTGCAGTCGCAGTGATTCCTTCCCTTATTACGGGAAACTGGAATTACTGGGTCTACACAGCTCTGACTTTCCTCGTTATGAGCTGCCCCTGTGCCCTTGTGCTGAGCGTTCCTCTGGCCTTCTTTTCCGGAATCGGTGCAGGCTCCAAAAAAGGTATCCTGTTTAAAGGCGGCATTTCCATAGAAGCCCTGGGAAATGTTAAAGCAATTGTTATGGATAAGACAGGAACCATCACAGAAGGTAATTTCCGCCTGCAGAAGACAGAAACTGCCGGTTCTCTCAGTGAGGACGAACTGCTTCGCATCTGTGCCTCCTGCGAACAGAATTCCACCCACCCCATTGCCCACAGTATTGTAACCGCAGCCTCTGACAGAAATCTGCAGCTCTCTGCTCCGGAATCTCTGGAGGAAATGGCGGGATACGGTATCTCAGCGGTTTTGCCGGAAGGCACCGTACTCTGCGGCAACCGCAAGCTGATGGAGCGAAATCACATTTCCGTTAACGGACTTGCAGATAAATCTTACGGTTCTGAAGTGTTCCTTGCAATTAATGGGAAAGCCGAAGGATGCCTTGTGATCTCCGATACCGTGAAACCAGATGCGCGCTCTGCCATCAGACGTCTGAAAGCGATAGGACTCCATACGGTAATGCTGACGGGGGATTCAGAAGAAAGCGCAAATGCTGTTGCCGATGAAACCGGCATTGATGAAGTTCACGCAAAGCTTCTGCCGCAGGAAAAACTGGATATTCTATCCGAAGTCCGTAAACGGTATGGCAGTGTCATGTTTGTGGGAGATGGAATTAATGATGCGCCCGTCCTTGCCGGTGCTGATGTGGGTGCGGCCATGGGAAGCGGAGCCGATGCAGCAATTGAAGCTGCCGATGCTGTCTTCATGAACTCCGGTGTGGAATCCATTCCATCCTCCATCGATATTGCCCGGTCTACCGGCCGAATCGCAGTGCAGAATGTAGTATTTGCCCTCGTCATCAAGATTGCAGTCATGATCCTGGGGCTGGCCGGATGGGCCAATATGTGGATGGCCGTTTTTGCAGACTCAGGTGTTGCCATGCTCTGTGTACTGAATTCAATACGTATCCTTTACAGGAAACAAAAATAATTGCCGTCCGTCGCTCCCTTTCAGTTCCATACGCGCGGACAGCATACTGAGCTCTGTTTTCTGATAAAAGATTTGACCAATGTTCTTTTTTCGGCTAAAATAAGTGTGACTGTAAATCACACTTTTGGTAAGGAGGAAAAAATGGCGAATCATGACACCGGCCTGCCCATTGATGAGGAAAAGCTTTATCAGGCTGCAGAGCTCTTCAAAGTATTCGGTGATCCGACGCGTATCCGGATTCTGTATACACTCTCCAAACGCGAACTATGTGTACAGGATATCGCAGATGAACTGTCCATGACTCAGAGCGCCATTTCTCATCAGCTTCGCATTCTGAAACAATCCGCTCTTGTCAAATTCCGGCGGGATGGAAAAACAATTTATTACTCACTTGCTGATGACCATGTCGCTACTATTATGGCACAGGGACTGGAGCACGTCTGTGAATAGGCCGTGCGCCAGTCCCTGATTGTTTGTTCCGTCTTCTGTTTTGACAAGTGATTGCTATTGGATTCAAAGGCTGCCTGACGGATTGTTCCGTGCTTTGCACTTCTGCAATCCCGGCAGCAGTGATCATTAATAGTTCTCAGCTTTAATCTGGAAATAGCTCTGCGGATGAGCACATACCGGACATACTTCCGGAGCTTTCTTTCCTACACAGATATGACCGCAGTTGGAGCACTGCCAGATCACATCTCCGTCACGTGAGAATACAAGATCTCCCTGAATATTAGCCAGCAGCTTGCGGTATCTCTCCTCATGCTCCTTCTCAATCTCAGCTACTTTCTCAAACAGGAATGCAATCTCATCAAATCCTTCTTCTTTTGCTTCTTTTGCAAAACCTGCATACATCTCAGTCCACTCATAGTTTTCTCCGTTGGCTGCTTCCACCAGATTATCAATCGTGGTTCCGATTGCACCGCCGTTCAGAAGCTTATACCACATCTTTGCATGCTCTTTTTCATTGGCTGCAGTCTCTTCAAAAATATTTGCGATCTGAACGTAGCCATCCTTCTTAGCCTTGCTTGCAAAATATGTATATTTATTTCTTGCTTCAGACTCGCCTGCAAATGCTGTTTTTAAATTAGCTTCTGTTTTTGTTCCTTTTAATTCTTTCATGATTAACCTCCTATATCAATAATAATTATCATTATTGTATGTGATTTACCTTAATTTGTCAAGTCCCGATTCTCCACCTGCTCCATTTTCTTCTCAGGACAGACAGAATTTACAGCTTTACTTTACCCGAGTGCAACATCCAGTGCCATCATCAGAGTAAATCCCACCGCAAACAGCACCGTTCCCAGGTTCGAATGGTCTCCCTCAGACATCTCAGGAATAAGCTCTTCCACCACAACGTACATCATCGCTCCGGCTGCAAAGCTGAGCAGATACGGCAGCAGCGGAATAACGTATTTTGCTGCAAGTATCGTCAGAAAAGCACCCACCGGTTCCACTGCTCCTGAAAGGGCACCGTACAGAAATGCTTTTGACTTTTTTACCCCCTCTGCCCGCAGCGGCATGGAAATAATAGCTCCCTCCGGAAAATTCTGAATGGCAATTCCGATGGACAGCGCCAGTGCTCCCGTCAATGACAGCCCTGTGTCACCGGAAAGCCAGCCGGCAAACACGACACCTACCGCCATGCCCTCCGGAAGATTGTGAAGTACAACCGCCAGAACCAGCATCGTCGTCCTGGAGAGCGTGGATTTCGGTCCTTCAGATTCACTGCTGTTCATATGCAGATGCGGAATGATCTTATCCAGCGCCAGCAGAAACAGGATACCAATCCAGAATCCCACCACAGCCGGTACAAATGCCCATGTTCCCATGGATGAAGCGTGATCCATGGATGGAATCAGAAGGCTCCAGATAGAAGCTGCCACCATAACTCCCGCTGCAAATCCGGTCAGTGCTCTCTGAAGAAGCTGATTCATTGCCCCTCTCATAAAGAATACACAGCCTGATCCCAGCAGCGTTCCCAAAAAGGGAATCATAATCCCCTGCACCGTCTCAATTGTCATATCTCTTTCCCTCCGTTCTGACAGCATTCAAGCTGAACGCATATTTTGACTTAACATCATTATACGCCCGGCCCGGAGTTTTGTCATCCCTCATCTGAATCGGATTCCGTTTCTGTCTCTTTCCATTCTTCAGACCTGGTCAGACTGCCCCCTGGAGCACGTAAAGAATCGTTCCAATCAAACCGGAACCAAAAATAACAAGAATCGGACTAATTTTCCTTTTTCTCAACAGGAAAAGACCGACAACAAACAGACCGGCCTCAATCACCCGGAAATCAGACAGATGAACCTCTGATACTGATCCGTCAAACAGAGCGAGCAGAAGCAGTGACAGACCGGCTCCTCCGATCATTGCCACAATGGCAGGCCGCAGTCCGGCCAGAATCCCCTGCATGGTTCTTAAACTTCTGTATTTCACATAAAGAATCGAAAGAATCAGAACGATGACAAATGAGGGGAACACGGCGCCTGCTGTGGCTGCTATGGTCCCGGACACCCCGGCTATCTGCCTTCCCACGAAAGTGGCGCTGTTAATGATGATCGGTCCCGGTGTCATTTCTGCAATGGTGATCAGATCAGCAAACTGAGCCATTGTCAGCCACCCCTGCCCTTCCACAACTCTGCTCTGAATCAGAGGTACTGCTGCGTAACCACCACCGAAACTGAACAGCCCGATCTGACAGTAAACCCAGAACAGCTGAAGATAAATCATAGTGTTTTCTCCTTTCCTGTCCTTCCTGTATGCAGGAAGCCCACAGTTCCACAGATCAGAATGATCAGAATGGAATTGACGCCGAAAACAGCCGAAGCCACAAAAGCAATGACCATCATTCCAATCCACAGGATGCTTTTTGATCTGAGCACATTCTCCCCCAGGGAGATTACTACATCAACAATCACTGCAGCCACACCGGCACGCATCACCTGCAAAGCCACTGCAACGTACGGGTTGGTACAGAACTGATTGTAAAATACGGAGATCACAGAAATAATCACGAGAGGCGGTATCACCGTAGCCAGCGCAGATACGGCTGCTCCCCCGATCCCCAGTATCCGGTAGCCTACTACAATTGATGCATTGACTGCCAGCGATCCCGGTGCTGACTGAGCAATTGCAGCCATATCAAGCATCTCCTCTTCTTCCAGCCAGCCAAGCTCCTCCACAAATTTTTTCTTCATCATGGAAATAATGACAAACCCGCCTCCAAATGTACATCCGCTCAGAATCAGGTTTGCAAAAAACAACCGCCAGAGACTGACGGGCTTTTTCTGTTCTTTTGCTTTTTTCATAAGCACTCCACATATTATCTGCTGCATGAGCAGGCTTACCGTTACAAAATGGTCATCTCATCGCCCTCACGGATTGTCCCGCCGCAGATTACCTTCGTAAACACACCTTCCCGCGGCATGATACACTCTCCCATCAACCGGAAGATTTCACAGCCGCTGTGACATTCTTTTCCAATCTGGGTCAGTTCCAGCACCACATCATTACACTGAAATCTGGTCCCGATGGGAAGATTTTTAAAATCAATCCCGCTGACGATCAGATTCTCCCCAAAGGCTCCGTCATTCACCGGCGCCCCTTTTGCCTTGAATGCTTCAATTTTCTCATATGATAAAAGGCTCACCTGGCGGTGCCAGTTTCCGGCATGGGCATCTCCTTCTATACCGAAATCCTCCACCAGCCGTGCTTCATGAATATTTTTCTTCTGTGTACCTCTTTTTTCGCTGATGCACACAGCCATCACTCTTCCCATTCCTTTTTCCTTTCCCGGACACCGTTTTTTACACAACACAGTGTGATTATTTTCGCGCACAGTCAGCTGCATCACCGGTCAGAACCGCAATTCCGTGATCCAGCTCCGTGATAATGTATTCCAGACATTCCCTGACCGCTTTCGGACTGCCCGGAAGATTTACAATCAGTGTACGCTTTCTGATTCCCGCCGCACTTCTGCTGAGCATGGCACGTTTCGTAAACTGCATGCTGTACAGCCGCATGGCCTCCGGAATCCCGGGAACCATACGCTGGCACACGGACGCTGTAGCCTCCGGTGTCCGATCCCTTTCTGCAAATCCCGTACCACCCGTCGTCAGTATCAGTTCGGCCAGATTTTCGTCTGCAATCATCCGCATCTCCGCTTCCAGAAGCTCCTGCTCATCCGGCAGTACCTTACAGGACACCACCTGATATCCATACGCTTCCACAATCCGCCTGATCTCCGGTCCGCTCAGATCTTCCCGCGTTCCCCGATAGCTGCTGTCACTCGATACAATAATTGCAACTCTTACTTTTCCCATCCTTACTGCGTACCTCCCGTTCTGTATTTGCTGCCGCACCATTCACGGTTTTATCCGCCGATCTGTGACATCCAGCGCTCTTCCTGTTTCCATTCCAAGTTAAGCCCGTTCCCGGCATCCGCATAAAACCGCCCCCCGGAACCGGCTGCCGCCGTCTCCCCGGGAACACAGGCTGTATCACAGCCGCTGCGTTCAAAATGATGGCAGGAGGGCTTTTCCGTAACGGCTTTCCTTACAGCATCCTGTATGATCTCATCCGTCGCTCCGTTCCGCAGCAGTGCCCGCAGATCCACCCCCGTGTCGTACTGAAGGCACGTTTTCAGAAATCCCTGCGCAGTCAGCCGGATACGGTTGCAGGAATCACAGAATTTGTGCGTAACGGCACTGATAAAACCTACTTTTCCTGTAAATCCATCGAAGGAAACGTATCGTCCCGGCCCGTTTCCCAGCTTCTCCCTGCAAATACGGTAGGATCCGTATCGTTCGGAAAGTTCCTGCAGTATCCTGTCACCACCGCAGAAACGAAACTGTTTTCCCAGCCCTATGGGCATCATCTCAATGTACCGCACATGAACAGGATACTGTTTTGCCAGTTCCGCTATCCCTGTCACATCCTGTCCCGCTATCCCGGCAATCACACAGTTTATTTTCAATACAACAGAAGGATATTGCAGCGCCGTATGAAACCCTTCCATTACCCGGTCGAAAAATGGACGCCCCGTAATTTGCTCAAACACTTCCGGATGAAGTGTATCGAGACTTAAATTGATTCCGTCAATTCCCGCTCCGGCAAGTTCAGCCATCTGCTCCGCGAGGGAGACTCCATTCGTGGTCATGGTCACCTGTTGGATACCCGGTATCTTTTTCAGATCCGCCACCAGAGATGATACATTTTTACGCACCAGAGGTTCGCCGCCGGTCAGTTTGATTTTTCTGATACCAAGAGAAGAAAAAATCCCGGCCAGTCTTACGATTTCATCATAGCGAAGGATACTGTCATGATCCACCGGCTGCACACCGGATTCCGGCATACAGTAAACACAGCGAAGGCTGCACCGGTCTGTGACTGAAATTCTGACATAGTCTATCACTCTTCCGTAACCGTCAATCATAGCTGAAATCTCCGCTTTTTCCACCTGTTTTCTCCAGCAGATGAACCCCTGTTATTTCCATCCTCCTGTCAATGGACTTGCACATATCATATATTGTCAGAAGCGACACGGAAGCAGCCGTAAGCGCTTCCATTTCAACCCCCGTCTTTTCCTCCACTTTCACCCGGGCAATCACACGGATTTCCTGCTTCTCCGGATCAGTCTCAAAATCAACGGTGCATTTCCGGATCGCCAGCGGATGACACATGGGAATCAGTTCCCACGTCCGTTTTGCAGCCATAATCCCCGCCACTCTGGCGACTCCCAGAACGTCTCCTTTTTTTACCTGGCGGTTCTGTATGGCTTCCATAATTTCCTGATTCACTTTTATTGTCCCCGTTGCCGCTGCTGTGCGCACCGTAACCTGTTTTTCCGACACATCCACCATCATGGCATTTCCGGCCTGGTCAAAATGACTGAACTCTCCCATACTTTTCAGCCCCTCCCATCAACGTTATAATATCATCAGCCTCATCCTCACGCAACCACGGTATATTTCGTATGAGTGGTTACGTCTTTTACATCAGCGGTGCAAAAATCCGCAGGAGTTTTCCTGTAATCCGATTCACCACACTCTGTGCTGCATAATCCTTTTCCGACACGATCTGGCATTTTTCCAGTGTATTCTGATAATCCATTTCAATTGACTGAATTTCAGAATTCTTGTAGAGAACAACGCCGCATTCAAAATGATGATACAGACTGCGGTAATCCAGATTAACGGTTCCCACTACTGCCTTCTCATCATCACTGACGAAAATCTTTGCATGGACAAAGCCCGGTGTGTACTCATAGATGGAAACACCTGCCTCCAGAAGTTCATTGTAATACGTTTTTGCCACAGCAAATGCGGTCTTCTTATCCGGAATATGCGGCATGATAATTTTGACATCAACACCGCGTTTGGCCGCATACACCAGTGCCATCGTCATTTCATAATCAATAATCAGATACGGTGTCATGATATGTACATATTTTTCTGCCGTATTCAGTATATCGAGATAAACACGCTTGCCAACCCGCTCCTGTCCGAAGGGACTGACACCGTAGGGAATAAAGTATCCGTCCTGACGAGCTGTATCCATACGCGGAGAACGGTACTTCTCATACTCCTCCGTTCTCTGCTCCGAGATATTCCACATCTCAAGAAAAAGATACGTAAAACGCTCCACCGCTTTGCCGCGGATCATAACCGCCGTATCTTTCCAGTGTCCGAACCGCTCCTTCTGGTTGATATACTCATCTGCCAGATTCGTTCCGCCTGTAAAGGCCACTTTTCCGTCGATTACAAGAATTTTCCTGTGATCCCGGTTATTGTAGTGAGAGGAAAACAGCGGTTTGATCGGCGAGAACATTTTGCACCGGATGCCATCCTCCTGCAGAAGCTTCGGATAAAAGTAAGGAAGGAGCGCCAGCACGCACATTCCGTCATACATAAACCGCACTTCCACACCCTCTTTTGCCTTCTGCTTCAGAATTTCCAGAATGGAGTTCCACATAACGCCTTCCTCCACAATGAAATACTCCATAAAAATGAATTTCTCCGCCCTGCGCAGTTCCGCCAGAATATCCTGATACTGGTCATCCCCCAGCGGATAAAACTTTGCTTCCGTCCTGTCATAGACGGGGCAGTGATCATAACGATACATATAGTCGGCAAAATGATCCATCTGTTCACTTTCTTCTCTCAGCCTTTCCCGGATCTCTTCCTCCTGCTCCACGTACGGCTCCGTCTCCGATGACAGCTTCTCCAGCCTTTTCCGGATAATCTTTGTTCCCGGCTGCGTCGTGATATAGACGTAAACAAACGCTCCGAAAACAGGAAAGAGCAGTACCGGCAGCATCCATACCAGCTTAAATTCCGGCGTCTCCCTTCCATTAAACAGATGCAGGACAACCAGAATACCCATGACTGAAAACACAGCGTAAACAATCAGGCTGTACTCTCTCAGGAAAAGAAACGTTGCAACAATCAGGGCAAACTGTATGAGAAATGCAAGAACCACAAGCAGTGTCCGACCGTAAATAATCGTCTTTGCCCGTTTAATCCCTTTTTCCTTCAGTTCACCAAATGTCATATCAAACTGCCCCCTTTTTGATGATAAAAAGGGAGATGGCTCCATCTCCCTCTCAATTCCGGCTATCTCTGTATTTCACACTTCCGGGTTCTTCTGCTAATCAGTATACAATATTGTCTGTTTTCGTGCAATACCTTTCTGGCATTGTCCGGGAACGGGCGCCCTCAAGACGGCTTTCCACATACCGGAGAAATTCTCCCGCCACATGGGTCAGGGGACGGTTTTTATTCCGGATCAGCACGTAGGATGCCATTATCCCAGGATGATCCAGCCGTTTCATACAGATTGCATCCTTGCTGGCAATATCTCCCGCAGAAGCCGGATAAATGGCAACTCCCACTCCCTGTTCTGTCAGCTCATACGCATTGAGCATATGGGCAATTCTGCAGCGGATTTTCGGCACAATGCCGGCGGTGGCAAACCAGCCGTTGATCTCCTGCAGCCGGGACTGCCTGGAAGGAATGATCAGATCACAGGACGCCAGTTTCTCCAGCGATATGGTTTCCCCCGGTTCGGCTGCCAGCGGATGATCCGGCGGAATCAGAGCTACCCACGGCTCCCGGTGAACATGGATCGCCTCCAGCCCTTCCCCGTTGTACGGTTCCATAATAATCGCAAGATCACACAGTCCCTTCATCACCCGGTTTGTCACATCATCCGAATTTCCGTTCCAGAGATTGTACTGCACATCCGGATGTATTTTGTGAAACCCGGCAATCCATCGGGAAAACAGATGAGGGGCATGTCCCTCCACAGACGCGAGATAAAGCGTTCCCTGAAGCCCTTTTTTCATTTCCCGGATATCCTCCGCCGATTTTTCCACCAGATCCAGCACCTGCATGGCATACTGACGGAAAACCATTCCTTCCTCCGTCAGCTGCAGTGCGTGCGGATTCCGGATAAACAGCTTTGTTCCCAGCTCCTCCTCCAGATCTCTGATCTGGCGGCTTAAAGGCGGCTGGGCAATACAGAGCGCAGCTGCCGCTTTTGTAAAACTCATCTCCTCTGCAACAGCCAGAAAATAGCGAAGATGACGCAGTTCCATACGGATCCCTCCAATACTTTTAAGGTATTGCCATACGGTCATTATATATATTTTACATATGGCAGTCAATCTGTTATAGTAAAATCAACAAAAGGAAGTCAGGCCGGACCTCTTAAAACGAATCGAATATTAAAAATAATGGAGGTATTGTTATGAAGAAAATGGTTGAAGTTATGAAAGAAATGCTGCACGAGTATTACGTAAGTTTTTCCGTATTCGGAAGATAAGACAGTCAAAAATTCTTTGAAAATATACCTGACCGGAAACCCCCGTCCGCTTTATCCTCGCTTCAGCGGACGGGGGTTTGACTTGATTTACATCGCTTTCCGGTAAATTTCCGCAATCTCTTCCCGGGTAAATACAACGGGATTGTTTGCCACAGATGCTGCAGAGACTTTCATGCAGTTTTCTGCCATCCACGGAATATCCTCTTCTGTCAGGCCAAGATCGGCAAGTGTGACCGCCAGATCGATCTTTTCCAGCAGGGAACGGATCCGGGCTGCACAGTCAGAAGCGCTGCTTCCTCCCAGAAGCTTTGAAATACGCTCAAATTTTGCTTCATTTCCTTTCCAGGATGCTTCCACAATCACCGGGGTCAGAGCTGCCAGACCGTTTCCGTGTACAATATCCTTCAGCCCGGATGCCGGGTGTTCCATTCCGTGAGCCAGCGTAACTCCGGCCTGGTTGATCACCATACCGCCGATGGTGCTGGCCACTGTAATCTTCTCCCACTTTTCCACGTCAGTGGAACCGTTATACAGATCCACAAGGCTGTCTGCAATCAGTTCAATTGCATAGAGTGCCAGCGCATCGGCAAAGGGCTGGGAGATCTTTGAAGTGTACGCTTCCATACTGTGACACAGTGCATCAAATCCCACAGAGGCCAGCACTTTTTTCGGCATGGTCATCATGCATTCCGGATCAACAATGGACGCTTTTGCAATAATGGCATTACAGCGAAGTGATTTTTTGTCTCCATTCTCCGGGTTTGTCAGAACAGCAAATCCATTTCCCTCGGATCCCGTTCCGCAGGTTGTCGGAATCAGCACCAGCGGCAGGGCCTCCTCACTCTTTTTTCTGTTGAAAATATAGTCATTGATATCACCGTCATTCACAGCCAGAAAAGCGATGGCTTTTGCACAGTCCATAATACTTCCGCCGCCGATGGCAACCACCACGTCGCATCCGTTCTCCTTTGCAAATGCGGCACCTTCCTTCGCTGTTGTCGTCAGAGGGTTCTGGGATACTTTGTCAAACAGAACCGTATCCATCCCCGCTGCTTTCAGACTGTCGTTCACACGGTCATAAAGCCCCGATTTTCTGGCACTCGATTTTCCCGTTACGATCAATGCTTTTTTCCCGTACTTTCCGGCGATCTCCCCTGCTTCTTTTACTCTCCCGCAGCCGAAAATCACATTCACAGGCAGATAATAATTAAAACTCATTTTCATTTCCTCCTAATACACAGCGGTAGTGTCAAAAACTACCTGTTTTTTTGTTTCAAAGTCTTTTAAAAACCTTGTATTTATGGGAAATCTTCACTTTTTGAATATAAAAAGAGCATTGACCTCCCATTTCATGTATAATGTCAATCGCCAAACCAACAATAC
>JAXEBU010000036.1:0-20587 GCA_034093895.1 Candidatus Choladocola sp. | reverse complement strand
GCTGGAGGAGCGGACCGGACATAAGGTAATCGGAAACAAGAGTGCAAGCGGCACTGCAATTCTCGACGAACTGGCAGAAGAGGAGATTGCCACGGGCCATATGATTGTCTATACTTCTGCAGATTCTGTACTCCAGATCTGCGGCAATGAAGAGACCTTTGATCTTGCAGAGCTGTATCGCTGCTGTGAGATTGCCCGGGAAATTACGATGAAAGATGAATGGAAGGTGGGGCGTATTATAGCACGCCCGTACGTCGGAAAGAAAAAAGGGGAATTCAAACGTACCAGCAACCGCCATGACTATGCATTAAAGCCCGGCGGAAAGACAGCTCTGGACGCACTGAAGCAGAACGGACTGGATGTGATTTCCGTCGGAAAGATCAAAGACATATTTGACGGAGAAGGAATTACGGAGGCGTATAAGTCAAAGAGCTCCGTGCACGGCATGGAACAGACCATTGAGATTGCAGAAAAGGACTTTCACGGACTGTGTTTCGTGAACCTGGTGGATTTCGATGCACTGTGGGGACACAGAAGAGATCCCGGCGGTTACGCCCGTGAGCTTGAAAAATTCGATGAGAATCTCGGAGTTCTGTTGAATCGTATGCGGGAGGATGATCTGCTGATGATAACAGCCGATCACGGAAATGATCCTACGTACACGGGAACGGATCATACGCGGGAAAAGGTTCCGCTTCTCATTTATTCCGCTTCCATGAAGGGCAGCGGCCTCTTGCCGGAGCAGGATACCTTTGGAGCTGTGGGCGCAACAGTGACAGATAATTTCGGCATCGACATGCCGGAAAATACCATCGGAAGGTCATTGCTGCCATATCTGAGCTGATCTATACGGAAACCAGCCCCTTTCCTGTCAGCAAACCCGGTTGTCTCCCGGATGTTTGCCGACAGGGAAGGATCTTCCATTCATTCTCCGTTACATTTCAGGATATCGTTATAGAAATCATTCATCTCTTTCTGTGAGCTGAATACGGCCACATACATCTGATTGCCCATGGCTCCGGACAGTACGTCGGGAATCCGCTCCATCATTTTCATGTGAGAACCGTATTTCTTCATAATGTCCTCATGACCGAGCGCAAAATCCTTGCCGTCGCGCCGTCCGGCAAAGGCACAGTATGCGTGCTCGCCCACCGGCATGGTGGAACGGTCAAAGGCAATCATATCTGCCCAGATTTTGTACACGTCGGTACTGTGTGCAAAATCGATCATATCCGGTGTGACACCGCCGCTGGGGCGCATGTTGACTTCCAGTGCCACCAGATCGCCTTTTTTTCCGAGACCTTCCTGGTCCTTTAAAAGACGGAAAAACTCAAAATGGACGAAACGGCTTTTGACGCCGAAGCTTTTTACCGTGGCTCTTCCTACGGCTCTCGTATCTTCCGGAAGATTTTTCAGTATATAGAAAATGGAATTGTCGGATTTATTGACAATGTCCATGATTGACATGGGAGTGATATTTCCTGTCTCAAACATGGGCTCTCCCTTTGAGTCGATGATGGCATCGTAGGAATTGACTTCTCCGTTTACAAATTCCTCCATAATATAAGACGTATCAGGCCATTTTACTTCAAAAAACTGTTTCATCTGACTTTCGTCCTCGATTTTGAAGGTGTGTGAAGCGCCGACTCCGTTGTCCGGCTTTGCAACAACGGGATAACCCACATGATTTGCGAAATCGAGACAGTTTTCCAGTGTATCCACCATATGGTAGCGCGCCACCGGGATACCGGCATTCCGGTAAAAGGCTTTCATTCTTGACTTGAATTTGATGTTCGGAATATCAGATGACTGAAAACCGCTGGGAATGTTAAAGTCAGTACGCAGTCTGGCATCACGTTCCAGCCAGTACTCGTTGTTGGATTCCAGCCAGTCGATCCGTCCGTGTTTGTAAATAAGAAATGCAACGGCACGGTAAACCTCGTCATCATTTTCCAGATTGCTGACTTTATAGTACTCGTTCAGACTGTCCTTCAGGTCGCTGCTCAGTTCATCATAGGGCTGATCGCCGATTCCGAGCACATTGAGGCCGTTTTTCTTCAGCTCCCTGCAGAAATGCCAGTAATTTGCAGGAAAGTTCGGTGAGATAAAAACAAAATTTTTCATAACGTTTACTCCTTCTGGTGTATTTTACGAGTTTCAGTTCTGGTCGAGCAGCCATGGAATAAAATATTCGGCCTGCCGGTACCACCAGTACCAGTCGTGGCAGCAGTCAAAACCCCAGTAGTCCACCCGGGCGTGAATCTTTTTTGCGTCCAGAACAGACTGCAGTGCCCGTGTGGAATCGGGAATTTCCCATGGTCCCTGTCCGGTGCAGATCACTGCTTTTTTCAGATTGTATAATGCAATGTACGGATGATCTGCCGCCATATTTGCCAGATAGTGGACGGGAGAATTCTGGTAGACAAGGTCATCCATATATCCGTCAAAACCGTAATCAGCAGAATAAACCCCGCTCAGAGCAAGAAGGCGGTCAAAAAGATCGGGACGGCGGAAGTACAGGTTGGCAGCGTGGGTGGCCCCGAGACTGCAGCCGAATACCATGACACCGGGGTAACCGGTCCATCCGTTCTTCTCATTGGCGATCTGGCGAAGAAAGGGAATGATTTCATCTGTGATATAGCGGATCCACTGCTCGTAGCGGCAGATCCTCCGGCGGGGATCGCCGCTTTTGTCTGACCAGGTTTCCTGATCGATGGTATCAATGGAGCAGACCATAAGCGGTCCGGAGTCAATCCACGGAGCCAGCACGTCGGTCATGTGAAAGTTTTCAAAGTCAAAGAACCGGCCATCCTGGCACGGTATGAAAAGAACGGGCCGTCCGCCATGACCGTAAATTTTGCATTCCATATCGCGGCCGAGTGCAGGACTGAATTGTCTGTAATACTGTGTCTCCATAATTCCTCCTTATCTTTCGTTCAATACATGAGTGTATTCATAAAGAGCGGAAGCTGGCGTTCCCAGCTTGCCTCGCAGTGTGTACCGCCCGGTATAATACGGCTGGTCACCAGAACACCCTTCTCCATCAGCAGTGATGACAGCTTCGCAAACTGCCGCAGAATGCCGGGATGGGATGAAAGCTCCAGTTCGCCGTAATCCATATAAAGTACAGTGTCGTCAGGCAGCTTTGCGGCCCGGACCATCTGTTCCAGTTTTCTGGGAGCGACCCAGATGGAAGGAGAGAGTGCAGCTGCACGGGAGAAAAAGTCATTGTATTCTGTCAGTGCGTAGATGCTCATCAGTCCGCCCATGGAACTGCCTGCAATAAAGGTATGACTGCGGTCAGCCAGTGTGCGGTAGCGCCTGTCGATCTCCTTCTTGAAGGTATGTACAAACCAGTTCATTGTGATTTCACCGCGGGCATCAATCTTTCCCAGCGTCGGTTCAGAAAAGGGAAAAGGGGTGTATTCCTTCAGCCTTCCGTTGTCCGGGCTGTGATTGCACTCAACGGCTGCAATGATCAGCTGTGTACCAGTGTAATCCATGTATTCTTTCATTCCCCAGCATTTTCCGTAGGTTGCATCCGAGTCAAAAAAAACATTGTGTCCGTCAAACATATAAAGGACAGGATACCGTCTGCCGGGATCATAGTTGTAGGACTCCGGAAGATAGACGTAAACACCGCGCCGCTCGTCTCCCGTCAGTTCCGGAATGGCAACATTCCATCTCTCAATCATAAAACGCCTCCAGTGCCGCATCTGCTGCGGCGGAAATCAGGTATACTCTATCACGCTACTATAACACAGGATCCGGAAAATGGCAATTACGGAAAGTCTATTTACAGTGAGGCTGCGGAGTGATATGATCGACTGGAACATACGGAAAGAGAGGAATACACCATGACGCTGATGCAGCTGCGCTACATCATAACAATTTCAGAAACGGGTTCCCTGAACCGTGCAGCCAGTCTGCTGTACGTCTCACAGCCTTCCCTCACAAGTGCTGTAAAAGAACTGGAGAAAGAACTTGGCATCGTGATATTTAACAGGAGCGGGAAAGGCGTTACGCTGACGAACGACGGTACGGAATTTCTGCTTTATGCAAAACAGATGTACAGCCAGTACGAAGGGATTCTGGAAAAATACGGAAAGGGTGGGTCGCATAAAAAGAAATTCGGTGTTTCCACCCAGCACTACTCTTTTGCAGTAAAGGCATTCGTTGATATGGCAAAGGAGTTCGATATGTCAAAGTATGAGTTTGCAATTCGTGAGACAAAGACGAGAGAAGTCATCAGTGATGTCAGTACGCTGAAAAGCGAAATCGGTGTTCTTTATCTCTGCGATTTTAACAGGAAGCCCATGACCAAGCTTCTGAAACAGGAAAATCTGGAGTTCCATCATCTGATTGACTGTCAGGCATACGTCTATCTCTGGAAACATCATCCGCTGGCAGCAGAAGCTTCCATCTGTTTTGCGCAGCTGGAGGGGTATCCCTGTCTTGCTTTTGAACAGGGGGACAACAGTTCTTTTTATCTGGCAGAAGAAATTCTTTCAACCAATGAGTATTCCCAGCTGATCCGTGCAAACGACCGGGCTACCATGCTGAATCTGATGGTGGGGCTGAACGGATATACGCTCTGCTCCGGGATTATCTGTGAAGAACTCAACGGCAGTGACTTTATAGCGGTTCCTTTTAAGGATGATGAACAGAATCAGAACAGTATCATGGAGATTGGTTATGTGACAAAGAAAAACATGATTTTGAGCAGTATGAGTGAACTGTACGTTGTATTTCTGAAAAAGTATCTCGGTATCTCGTGAAAATTGTTCTGATTTTTACAATATTACTATAATCCCTATTGACATACTAGGATAATGGTGATATGATCCAATATAACAATTGAAATAATTGTCAGAGACAGTTATTCAGGAGACATAAAAAAGAAAATTTAAGGAGGATGCATCATGGCAAACATTTATAAAGGAACATTGGGTCTGATCGGGAATACACCGCTGGTGGAGGTAGTGAATATTGAGAAAGAACTGGGACTGGAAGCAACGGTTCTTGTAAAGCTGGAGTACTTCAATCCGGCAGGCAGTGTGAAGGACAGGATTGCAAAGGCTATGATTGAAGATGCGGAGAACCGGGGACTTTTGAAAGAAGGTTCTGTGATTATTGAGCCGACTTCCGGAAATACCGGTATCGGTCTTGCATCCATTGCAGCTTCGAAGGGATACCGGATCATACTGACCATGCCGGAAACCATGAGTGTGGAGCGAAGAAATATACTGAAAGCGTATGGCGCAGAGCTGGTTCTGACGGAGGGCTCCAGGGGAATGAAAGGAGCCATTGCAAAAGCAAAAGAGCTGGCAGAGGAGATTCCGGACAGCTTCATTCCGGGACAGTTTGACAATCCTGCAAATCCGGCAATTCACAGAGCGACAACGGGACCGGAGATCTGGAGAGATACAGACGGAAAGGTGGATATCTTCATTGCCGGCGTGGGAACGGGAGGAACACTGACCGGTACCGGCGAATATCTGAAGGAGCAGAATCCGTCCATCCGTGTCGTTGCACTGGAACCGGCTTCTTCACCGGTATTGTCAGAAGGGAAGGCCGGCCCCCACAAAATCCAGGGAATCGGAGCGGGATTCGTTCCGGAGGTGCTGAATACATCGATCTACGACGAAGTATTCAGGGCAGAAAACGAAGATGCCTTTGCAGCAGCCAAACTGCTGGCGAAGAAAGAGGGCATTCTTGTGGGAATTTCTTCCGGTGCGGCTTTACATGGCGCGATTCAGCTGGCAAAACGTCCGGAGAATAAGGGAAAGACCATAGTGGCGCTTCTGCCGGATACGGGTGACAGATATTATTCTACTCCTCTGTTTACAGAATAATCTGAGGGCTGTTGCAGATACTGCCGGGCATATCTGCAATGGCCTTTTTCTGACTGTGCCGGAAAACCTGCATCTTTTCATGGAAAGATACTCCAAACTGGACTGGTTATAAAAAGAAAAACTGGATATTTAAAACAGACCATATATGGATTAAGATACATAAAAACAGGGATACAGTGAACAGGAGGTCATTATGAGTACAGAAAGATATGCATTAAATAAACAGCTGGCACAGATGCTGAAGGGCGGAGTTATTATGGATGTGACGACTCCGGAACAGGCAAGAATTGCAGAGGAGGCAGGCGCGTGTGCGGTCATGGCGCTGGAACGGATTCCGGCCGATATCCGTGCGGCAGGCGGTGTTTCCAGAATGAGCGATCCGAAAATGATCAAAGGTATTCAGGAAGCAGTATCCATCCCGGTTATGGCAAAGTGCCGAATCGGCCATTTTGTGGAAGCGCAGATACTGGAAGCAATTGAAATTGATTATATCGATGAAAGTGAAGTACTGTCACCGGCAGACGATGTGTATCATATCGATAAAACAAAATTTAAAGTGCCCTTCGTATGCGGCGCACGCGATCTGGGAGAAGCCCTTCGCAGAATCAGTGAGGGAGCTTCCATGATCCGCACAAAGGGGGAACCGGGAACGGGAGATGTGGTACAGGCTGTCCGCCATATGCGCATGATGAACCGGGAAATTGCAAAAGTAGTATCCATGCGGGAGGATGAGCTTTTCGAAGAGGCAAAAGAACTGAGAGTACCGTATGAGCTGGTTGCGTACGTACATGATAACGGCCGCCTTCCGGTGGTGAATTTTGCAGCCGGCGGTGTGGCAACTCCGGCAGATGCGGCGCTGATGATGCAGCTCGGTGCTGAGGGCGTATTTGTGGGTTCGGGAATTTTCAAATCAGGAGATCCGAAAAAAAGAGCAGCAGCCATCGTAAAAGCAGTAACGAACTATCAGGACAGCAAACTGCTGGCGGAGCTGTCAGAGGATCTGGGGGAAGCCATGGTGGGAATCAACGAACAGGAGATTCAGCTTCTGATGGCAGAAAGGGGCAAATAAAATGAGGATTGCCATACTCGCCGTTCAGGGAGCCTTCGCAGAACACGAAGCAAAACTGAAATCCCTCGGTGCAGAATGTATTGAGCTGAGAAAAAAAGAGGATCTGGAAAAGGGATTTGACGGGCTGGTACTTCCGGGAGGAGAGAGTACGGTACAGGGAAAGCTTCTGAAGGAGCTTGATCTGTTCGATGCTCTGAAAGGAAAAATCAAAGAAGGAATGCCGGTACTGGCCACCTGTGCCGGCCTGATCCTTCTTGCCGGTAAGCTGTCAAACGATGATCACGTCTATTTCGGGACACTGCCGGTGACCGTAAAAAGAAATGCCTACGGCAGACAGCTGGGCAGTTTCCATACCGTTCAGGAAATGAAGGGAATGGGCCCGGTACCCATGACTTTCATCCGCGCTCCTTATATTGAGAAAACGGACGAAGCTGTGGAGGTGCTGGCCGTGGTGGATGGAAATACAGTGGCAGTCCGCTATGGATCCCAGTACGGCCTGTCCTTCCATCCGGAGCTGGATGAGGACAACAGAATTCACGAACGGTTTCTGGACGAATGCCGTCTTTGGAGTACCCGGTTATAGGTTGAAACTATAACCGGGTATTTTTTTTACATATTAGACAAAGATTTCCTACTGTGTTAGTATGCTTTCAGAAGGCATCGAGAAAAGGTGCAGTCAAAGATTGAGAATTCGAAAAGAGAAGAGAAAGAAAACGAAGCATACGGAGGAAAGAAAAATGGCAGATATCAGAGATTCTAAAAACTGGGGATTTGAGACGAGACAGTTACATATCGGACAGGAGCAGGCTGATCCGGCAACAGACGCGAGAGCAGTTCCGATTTACGCATCTACTTCATACGTATTCCACAATTCACAACATGCGGCAGACCGGTTCGGACTGAGAGATGCAGGCAATATTTACGGAAGACTGACAAATCCGACACAGGATGTTTTCGAACAGAGGATTGCTTCTCTGGAAGGCGGTGTGGCAGCTCTTGCTGTGGCATCAGGAGCAGCGGCGATCAATTATACCATTCAGGCTCTGGCAAAATCGGGTGAGCACATTGTAGCCTCCAAGACAATCTATGGAGGAACGTATAACCTGCTGGCGCATACACTGCCTCTTTCCAGCGGTATTACGACAACCTTTGTAGATCCTGAGGAAGAGGGTGCATTTGAAGCGGCAATTCAGGAAAATACAAAAGCACTGTATGTGGAGACGCTCGGCAATCCGAACTCAAACCTGGTGGATCTGGAAGAACTGGCCGAAATTGCACATAAACACAACATTCCGCTGGTAGTGGATTCGACATTTGCCACACCTTATCTGATCCGCCCCATCGAGTACGGTGCAGATATTGTTGTACATTCTGCGACAAAATTCATCGGCGGTCACGGTACGGCCATCGGCGGAGTTATTATAGACAGCGGAAAATTTGACTGGAAAGCATCCGGAAAGTATCCGTGGATCTCAGAGGCCAACCCGAGCTACCACGGCGTATCCTTTGCCGATGCAGCCGGACCGGCAGCATTTGTTACGTACATCCGTGCGGTCGTACTCCGTGATACAGGCGCTACACTGTCACCGTTCCATGCTTTTATTTTCCTTCAGGGGCTTGAGACACTTTCCCTCCGGGTGGAGCGTCATGTCAGCAATGCGCTGGCCATTGTGGATTATCTGGCAAAACATCCGCAGGTGGAAGCGGTACATCATCCGTCACTTCCGACGGAGCCCAGCCATGAACTGTACAAAAAGTACCTGCCCAATGGCGGCGGTTCCATTTTTACCTTTGAGATTAAAGGTGATGCAAAGACGGCTCAGAAATTTATTGACAATCTGGCAATCTTTTCCCTGCTTGCAAACGTGGCGGATGTAAAATCACTTGTCATTCACCCGGCAACGACGACCCACAGCCAGTGCACAGAGGAAGAACTGCTGGAACAGGGCATCAAGCCGAACACGATTCGCCTCTCCATCGGTGTGGAAAAGGTGGAAGACCTGATCGCTGCGCTCGATGCAGCATTTGAAGCTGTAAAATAAATATGATGTTGGGAGCAAAAATTCCCAACTATGATACCTGCGAACGAGGGCTGTTGCAGAAATTTCTGAGAACGATTCTGCAACAGCCTTATTTTGTCTGCTTTTTTGGGAGCGGGATTGAAGAAGTGACGGGAGCGTGGTAGAATATGGGACGGATATCTGATACGAAAGGGAAAGAGAAAAATGAGTGAGAGAAACAAAGGAAATCTGTATATTCTTCTGACTGCACTGCTGTGGTCCACAGGCGGTCTTCTGATCAAATTCATACCCGGAAATGCGGTGGCGATTAACGGAGCCAGATCTCTGATCGCATTTCTGTTTTTCTGTATTTACAGGAAAAGTGTCCGGATCAGAGTAAACAGGACGATTCTGGCCGCAGCCATCTGCCTGGTGCTGACGAATCTGCTCTATGTGACCGCAAATAAAATGACAACAGCCGCAAACGCCATCGTATTACAGTACACAGCCCCGATCTTTGTGCTGCTCTGGAACTGTATCTACCAGAAAAAGCCGCCGAAAAAACAGCAGTGTTTTGTGGTGGTGATGGCATTTGCGGGAATGATACTGTTCTTCCTGGATCAGCTGGATGGAGGCCAGCTGGCCGGCAATCTGATTGCGATTGGGGCAGGACTTGCTTTTTCCGGTGTATTCTTCCTCAATTCACTGCCGGAAGCCAGCAGCCCGGATTCCAGCATGATCGCTTTCTTTCTGTCATTTGTGATTTCCATCCCGTTTCTCGGTGATGTTGCCGGGATGGACGCAACGGCACTGACGGCCCTGGCTGTTCTTGGCGTATTTCAGGTAGGACTTGCATACGTGCTCTTTGCGAAAGGCGCAAAACTGACAAGTCCGGTCAGCGCTTCCCTGATCGGGCTTCTGGAGGCTGTTCTGAACCCTGTCTGGGTATTTCTCTTTTATGGGGAAAAAGTGGGAAAATTCGCACTGGCAGGAGCGGCAGTCATACTTGTGGCAGTTGTAATTAATACTGTTACAGGACAGGATAGAGAAATATAAATAAATCTGTTACAATAATCACAACGATTATAACAGGAGGTGCGGAAAGTGAGAGATACAATGCCAAATGCAAGTGAAACAATTGAAAAGCTGGCAAAACAGCTCGAAAGACTGAAATTTCTAAACGATCTGCATGATTGCGAAACACTCGAGGATTTTAAAGCACTTACGAAAAAATACGAAGCCCTTTGCAAAGAGGACGCAAAAGAATGATGACAGCAATAGAATAAGAAACAAATTAAAAGCACTGCAGAGTGTAAATCCTGTTCACTTATCAGAGGATTACACTCTACGGTGCTTTTTACTGTTCGTCCTGACCGTAAATCACCGGACGGGATGCACCTGCGTGCTTTGAGCTGTAGAGGGCAGAATCGGCACATGCGATTACATGATCCTGGTTGTATTTCCGGCTGTTACAGAAAATTCCTGAAGAGATCTGCAGCGTATATTCTGCAGGTCTTTTTTTCAGTCTGGAATTGACAAGCTGCATTTTCTCTGCAACCGCTGCCGCATTTTCGGAAGAAACAACAGCAAATTCATCACCGCCGTAACGAAATACATTGTCTTCAAAAACCTCTGTCAGGATGCGGGCAATTTCTATCAGACAACTGTCGCCCTCTGCGTGACCGTACGTATCATTAATGTATTTAAAATGATCGGCATCGAGCAGAGCAAACGTATAGCTGCATTCGTTCCGGGAGAGCTCTTCCAGATAGAGGTCGAGAGAACGGCGGTTGGCGATATGGGTCAGCATATCGATTCGCGCCCATTCCTCCAGCTTTTCCGTCATCATATACTGACGGCGTACGGAGCGGTAATTCCTTGCTTCCACGGCAAACATAACCAGCAGAAAAATCAGCAGGTTCAGAAAGAACGTAAAGGGCGGAAGATTGCTTCCGGAAAAATGAACCAGCAAAATCATAAAAACGCAGGAACAGAGTGAAACAGATACATAAAACAGTGGCGGGAGTGCCATGACACTTCCCACTGCTGCCAGGATAGTCATATAAGTGATGGGATAGCCGTCTCCCATAAGATCCAGACCTGAAATAACGGCGCTCCAGAAAACCAGCAGTGTGTTATAAGTGTATGCATTGATCACTGCTGCGCCAAGACGGTTGTTTCTGACGAAGAAGCGGTTGATAAAAAATGCTGCTGTTGTGAGGACGAGCAATATAATATAGGAAGAAAAATAAATTCTCCTTCGCAGCTGGTGCAGATCAAACTGAAAAACACCGAAAAAAATCATAAATATTTCCAGAGCGGCAATCAGAATCAGGAAAATCTCATATTCCCTCTGGTTTCGCTGAAGAGCTTTTTTCAGTACGTTTTTACTGTCCATGTGCTTCCGTTCTATAACGAACAGATACTTTTACCACTGGCATCTTAAGAAAAGTATAGCATATGTTTGCAGGAATCGCCAGAAAAGAATACGGACTGTTTCTGAAAAAATGGTGAAAATCAAATGAGCGAAAACGTTTACGAAAAATTTACGAAATATGAACTTTGGTATTGCAATAAAATTGTATATAATATATAATGATGTTAAAGTGGAGAATTACATCGGGCATATAAAGTGACGAATGCATGACATAAAGCAAACAGACATCTGTGTAATAACACTGACGCCTGTTGCTTTTTTATTCTCTTTACCATGACTTTACGAAATAATAACGAAAAATACTCGCGTAATACAGATGATAAAGAGCGCAATACGCATTTGCATACAGGAGAACCATCAGAAGACATGAATCAGAAAGGAAGGCGGCCGTATCGTTATGGCAGATAAAACACTTCGCAGGCTGAAGCGGGCAGAACTGCTGGAAATGCTCATTGAACAGGGAAAAGAGAATGAACGTCTCCGTGCACAGGTGGAAGAGCTGGAGAAACAGCTGGCTGACAGAGAAATACGGCTGAAACCGGCAGGGACGATCGCAGAGGCTGCTTTGCGGCTGAATGGAGTATTTGAGGCGGCGGAAGCTGCCGCACAGCAGTACCTTGACAGTATCCGGGCGTTGAATGAGCGGCAGGAACAGCTCTGTGCCCGGATGGAAAAGGAAGCGGCGGAACGGGAGAGCTTTACCGAAGAAGAAATTGCGAAAAGGATTTCGAGGGAATGACCATGAGAAATAAGAAAAGACGCGCGGAGATACCTTCCGTTGCAGAGCTGGAGCAGGAACTGGAGAGAGAACGGTACCGTGCCAGATTCCGCAAAACACTGCAGAGTACCGTCTGTGTCCTGATTACGGTGGCAGCGATCGCCATACTGATTGCCACGCTGCTTTTGCCGGTGCTGCAGATTTACGGATCATCCATGACACCGACACTGGAGGACGGAGACATTGTGCTCTCTCTGAAGGAAGCTGACTTTGAACGGCAGGATGTCATAGCATTTTATTACAACAATAAGATTCTGGTGAAACGGGTCATTGCCCGTGCCGGAGAGTGGGTCAATATCGATGAGGAAGGAAACGTGACGGTCAACGGGGAACCGCTGGAGGAACCGTACGTCATGGAAAAATCCCTCGGAGAATGTGATATACAGCTCCCCTATCAGGTGCCGGAGGGCCGGCTGTTTGTCATGGGGGACCATCGTTCTGTATCCGTGGACAGCCGAAGCTCTGCAGTGGGCTGTGTGGCGGAGGAACAGATCGTGGGGAAACTGATCTTTCGTATCTGGCCGCTTAGCGGGTTTGGACAAATCGGAGGCTGAGGATGGAAAACAAATTACGGGAACGAGCAAAGGCGTTCGTAAGAGCGCACCGAAAGCAGAATATCTGGTATCGGCTGATGTGTGTGCTGGCATCTCTGGTGGTGTTTATCACAACGTATATGCTGATACTGCCTGCCATCACCATGGAGCGTGAGACTTACTGCGGGATCGAGGATCATACCCATACGGAATCATGCTATCAGGCACCGGCAGAGATACAGATGGATTTCGCCGAGGTTCTGTCCGTGTCATCGTATGACCAGTCCTTCGTCTTTCCGGAGGATGAACTGATCGTAGAGCCGGAGGGTGATGTTTATGATGCAGGCACCTCCGTGAGCGGAACCTCTGGTTCCGGGGCGGAGCTGACCATAGAAGGGATCGAGATTATCGAAGATGCAGGTTCAGATCCACAGCCGGAGCTGCCTGCTGACACCGAACCGGCAGAGCCGGAAGCAGAATCAGAAACCGGGACAGAACCGGAGCGGGAAACGGAAACTGAAACAGAGTCAGTAACAGAATCGGCGATGGAAACAGAACCTGCGGCAGAAAGCATAACGGAAGCATCATCAGAACCGGAAACCGGCGAAGGGATGACGGAGGAGAGCACAGAGGAAGAATATGAAATCGAAATTCTGATGCTGGAGGAAGAAACGCTGGAGGAGCCTGTGGAGCTGCTGGCGGAGGAGGGTACGCTGCCGGTGACCGAGCCATCCGGGGCTAAAGCGGAATATGATAAGATTACGGATTTATTTACAACAAACGTGAGAATTGATTTTACATTTACAAATTCCTCTGCTCAGGCAAACGTATCCTATATTTATACATACCCGGAAGGGATTGTGATACCGGACACGGAGATTCAGGCAGGCGCACAGGATCTATATGACGGGGAGACTCTGGCAGGAAAGTATAAATTTTTGAAAAATGAAGATGGAACGTATTCTGTTGAGGTGACTTTCAATAAGGAATACATCGAACAGGCAGGATCAACAGTTACGGGGTTTGTTCAGTTTACAGGAAGCTTCGGTAAAGAAGATATGGATGATAAAGGGAATATTGTTGTCGGGACAGATGATGCTACCGTTTTAGTTCCCTCTTCCGCTATAACGTATCCTGCGGATTCTACCGAGACGTATGATATCGATGTCAGCAAATCCGGAATGTGGGTGCAGGACGGTGATAAACTGGTATACACTGTCTATGTTCGAACTACGAAGGGAACCCCTGACCCAATCAACTTATCTGATATAATTACAGTTCCTGAGGGACTGACATTAGGAGAGCCCGTAGTCAGTATTGAAAAAGGAACAGCAAATTATTATTATGCCGACTGGGAGCAGACGTGGAAACCTACAGATAATAATGATTGGAGTGAAGTGAGCAGTATTACTCCATCCTATGATAGCGGAAACCTGACAATATCGTTATCGAAGCTTTCTGCGATGAAAACGAAGGACAGCAATAACAACGAATGTATCGTAGGGGACGTTTATAAGATTATATATACGTATCCGATTACGGATCAGACGATAGAAAGCGTTTCTGTCAATAATAGTGTAACTGTAGAAGCTTCTGACAACGGCAGGGGCCAGACAGTATCAGATGGAGCCGAATCCTCTGTCAATATTAGTAAAGATTTCAATTATAAAATCGATAAAAGCGGCTGTATCGCTTCCGACAAGCCGGGATATATTAAGTGGACGGTTACGGTTAACAGTAATAATCAGAATATTGCCGGAGCAGTCCTGACGGATACAATGCTGGGTCAGATTGATCAGGCAGATGAAATCACTGTTGAACCGAACACGGGGGCTGCTGTAAATAAAGCGGATGATGGAACAATCACATCTGTCACTTTTTCAGCAACAGAAGATAATAAGAATAAAAATACGTATACGGTTACGTATTACACACCGATCACAGAAAGCTGGGACGGTTCAGCGGTTACCAATACTGCTACGCTGGATCCGACACCAGATGAAACTGGTGATGAGAAAACGGTTTCTGCTACCGTGACAGTGAGCGGTATGCAGATGAATAAAACAGGAACTTACAACGGTACTACCAACAAAATTGATTGGATCATAACGGTTAATTCCGGAAGACTTGATATAGCGGGGGCTACACTCACTGATGAGATGTTTGCTCTGTTGACGGAACAGAATTTTACTGTTGAGCCGTCTTCGGGGATTCAGTTTACAAAAAACAGTGATGGAAAAAATACCGGTATTACTTTTGTAGCAGTGGAAGATACCAGAAATACGTAGTGCTATACAATCAAGTATTCAACGGATGTGACTGAAAACGAAGACGGAACGGCATCACCAGTTACGAATCATGCTGAACTTTCGCCGGGGGAAGGGCAATCCGGGACTCCTGTCACTTCGGATATTACGGTTACGCCGGAGCAGGTGAAACTGACAAAGAGCGGATCATACGACTGTAACGGGATTATTAACTGGACAATTACGGTCAATGAAGGAAATCGTGACATTGCAAATGCGGTGCTGACAGACGACGCATTCAGTCAGTTGTCTAAGGAAAGTATAACAGTCAAAGATGAAAACTGGCAGACGATATCTGATGGTTCCGGGCAATTTACGATTCATACAGACGCAGATGGTAAGGTAACCGATATTACGTTCCATGCAATTGGAGAGACAGGAAAGAATACAAACAAGTATATCATTACGTATGCCACAGAAGCTCTGCGTGAGTGGGATGAAAGAACGGTTCACAATGAGGCCAGTCTGACTCTGGATGGAAAAGAAATTCCCGCAACGGCTGATGTAACGGTACCTGCTGAAGGATCACCTGCCAAAAATGCCGGAACAGCTGTTGTTTCGGAAGATGGTAACACAGTGATTATTCCATGGACAGTGACTCTGACTGTTCCAAAAGGCGGGTTGTCAAAAGGTATATCTATTGTGGATGACGTAACCAAAAACCAATACGGAAACAGCAACATGAATCAGTGGATGACGTGCAGTCAGATCAAGGAGTGGGCGACTGTTCTGAGCTGGGCAGACAGCGATGGAAATCTTCTGATTGAAAACGGCAGCTTTACACCGCTCCCGGATAATGTGACATTTCTGGCATCTGATGGAAATACGTACTCCTACAAACAGCTTGCTGATGAGAATGTCAGCTCCGATATTCAGAATCTGACCTTTAAGAGCTTTACTATTCTGTTTCCTGACGGACTGCTGCCGCCTGAAGGTGCAGCAAAGCTGATATTTACTTATTCGACCACAGCGGATCTGACGAATGCGGCAGCAGGAGTAAACAAATTCTATAATGACATTAAAGTAGGAAATAAGGAAAGCGGTGCGGAATACGTCTATTACAAACCAAGAATTGTTAAGACGGATGGAAACGGAGCTTCAGGAACGACACAGGTTGCCAACGAGGATGGTAGTCTCATATGGAAGATCAGAGCAAACGCAGGAGATAAGAATAAAAAGCTTGTATTGATTGATACATTGCCTGATGGAGTATCTCTTGTTTCGCTTTCGCTGTCCGGATGGGGAAACCTCAATATGGAACTGTCCGTAAACGGGAGTGAAATTTCCGGCACGGACAGTACCGGTCAGTATACAGTAAATGGTACTTATTCGGACAATATTATTACTCTGAATATCGTACCGCAGACAGAGGGTAATACAATCACAGCTGGAGCTGAATTTACGCTTACAGTTAACTGTCAGGTAATAGATCCGGCTTCTCAGACTGAGACGAAGAACCTAATGAATACAGTTGAGATGAAACTGGATGATGTTTATATCGGTTCTTCCAGTCAGACACAGGAGTGGAGTTATCAGCAAACGGTCGAAGAAACAAAAGTTGTGGACAAAATCGGTGAATGGAAAAACAACAGCCGGATTATGGATTACAAAGTCATACTGAATGAGGAAGGAAAGGACTTGCTGGAAGGCTCAGATACTTTGACCTTGACGGATACGATGACTTATTGTAATAAAGTTTATTTGCAGTGGCCTTTTTCTGGAACGTATAACATTGATGCGTCACTGATACAGAACAGTGTAAAATTGTATAAGGCAGTTAAAAACGAGAACGGAGAGTGGGAAACGGGGGAAATTGTAAATAACTGGAACTGGACTTACGAGGCAAAAATAAGTGAAAACAGTTGGGAATCTGATAAGTCGATTAATACTATATCTGCTACTAATATACCTGATGGCGTGCCGCTGATACTTCAGTATTCTTACCGGATTACCTCCAATGTACCGGAAACAATGGATAATCAAAAGGTTTATTTTGAACAGGCGTTTAGTAATACAGCAAAATTGGAAGGCGTAAATGAGGGAAGTGCAGAAAACAGCAGTTCAGTAGACTGGAAGTATGCCACTTCTTCTGCCGGAGTCGTTACGGACAAGAATTATTCTTTCTATAAAGTTGAATCCGGCAATTATAACGTCAGTTTGCAGGGAGCGGAATTCAGTGTTTATCGGTACAATGCAGAAACAAAGATGTATGATGAAAATTCGGTGAAAACGTATACGACAGATAAGAATGGTTTATTCCGCATTATACAGCAGGAAAAGGATGAAAATGGTACAGTTGTTTTCTCTTATGATCCTAATACGCTCTATAAAGTAGTTGAAACAGCAGCGCCTTCCGGATACAGACTGCCGGATTCTGGAGAAGAGTATTATTTCTATTTCACTGATACTTCGGATACCACGCATACACTGCCGACCGGAGAGAATATGCCATCTGGGGCTGTAGATCTGTCAAACGGATCAAAAACAGAGTATGTGGAAAATGTCAAGAATACGACAGAGATTTCGGTTGAGAAGATATGGCAGGATAAAAACGGAAATTCAGAATTGCACAACCAGGGAGCGGTAACGTTGATTCTTTACCAGAAAGCTGGCACTGGAGCAGGAAACGGAAGTGCTGAAAATATGGGGAATGTGGTACCTGTTACTGCATCAGGAAAAGGTGGAAATATCAGCACTTCAATGGAAGCTGTTATTATAGGATCAAAAATTCGGATTACAATAACATTAAATTATCAAATTCAGGATGACTGGACATGGACACCAAATGTTGCGATTAATGGTATTGATAAGATTTCTGATACAGGTTGGATACGTAGTAACAATCCATCCACATATACATGTGAAGGCATAGTAACAGATGCTGTTACCATAATATGTTCAGATGAATCGGCATCTAACTTAAGTATTGCGATTACTGAACTTGAAACTCCGACATCAGGAACTACAGATCAGGAAGAGTCTGAAACAGAAAATAGTGTATATCAAACGGTTACAATTGATTTGGGTTCGGAGTGGAGATACACTTTCACTGATCTTCCTCTGACTGGCACTGATGAAGAGGGCAACACGGTAAACTACTATTATTACATTCAGGAGGTTTCCATTCCAAACTATGAGACCACCTACAGTGCTAACAACAGCGGTACCCAGTCCGGTACGATTACGGTGACCAATAAGGCCACAGAAAATCCGGAGTACACGCTGCCCGAAACCGGCGGCTCCGGTACAAAACCATATACTATGGGAGGATTGCTGTTATCGGCAATGTCGTGCCTCCTCTTGTATATACAAAATAAGCGGAGAAAGGAGGAAAACAGTTCCTCCTGAGACGCGAAGGAACAAAGGTAACCCGCAGATTTTTAACAAAAATGATAGGAATGACGAAAGGAAAAGATTATGAAAAGAATGAAAAAATTTGTCAGCTTACTGCTGGCGGCAGTCATGGTACTGGCTATGGCAACAACAGTATTTGCCGAAGAAAGTGGCAATTACACAATCACAATTAATAATGCTGCGACAGACCATACATATGAAGCATATCAGATTTTTACCGGTGATTTGTCAGGAAAAACACTTTCTAATATCGTATGGGGTTCCGGTATAACATCCGAGGGTCAAGACTACCTGCAGAATAAGTATGATACTGCTGGAACCAAGAGTGCTGCTGGTGTTGCTGCAGCATTGACGGATATTACCGCTGTGCAGTTTGCAAAAGAAGCAGCAGTGTATCTGTCTGAAACAAAAGCTTTAAGTATATATGATGATGCAAATAAAAAGTATATCATCTCCAATCTGACAGCAGGATATTACTTGGTGAAAGACCAAAATGGTTCTCTGACATATGCAGATGATGCTTATACATCATATATTCTTCAGGTAGTTAAAGATACAGAAGTCAGCCCCAAATCGGCAAAGCCGACCGTAGATAAACAGGTTCATGATGAAACTGCTGATGCAGAAGCTGGAGCAACTGATGGTTGGGGTGAGTCCGCAGACCATGCCATCAACGAATCCTTCCAGTTTAAACTGATTGCGAATTTACCGACAGACACAAATTTTAATGATTATGAAACGTACAAAGTGATATTTACAGATACCATGTCGAAGGGAGTTACATTTGAGTCAATTGCAAGTGTGACTGTGGATGGTGTTACGCTCCAGGCTGACCAATATTCCGCTACAGCAACAGCAGGTCAGGCAGGCGGAAACTGGACTCTGACGATTACAGATATTAAATCAATCTCGGGTGTAAACCTTACTGACGGAGCACAGATTGTCGTGATTTACAACGCACATCTGAATGAAGCAGCACAGGTAAATCATAAATCCGGTACGACAACTAACCAGAATAAAGTTTATCTGCAATACTCCAACAATCCAAATGCAGGTGGAGAAGGAGAACTTGGTAAAACCCCGGAAGATATTGTATGGGTATTTACGTATGAAGTAGATAATACCAAGGTGGATGCTACAAACAGTGAGAATAAGACACCTCTTGCTGGTGCCGGATTCAGACTGTATGATTCTGAAGGGACTACGGAAATCGAACTGATTTATGATGAGACACTCAGTGCTTACAGACCGGTGAAAGGTGGAGAAACAGCCGAAGAAATGACTTCAGCAGATAAAACTGGTGTATTTAACATTATAGGTCTGGATGCAGGCACGTATATACTGAAAGAGACAACCGTACCTGCCGGATACAATAAGTGTGCGGATATTACTGTTGTGATTAGTGCTACTCATACAGAAGATAAAGGAGGAGAAAGTGCAAATACAATCCTTTCTGAAGAGTCCAATGTAACAAACACAATTGAGAACAGACAGGGTTCCACCCTCCCCGAGACCGGTGGCATCGGTACCACGATCTTCTACGTTCTCGGCTCCATTCTTGTGATCGGTGCAGCAATCCTGCTGATCACCAGAAAACGCATGCATACGGAGAAATAATACTTATTCGATACTTCAGAAGGTGTCTCCCCCTTTGTGCGCGCAGAGCGCCGGGCGGAGAGCAGGGAAAATCTTTCCGCGGCGGGGACAGATGCCTTCTGACCTGTGAGACATCCGGATGACAGTGTCCGGCGCTTCCTCCATGCGCCGGCTGTCTGATCCGGTCTGGTACGTTTCTGCAGGGAAATGAGCAGTCGTTTCTCTGCACAAAGGTATCAGCCGGTGCAATATGGCAGAGCAGCAAGGAGAAACTGATAAGATGAAATGGCTGAAAAAAAACTTCACAACGATAATACTGCTGCTGATTCTGCTGGTGGGGCTGTCTCTGCTGCTGTATCCTACGGTGAGTGATTACTGGAATTCCTTCCATCAGTCCCGGGCCATTGCTACTTATGCGGAGGCTGTGGCGGAGCTTGACAACAGTCAGTACGAGGAAATGTGGCAGGAGGCAGTGGAATATAATGAGAAACTGAAGGAGAAGGAGAACCGCTGGTTCCTTACAGAAGAGGAACAGGAGGAGTACGAAGGGATTCTCGACATCAGCGGTACCGGGATTATGGGATATATTGAGATTCCTGAGATTAAGGTATCTCTTCCGATTTATCATGGAGTCGATGAAGGAATCCTGCAGGTTGCCA
>JAXEBU010000035.1:0-9174 GCA_034093895.1 Candidatus Choladocola sp. | reverse complement strand
CTGGAATGCCATCGTCTTAATATTGTTGACAGTCAGGAATCTGTCCGGGGACAGGATACCCATCAGGATAAAGAGTCCGATAAAAATCAGCAGAAGCGTAAACTCGCTGGAATGTCCGGATCTGAGTTCTTTTATTTTTTTCATACGTTCCCTCCTATTCCTCGACATCTACTCGAACAAGTTTTGCCTGCTCACGTTTACGGTTAATGACATCAACCGATACAGCAATCAGAATAACAAGACCCATTGCCACCTTCTGCCAGTAAGTCGGTACCTTTGCAAGAATCAGACCATTCTTTACAATTGCCATCAGCACAACACCAAGAACGGTTCCGAATACGGTTCCCACACCACCAAGGGTACTTGCACCACCGAGCACTACGGTTGAAATTACATCCAGTTCATAACCTGTATATGTATTCGGATCTACCTGACCTACGATAGACACATGGGTTGCCGCCGCAAGCCCTGTCATCAGTCCGCTGAATACATAAATGAAAACAATAATCTTATTCACGTTATATCCGACACGGATTGCTGAAGACTCGCTGCCGCCCACAGCATAGATTCCGCGGCCGATCAGCGTATATTTCAGTATAAAGCTGGTAACAATGCAGGCTGCCACAAAAATCATTACCTGAGTGGAAACACCTGTAGTTCCGCCGATATCGGTCGGAAAACTTCCCAGCTTAAACGTTCCGAAATGGCTCCACCATGACGGAAGACCGGAGATCCACACACCTCCTGTATAAAGCAGCACACACCCCAGCATAATCGTCTGCATGCCCAGCGTTGCCACAATCGGCGGAATCTTAAACTTTGTGATAATCAGGCCATTTACAAGCCCAACCAGTCCGCCCGATATCATTGCCACAAGAATCACAATAAACGGATTGCTGTTCGGAAAAGCCAGCATAAACTTTCCGATTACCACAGCAGAAAACGCAATCGTCGATGACACCGACAGATCGATTCCGCCTGAAATCAGAACCGGAAGCATTCCGAGTGCCATAATTCCGATTACCGCATTACTTCTCAGAAAATCAAGAATATTGTCAAGCTTCAGGAAAGCACTGCTCATAATCGTGAGTATTGCTGACAGAACCAGGATAATCAGAATAATGCCGAATTCTTTCCGCTTTGTGAAATTTTTAATGCGTTCACTCATTTTCCAATCCCCCCGCCTATACAACTGCCTTACTCATAATCATTTCCTGCGTAAGCTGATCGTTTATAAATTCCCCGGCAATTCTGCCTTTCCGCATGACAAGCACGCGGTCACTTACAGACAGAATTTCCGGCAGTTCAGAAGATATAACAATCACTGCCGTACCTTCACTTGCAAGCTGGCGGATAATCTGATGAATCTCTGATTTTGCACCAATATCGACACCGTTCGTCGGCTCATCAATGATCAGAATCTTCGCCTCCGTGGAAATCCATTTTGCAAGTACTACTTTCTGCTGGTTTCCACCGGAAAGCTGCATTGCCAGCATATCCGGATTGTTCGGCCTTACATCCAGCATATCAACCCATTTGTCAACGGATTCTCTCTGCCGTCTGCGATCGACAATTCCAAATTTGTTCTTGTATTTTTTCAGCACCGGAAGCGTAATATTACTCTCCACCGTTTTCGGAAGCACCAGACCCTGTGTCTGTCTGCTCTCCGGAATATACGCTACGCCGTTATCCAGCGCTTCAGACGGAGAATGAATCTTGACCTCTTTTCCGTCAATGAAGATTCTTCCGCTGTCCGGATGATGAATTCCGAAAATAGCCTGCGCCATCTCGCTTCGGCCGGCACCTACCAGACCGGTAATTCCCACAACCTCACCTTTGTGAACTTCAAAGCTGATGTCCTTGAAATTACCTTTCTTGGACAGAGATTCCACCTTCAGAGCCACAGGCCCTTTTTCTTCCAGATTTGCATAATTTTTAATTTCAACCTTTCGTCCTACCATCAGAGATACGAGAGTCGGCTCATCCACATCCGTTTTGTTCACCGTCTTGACATACTGGCCGTCACGAAATACGGTAAAGCGGTCTGCCACATGGAACAGCTCTTCCATCTTATGGCTTACGAACATAATCGCTATGTTTCGTTTTTTCAGGATATCAATAATCTCATACAGATGCTCTACCTCGCCCCGCGACAGCGCTGAAGTCGGCTCATCCATGATAATCATTCTGGCATCCTGTGCGATTGCACTGGCAATGGCTACCATCTGCTGCTTCGCTACAGAAAGGTTTTCAACAATTGCCTTCGGATCAATTTCTTTTTCGGCGCCGAGAAAGGCAAGGGCCTTTTCTGCCTTTGCATTAATCTCTTTCCAGTTCAGCAGCGGTTTGTTTTTTTCGATAATTTCATTAATACCGATGTTTTCCGCCACTGTAAGGTTGGCAAAAAGACTGAAATCCTGATAAATAACGGATATTCCCTGCTTAATAGCATCCATGACACCGTTAAGCTTCGTTTCCTGTCCGTTAATCAGAATTCTGGCGCCCGGATCCGGCTGCTGGAATCCGGAAAGAATCTTAATCAATGTGGATTTTCCTGCACCATTTTCACCTACCAGCGCATGCACCTCACCCGGAGAAATATCAAACCGTACATTATCCAGTGCCTTTACTCCGGGAAACGTTTTGCTCACGTTGGTAATTTCCAAAAACGTGTTTCCCACACCCCCACCTCCTGTTTATTATATTCTTTCGTTTCATTTGCGATCGATTATGATCATTCTATTCTTGTATGTCATTTTTGTCAATCATTTTGCGATTTTTATTTGTTTTTTGTTCATATTATATATTTTATACTTATTTTCTATTTAGAAATCGCCCTGTTTTTATTCATTTTTTCCATTTCAATTTTTGTATTTTCTTTTCTCCTGCTGTTTTTCTTTTCATTCCGAATCATTTTCCATTTATTTTTCACGTTCCGTTTTATCACAATGTGGTCATTTTCAATAATTCATATCAACTTTTTCTTAAATATATTGACAAATCAGTCAAACAACTTTAAACTTATTTCAAAGTGTCGAATTTTCGAAACTATTCGTAATTTATCGCAACATGATCTTCAAGTCGAACGCACGTGAGACCTGGCGCGCGATTCCGGTCAGCTTAAGCTGACATCTTTCTTCTCAGAATCGCTGCGCATCCTCGCGGAGTGTTTATCTCAGTCGGAGATTGGACTCCCGCTGAGATGAATTTGTTATTACTCACCGCTTACAGAAGCGGGAGTCTTCTTCGACTGAGAGAAATATTTTAAGGAGGAATGTCTATGCAGCACGGCATATATTACGCTTACTGGGAAAAGAAATGGGAAGGAGATTATATCTATTACGCAGACAAGGTTGCACGTCTTGGATTTGATATTCTTGAAATCGCGGCAAGCCCTCTTCCCTTCTATACGAAGGATCAGATCCGGGCACTGAGAGACTGTGCCAGAAATAACGGAATCCGTCTGACCGCAGGACACGGACCGTCTCCGGAGCAGAATATCGCCTCCGCAGATCCTGCAGTCCGCGCAAACGCAATGGAATTTTACAAAAGGCTCTTTGACGTTATGGGGCAGCTGGAAATCGATCTGATCGGCGGCGGAATTTATTCCTACTGGCCGGTTGACTATACAAAACCGATCGATAAAGAAGGGGACTGGAAACGAAGTGTCGAGGGCATCCGGGAGATGGCACACATTGCGTCCCAGTACAACATTACCCTGTGTCTTGAGGTTCTGAACCGTTTTGAAGGCTACCTTCTGAACTGTTCGGAAGAAGGTACCAGATTTGTAAAAGAAGTGAATGAGCCGAATGTAAAAGTGATGCTCGACACGTTCCACATGAACATCGAGGAGACGAGTATCGGCGACGCGATCCGCACGGCAGGAAGCCTGCTCGGACATCTGCATACGGGTGAATGCAACCGTCTCGTACCGGGCAGGGGACGCACTCCCTGGAGAGAAATCCACGATGCACTGCGCGATATCGGATATGACAAAGCTGTTGTCATGGAGCCCTTTGTACAGGTTGGCGGCAAGGTAGGTTCTGACATCAAAGTATGGAGACCGATGATCGATGATCAGTCCGAAGCACGTCTCGATGCAGATGCAAAAGATGCGCTGGCTTTCCAGCGGTATATGCTGGGCTGATTACGGATATAAATCTGTTATTACTCACCACTTACAGAAGTAGGAATCTTCTCCGGCTGAGACAGCAGGAGCCGCTGCAGATATGTAAAAGGGATTTCCGATATCTGGAATCCCCAAAACACATCTGCAGCGGCCCCTTTTTGCTCCTCTATCGCTCCATCAGCTCTTTCAGTCTGGAAAGAAGGTGTGCTGCCACATAATACGTCGTTTCATAGCGGATGTAATCCATCGTATTTTCATCCCAGAGAAGCTGCAGACTTGCATCAAATTCATCATCGGACTCCCAGAATCTGAGAATTACCGGCAGATACTCAAAGACCCAGATGCAGAAAGCAACATCTCCGCCTTCCTCCTCAATTCCCCCGAGCTGTCTGCATGCAGCTGCCAGCCGGTCTGTTTTTCCGTCAAAATACTGCGCCATCTCTCTGGTACTGTCATCTCCCAGCCCCGAAGAGTACACTGTTCCTCTCAGGTTATTGACCCGCACGTATTTCCCGGATAAATGACAGCCCGCTCTGGAATCGCAGAGAAGATCATAGATGGACATTGCTTCATTGTATCCGGCTTCCGTTGTATTCTGAAATGCATCCTCCGTCCATTCCACCTTTCCGTTTCTTCGCCCGATGCGGTAATCACGCCCGACAAAACGCAGGTACAGAAAGTCTTCGTCTGATTTCAGCCCGAATTTGTCTGTAATCCTCTGCTGGTCATACAGCAGGAATTTCCGCTGCATCATCTCTTTCGTGTGTTCGTAGTTTGATTTTCTCATGCAATCCCCCTCAGATTCAGCCCCGGCTTCCGCTCATATATTTGCCCCTTTGGCCGATCATCCCATCACCGATAATCTGTTTCAAACAGATCTTTGTTCCGGTGCGGATTATACTATACCTTTCGGAGAATATCAAGAACTGCAGAAAATAATTCTGTTTTTGCGTCAGGCCGCACTTCCTCTGCTGTGCCCGCGGCCGTTTTTCCTGCCTGCCTGTTCGTATTCCTTCAGTTTCCGGCGCTCCTCCGGACTGAGATTCTGCGGAACCTGAATCTGAATCGTCACGTACTGATCCCCCCGGACTTTGGAATCCTTCACAGAAACGATACCTTTCCCCTTCAGCCGGATCTTGCTGCCGGACTGTGTGCCTTCACGGACTTTGCAGATCACCCTGCCGTCAATGGTCTGTACCGGAATCTCACCGCCAAATACAGCCGTTGTAAACGGAATGGATTCTGTGGTATAAACATCAATTCCTTTCCTCTCAAATCCCGGTTTTTCCATAATATGGATTTTCAGGAGAAGGTCTCCCGGTTCGCCGCCTGCGCCCATCCTTCCTTTCCCGCGCAGTCTTACACATTTTCCCTCATCAATTCCTGCCGGAATGTGTACCTGCAGCGACTGAGTGCCCTTTCCATCCGGGCTCTGCAGCCGAATTCTCTTATCACACCCAAAAGCAGCTTCTGCAAACGTAACCGATATCTCCGACTGAAGATCAGATCCCCTGCTGCCAGCCTCTTCCCCGTAAAACTGCGTACTGTCACCACCGGCACGACTGAACCGGCTGCCAAAACCGCCGCCTGTGAATCCACTTCCGCCGAATCCGTTTCTGCCGAATCCGCTTCCGCCGAATCCGCTTCTGCCATATCCGTTTTCACCGGCACCTCCCGAACCGTTTTTCCCAAACATATCACCAAAAATATCACCGAAAATGTCATCCATACTGCTGCCTTCGAAATGGTATTCCCGATACCTGCCGTCCGTTTGACCAAACGGACCACTCCCACCGTAAAAACCACCTGAGCTTCTGTACGTGTTCGGATCTTCCGCACCACCCTCAAAAGCAGCATGGCCAAACCGGTCATACAGTTTTCGTTTCTCAGGATCACTGAGAACCGTATACGCTTCCGTGACTTCCTTAAACCGCTGTTCTGCCTGCGCATCACCGGAATTTGTGTCCGGATGATATTTTTTTGCCAGCTTTCTGTATGCCTTTTTAATCGTGCCTGCATCTGCTTTTTTATCTATTCCGAGCACTTCATAATAATCTCTTTTTGTCTCCAAAACCATCACCCCTTCTCCCTGTTTTCTGACCGGCGGCTCCGGTCAGCTCTTCCGCTGTGTCGAGTGCCTGATTTTCCCATACAGACAGGGCTGTCGCAGAAATCCTTCGGAAGTATTCTGCGGCAGCCCCGGAAATCTTATCATTCAATGGTTACGTAATGGTTCTCTTCCACCTGTTTCTTTGCATCTTTCTTCGGAATCTTCAATGCCAGGATACCATTTTCAAACTTTGCCTGAATCTCATTCTGCGTAACATGCTCTCCAACATAAAATGTTCTGCTCATGTTTCCTGTATAGCGTTCTCTTCTGACATACTTTCCGTGCTCATCCTTCTGATCATTGCTCACATTCTTCATCGCAGTAATCGTAAGATAGCCTTCTTTCAGTTCCGCCTTTACTTCATCTTTCCTGTATCCGGGAAGTTCGATGTCCACCTCATATCCCTGTCCGTTTTCTTTCACGTCTGTTCTCATTATGTGTTCTCCACGTTTTCCGTATACCTTTCCATCCATCTCCGAAAACGGAAAATCCATCCAGTCATTCCACAAATTCTCTCTGAAAATACTCGGCATCAACATAAGTCATTCTCCTTTCAAAATTCCAAATCTGTTTTTTCACACTGTCAGTTTACCCACAGTGTCTGTTCTTTAAAACTTGGAAGTAAGGATCTTTTTGCCCTGCTCCTTTGTTCTAGCCATAATATAACATATAAATTAGCACTCGTCAAGCGCGAGTGCTAATAAATCTGTGAACTTTTTGTGAATCCACTTTTTGTTAACGCTTTTTTGTGAATGTGACCGGATCAAACGAATTATAAATATCCGATTCGTCACTTGATTCGGTTAAATTTCCAGCGGTCCTCCCCATTTTTCAAACCGCCCGGAATACGCCTCCAGCAGAGTAGTATCCACCACAATCCGTTCATCTTCTTCGGCGTATTCTAAATTCATCGGATTGCATCCCATGGCACTGCTGCCTACGTCATCGAAAGAGAATGCATTTCCGCAGTTCCGGCACACAAGTTTCTCTTCCTGTACAGCAAAGTAAGCCGCCGGTGACGGACTGCAGCTCTGGCATGTACGGGATGCCTTTTTTTACTGCAATATCTCCATAGGAGCTGTACGTAAGTGTGGTAACTGCCGCATTTCCCGTACCGTCCCAACGGATGCCCAGGGCAGACAAACCTCTGTAGCACATGGAAAGTGACAGCAAAATGATGAAAATTGACATAATCTTCTGCACAAGTTCTTTTTTCTTCTGAAACAGATTTCCAAGCATACCCACTCCCAGCATCAGAGGCAGTGTTCCCAGCCCGAAGAGAAGCATGGAAAATCCGCCAAGGTTTTGTAACGTAGCCCGCTTCGGTGACCGCTGCCACGATATCCTTCTCTATTCTTTCCGGCCCGTCCAGGACAGCGACATTACCGGAGATTCTGATATTCTGCAGATCTGTTCTCTTTTTTATCTGTTTTATAATCGTCCGGCGGCAGTGATCGCAGTAAATCCCGCCTATTTTTACGTAATACCGTTTATTTTTCATGTACGAACCGGATAAACTCAAATACCTGCTGTTCCTCTTCCAGTCTGACTGTATACATCTGATTTCCCATAGTACGTACCATCATCTCCGGCATTCTTTCACACATCTTCATATCACTGCCGTACTTTTCCAGAATTTCCTCATGGGTGTGCACATACTGTTTTCCGTCTTTTCTGCTCGCATAAGCACAAAAATATTCTTTCTCCGGATCCGGCACAATGCGTTTTCCCGTTGTCACCATATCGGCCCAGATCTGATAGACATCGACGCTGTGGGCGTAGTTCATCATGTCAGGTGTATAGCCTCCGGCCGGTCGCATATTTACCTCAAGTGCCACAAAATCTCCCACTTCTCCCAGATTTTTCTTCGGTTTCGTCAGCCTGAAAAACTCCAGATGAACGAAACGGTTGAAAGCCTCAAAGGACTTGACGGTTTTCCGGCCCAGAGTCCGCAGAGATTCCGGAACATCCCGATGGGTATAGTATGCCAGATCGAGATCCTGATTCACAATATCGGCGATAGACGGCGGCCAGACAGTCATAGACTCAAACAGCGGATTACCGTCCTGATCTGTGATAGCATCATAAGAGCAGATATCTCCCGTAATGAATTCCTCACATACGTATGCCTCATCCGGCTTCGTCTCAAAAAAATGCTTCAGTTCTTTTTCACTGCGGATCGTATACGTATCTGCTGCTCCGACACCGTTTTCCGGCTTGGCGATTACGGGATATCCGACTTCTTTAACAAAGTCTGCCGTATCTGCGAAACTGATTACTTTATGCCCTCTTGCCGTGGGAATCCCTCCCAGATCATACTTCGCTTTCATTGCTGCCTTGCTTTTGAAGTACGCAATCTTATCGCTCTTAATTCCGGTGTTGACATTAAAGTCGGTACGAAGGCGCGCATCCTGCTCCAGCCAGTATTCATTGTTCGACTCAATCCAGTCAATCCGGCCGTATTTCGATGCAAAAAACGCTACAGCCCGATACATGTCCCCATAATTCTCCATGCTGGGAACGTAATAATACTCAGTCAGTGAGTTCCGGATGTTCTCATCCAGTGAATCGCAGGCACTGTCTCCAATGCCCAGAACGTTGACGCCGTTTTTCTTCAGTCTGTCACAGAAGTTCCAGTATGTACGGGGAAAATGCGGGGAAATAAATATAAAATTCATAGTTCAAAATCCTTTCCCTAAATTTGGTTTTAATAATACCCCTGTTTCTATAGTATGCCAATGGGAATAGTGTATTTTTATCTGTTCGCGCGTGCGCATTCACGCGGAGCATTTTTATCGTATAGGATTAGGGTGTCAAAAGACACCATAAGACATATTCTTTTTGTTTGTACCTTGATAATTTAACACGAATTGATAAATGAATTGCTTTTTGAAATGATAAGTAGCCCTACTGATGTTTATTATAGGGGAATCTG
>JAXEBU010000034.1:0-7876 GCA_034093895.1 Candidatus Choladocola sp. | reverse complement strand
GCTGGTTGCGGTTTTCATGTTTCCATAACCGTGATCAATTCCAATCACCATAATTGTTTCATTTTTGTTGTTTTTCATCATTCTCATAATCATACCTCGTTCTTTCTTTTCTTATCCAATCCTATTAATACTTACGTGAATTGATAAGATAGATATTTTATTTACTGGTTCTTTAATAATTCATATTTAATAATATAGGTTATTAATAGTGACGGATTTTCCAATATGGGATTCCCCATATCTGGTTTTCCTGTTTTCTGATATCCGGAGATAGGAATTTCCTATGACCTGATTGTCCCAAATTGGACTATCCACCTTTAGGCTCTTCTCATCTCCACTCAATCATTTTCTTCTCCTAATGGAACTTCCCGGATAATATATTCGGTATCGCCATAAAAGCCATATTCATTGCGCATTCTATGACGTTCCACATACCCATGATGCTCTAACTCCTTAATTGCGGAACGAACAGAATCAATTCCATCTCTGCTCAATGTTGCCAGCCCCTGCATGTTATAATTCCAGTCATCCGGTAAACTTAACATCAGCGACAATAAACCTTTCGCTTTCAATGTCAGATTCTTATTCTTGAAATGGTGATTACTCATTACCGTATAATTCTTAGTTCTCTCTACACGAAAAATCTGTGCCATGCTCCTCACCTCCTTTCCGGGCCGAAAGAAAAAGCGTAAGCAATATCTCTATCACTCACGCCTTCTCTAATCATTTTATTCTTTTTTCAATGGATTTTAAATCCATCCGATTACCTGTGCCTGTCCAATCCGTTGTTACAAGCTTTAACTTTATTAAACATAGATCAGTTCCTTCAAAATAATCTCCTCCGCAATGGCTCTGTGCTGATTAGCAGCTCTTACCCATACCATCTGGTCTTTTTCTTTATCCGGCAGTGATTCTTTTTCTTCCAACTGTTTCAAAATCACTTCTTCCCTCTCTCTTGCAGCCTTATCTACTTCCAGAAGATGTTCTCCGATCGTATCCTGCAAAAGCATGATCTGATACGTTGAATTTCGATGATTTTTCAGATAATCTCTGCGTAAGAATCCATACTTACCAAGATGCTCCATCTGCTCGCCGGATTTATAAGTAAGATTTGGGAGCAGGTATCCATTTACATTTGTATAAGTCAGTTTCATATTACTATGACCTCTCTTTCGTTTGAATTATTGTCTGTAACAGAACCCCACGTTCATGTTACGTCATTGCTACAAATCTTTCTTTCCATGTGATTTTGCGTCCAACCCGGGCAGATTTTCTTCAAAATCATGGATAAAGTGCTTCGTTTCTGTGTTGGGAAAATGAACGGAAACACTTGATTTTATTGACTTTTTCCAATGTAACCTTATTATAACGTCCTCCCCATACCCCAGTACATTGTTGGGCCAGTATTCAAATCCGGGCAGCTGGCGGGCACCCTTCCTCAGATATGCGCGGACCTTTTCTCCGTACAGATACGGGTCGTTGCCGTCGGTGATCCCCCACTGCATCAGAAGGGCTGCCGCCCCTGTGACAAACGGAGTGGCAAAGGAGGTGCCGGTGACGCTGATGTAGCCTCCGCCCCGGGCAGTTGTCGTTATATTGACGCCCGGTGCCGCCAGGTCCGGCCTGATCTGATACGTCTGATCCGGCCACCCTCTGCCGGAAAAGGCGGCATAGGAATTCCGGAAGGAGTCGTAAGCCCCTACGGCTATGACACCGGCTGCTGTTGACGGGATTGTCAGAGTAGTATCCGGTGCAGGATGCAGAAAACGAGTTCCCGCATTGCGTGCTTTTGCATCGATCATCCACAGTTCATACGCTCCTGTGATGATTCTCTGCGGTGTCAGTATGATACGCCATATGCCGCTGTCGAGATAGGAATCATTTCCGGAGGGAATAAAATCTATGAAAATCTCCTGCTGTCCCTGGTAGGGACCCGGCATCCCGTAATATACCAGCAGTTCTGTATTGCCAAGCCGGTACCGCGATGCTCCGATCTCATTTCCAAAAGGGCCTGCCATACTGCCGTCCGGATGGACAATGGCAATTCTGTATTCATCTGCGTAATCTTTCCAGAGCTGCAGGTTTATGGAGGTTTCAAACTCGCTGATGAGAAATTCAATCTGTTCCGGCTGCCGCTCTGTCAGCAAACCGGATTTGTGCCCACCTGTATTTCCTTCATTTCCAGTGCCGACTACTATGACATTTCTTCCGCGGTCGGCGATCTGATTGATGTATCCTTCCAGTAATGATGTGCCGCGATGTGAACCGTACACATTGCCAAAACTCAGATTGATCGCCACGGGCTTTCCCAGCGCCTCCGCTTTGCGGGAAACGTATTCCAGTGCCTCCATCAGCTCTGTCGTGCGCGGAAACCCTTCCGGGCCCGGCATTCCGAGCTTTACGACAAGAAGTTCGCTCTCGGATGCAACACCGCGGTATCTGCCGCCTGATGCTCTTCCATTGCCGGCTGCGATACCTAGCACCTGGGTGCCGTGTCCGGTGTCATCCTGTTCCGGCACAATCCGGTAGCCTGCCGCCCGGCTGCCGGCTGACAGTGCCAGGTCAATGTCTTCTTTTGTGTATTCTGCCCCCTTCCGGAATCCTACCGGATTCTTCCCCGCATATACAGAAACCGCAGCACCGGAGTCCAATTTATCTTCCGTATGCTGCGGTACCGCAGTCTGATCCCATATTGCAAGAATTCTTGTTGTTCCGTCTTCGTTTCGAAAATCAGGATGGAAATAGTCCACCCCGGAATCAATCACTGCCACAAGAACGCCACGGCCAAACAGGCTGTACTGCGGCGTCTGCAGCGGTGAAATACAGGAGGCTGACCGTCCGTCTTCTACTTCAAAATAGAGCCGTTTCGGTTTCTCCACGTATTCTATCTGCGGCAGTGCCGCCAGTCGGTCCACATCCCGCTGAGGAAGCGTCACAATGGCGTATCCGCCGGAGAGCAGCACCACCTCCCATGTATCCGGAAAAAGATCTGATACATTTCCGCTGTACCGTACAATCACCTTCCAGGTACGGGTTCCGGGATCGTATCCTGTCTCCAGGCTCTCTGATTTTTCCCGTTCCTCCTGTGTTACATCCATTGCAAGATTCAGAAGATTTTCGATTTTCTGATCGTCCATACAGAATCCTTTTATTTCCCAGTGTATGCTTCTCCTGCCTGAGCAATGACCTCATTCAAGCCTCTGGATTTCAGCTGATCATACTTCTCCCGGAATTCATCCACCGTAATCTCTCCGCGAATGGCCTGATTTCTCAGCCTGCATACGCCGGCCGTAATCAGACCGGACCGGTATTTTACGTACGCATCCGTCTCATATGTGACCGGCTGGGTATAGAAAAATCCATCATTCACTTCAAACAGTCCCCGGAAAGATTCCGCTGTAATTTCATCCAGTTCTCCCTCTGTCTTTCCATTAAACAGGCACTGCATAAAAGCGTCCTCCAGCCATAAACCTCCAAAGGGCTCAAAATTGCAGCCCACTGCCCGGTAATCGGCAAAAGAGTTTTCCAGAAGTTCCGGCATGATGACCGGTTTTCCGTCTTTCATTTCATAGCTCACGCCTTCAATCCCGTAATTATAGAGGTACGCCCCCTCCCGGGTAAAGCACCAGTTGAACAGCCGTACAATATCCTCCACCTTGCCGGCCTTTTCCGCTTCGGCAGTGATGCACCAGGAGGAGCTCACCAGTTCGCGTTCCTGAATCATCTGGTCTCCGTAAGGTCCCTGTACCGGCACTGCAGCCACCCAGAGTGCATCTGCGTCTCCGCCTGCCCGCAGCCCCTCTGCATTCGCTGCAGCTACAGCCCAGGTCATCGTTGTCCCAAGCGTATTGTCTTTTATCATTTCTTCGATTTTGTTATAGTCATACGTATCAAAATCCTCACGGATAATGTTCTCCCTGTAAAGCTCTGCAACAGCCTGCAGAAACTTTTCATAATTCGGATGCTCGTATACCATGGTATACGTTCCGTCGTCGAGAATACAGAACTGGCAGTCCGACGATGCCCGTATACCAAAAGCATTCATCAGCATGGTCATACATTTTTCTCCGTCTGCTCCGTATGACAGGGCAAGGGGTATTTCATCATCCGGATCTCCGTTTCCGTTCAGATCATTGTCACGGATTCCTTTCCACAATGCCACCCAGTCTTCCCACGTTTCCGGCATATCCATTTTCAGTTCATCCAGCCAGTCTTTGCGTACCATCATCGTCTGTGATCCCTGCACCGAAGAGACAGATGGTATAAAGTAGATATGTCCGTCCGCCTGTCGCCACATATCCATACGCTCTTCACCGACAGCAGCCACAATATCCGGCATCAGATCCAGATATTCATCCAGCGGCACAATCAGACCGTCATCCGCCAGATCCATGATTCCGAATGCGTACGGATTAATCAGATCCGGCATTTCGCTGATATCCAGCAGAAGTGTCGCTGCCACTGCCGATGCATATTCTTCATCTTCATGCCAGTCAATGGAGATGTGCGCATTCGTCATTTTTTCAATCGCCGGCCAGTAATAGCAGCCGTCAAAGGTTACAGGGCGGCCGTCATACGTCACTCCAAGACCTGTGATCTCCATGGCAGTGTCAAAATACAGTTCCTGGCTTTTATCCAGTTCGCCGGCTGCAGTGATCAGCTCCTGTTTCATCCGGTCTGTTGAAAATGCTTCCGTTATTTTCTCTGTCTCCTCCTGTTTCTGCGATGCGCATCCTGTAAAAACAGATGCTGCAAAAAGGAGTCCCAGTATCATAAAAATCCGTTTCATAAGTGTATTTCCTCCAATGCCTCTTACGCTTTATTCCTCATACAGTTCTGCGATTTTTTTCATCAGGACAGGAATTCGGATCGGCTTTGCAATATGCCCGTTCATTCCGGCCTCCAGTGCCCGCTTTCTGTCTTCCTCAAAGGCATTTGCCGTCACAGCCAGAATCAGAACATTTGCCAGGGAAGGATCTTCCAGCTTCCTGATTGCCTTTGTAGCCTCATATCCGTCCATTACCGGCATCTGGATATCCATCAGCACCAGGTCGTACGGCTGCTCCCCGGAGTTTCGAACCATTTCCACCGCCTGCAGTCCGTTTTCCGCACAATCCACCGCAAACCCATGCTCTTTCAGAATTGTCTCCGCAATTTCCCGGTTCATTTCCACATCTTCCACGAGAAGGACTCTCCTGCCTTCTGCAGAGATCTGTGGTTCTTCAGAAGTTTCCTGCTGTACTTCCGCCGGACGTCCTGCCGAGGACAGAAGAATTCTCCGCAGCTCCGACAGAAAAATCGGTTTCTCACAGAATGATGTCACCCCTGCTTCTCTGGCTTCCTCCTCAATATCAGTCCAGTCATACGCAGTGAGAATAATGATCGGCGTCTCCTGGCCGATTTCCCGCCGTATCCGTCTGACTACTTCGACTCCGTTCATATCAGGCATCAGCCAGTCAATAATATAAACATGGAAATCATCCCCGTTCTCTTTTGCAAAAGTTGCCCGAAGAATCGCTTCTTTTCCCGATGTGGTCCACTCTGCCCTCAGTCCGATATCCGAAAGCATTCTGGCAACGCCGGAACAAGTACTGAAATCATCATCCGCAATCAGAGCATGCATCCCCTTCAGTTCCGGAATCACCTTCTCCTTCGGTGCTTCACTGCAGACGGCAAAGCACAGAGAAACCGTCACCTCCGTTCCCTTGCCCACTTCACTTTCCACTGAGATTGTTCCGTTCATCATGTCCACAATATTCTTTGTAATGGCCATTCCAAGTCCGGTACCCTGAATTCCGCTGACTGTGGCATTCCGTTCCCGCTCAAAGGGTTCAAAGAGATGTTCCATGAATTCCGGACTCATTCCGATTCCCGTATCACGAATCCTGAAATCATAATTTGCATATCCTTCCGGTGCATCCCCGCGCTGCACAATCCGGATGCTCACCGTCCCGCCCGGTTTTGTAAATTTCATTGCGTTGCTGACACAGTTTAGCAGAACCTGATTCAGGCGCAGCTTATCGCACACAATGTTTTCATCCACAACATCAACCGTATCAATCAGAAGTACCAGCTGCTTCGAGTGGATGTCCGCCTGAATGATATTTCTGATATCGTGAATAATATCGGGAAGGTGGCACTCTGACGCATCGATCCGCACCTTACCGCTCTCAATCCTGCTCATGTCGAGTACATCGTTGATCAGGGAAAGCAGATGATTGCTCGAGGTCATGATTTTTGTCAGATAGTCCTTCACCAGTTCCTTCTGATCCAGATGGGTGGCTGCCAGCGAAGTAAATCCGATGATGGCATTCATCGGTGTCCTGATGTCATGGGACATATTGCTCAGGAAAACAGTTTTTGCCCTGTTAGCTGCCTCAGCCTGAGAAAGCGCATCTTCCAGCGCCTGCTTTTTCTCCTGTTCTTCCCGCGTCTGTCTGTCCACATCAGCAAATCCCAGAATAATGTACCGGACATCTGTTTCCTGTCCCAGTCGAGCCATGCGCAGCTGTGTATACAAAATTTTTCCGTTTCGGCGGATCCGGAAGAGATGAGAGAACATTTCCTGATCCTGCAGAAGCTTCCGTATGTTGTCCGTTTCCCCGATCCGCAGCATCTCCTGCCGCTCTTCTTCTATAACCGTGTGTTGTACATAGGAAAAATAGGTCTGATCAAAGTCTACTTCTTTTCCTTCTTTCAGGTGAAAGGTCTCCCGGATGCTGTCAAGAATCCGATACGGTATCACCGTATTCTGTTCCAGATCCACATAATATACAGAATGGTAATCCGCACTCAATACATGAAGCATCTCATCATACCGGTGCTTTTCTTTTTCTTCCCGCAGCAGTCTCTCCTGAAGCCGCAGTTTTTCCTCGGCTTCTTCCTGCTTGGCCCGGTTCACTTCATCTGCCTTCAGTTTTTCATAGCGGATGATCTCATTGGCCTTCATTGCACGGTAAATGACAAAGAATACAATTGCCATCGCTGCAATAATCACCGCTATCTGAACCATGCTGACGGTAATAAAGTTTTCACCGATGCTCTCCAGCTGCTTGTCAATAATGTTTTCATTAATAAAAATGGCCAGATACCAGTCTGTGTCTGTGATCGGACTGTAATAAAAGTAATCGTGATGCCCCTGATTCATAAAAGAAGAAAATCCGGGCTCCCCGTTCTCCAGATTCCGTTTTATCTCCTCTGAAGAATAACCGTCATCAAAATCCACGCTGTCTTCCAGAAAAGTCAGAATATTATCCTGTGAAGCAAGGTCTCCGAACTCTGTCTTCGTCAGAAAGCGCCCATCCCGATAAAAAATATTACAATACGTCTGATTCTCATCGGTCTGCATGGAAATGCTGTTCAGAATATTTTCCATATAGATTCCCGAAAAGCAGGCAGTAATCCTTTTATCCTGGAAAACAACCTCCTCCACCGGCGTTGCTATTATCACCATATTCTTGTTGCCATACGCCTGATTGACGGTAATCACGGTCTCAGTAATCTCTTCTGAAAGAAATCCAAATCTGGAAATCCCGGCATACGTGCTGGTAGCCGTATAAACCATACCCTCCTCATCCACCATGGCATACATATCAAGACTGTTGAACGTCTGGACAAAGGAAAGATACTCCCGCAGAGAAACCTCGTTTTTCAGATCCTCTCCCGTAATTCCGTTCACGGCAGCCTCCATCTGAAGCTTCCGGTCCCTCAGATTCGCTGTAACGACATCTGTCCTTCGCTCCGCCAGCTCCTCCAGATAAAACTCCGTCAGAGAGTATACGGCATCATCTGTCTGATACTGGGCGAACCGTCCCACAAGAACAGAGCTCCCTACCAGAATAAATGCAATTGCCAGTACCCCCAGAATCAGCGAAGG
>JAXEBU010000033.1:0-4680 GCA_034093895.1 Candidatus Choladocola sp. | reverse complement strand
GTGACATTTATCTGACCTACTATGCGGCAGAGATTGCCCGTCTGATGCAGGAAGGAAAAATCGGCTGACGGACAGCCGTATGGTATCTGAAAGACAAAAGAAGAGAGGAAGACGAAAATGACAAAATCAGAAGCTTTGTTTGAACGTGCCTGTAAAGTGATTCCGGGAGGCGTCAACAGCCCTGTCCGGGCGTTCGGATCGGTAGGAGGAACCCCGCGGATGATTGATTCTGCGGACGGAACTCATATGACAGACGCAGACGGAAATACATATATTGATTTTGTGGGATCCTGGGGTCCCATGATTCTCGGACATAATAATCCTGCCGTACGGGAAGCGGTGATAAAGGCGTGTGAGAAGGGATTAAGCTACGGTGCAGCCACAAGACAGGAAGTGGAGATGGCAGAGCTGATCTGCAGCTCCATACCGAATGTGGAAATGGTACGTATGGTAAATTCCGGAACGGAAGCAGTGATGAGTGCAATCCGTGCAGCCAGAGGTTTCACGGGACGTGACAAGATCGTCAAGTTTATGGGCTGTTATCACGGTCATTCCGATGCGCTTCTGGTGCAGGCCGGTTCCGGTGTGATGACGGCGGGAATCCCTGACAGTGCAGGTGTGCCGTCCGGCTGTACGAAGGATACACTTTCTGCTGTTTATAACGATGTGTCTTCCGTAGAGCAGCTGTTTGAATCGTTTCCGGATGAGATTGCAGCTGTGATTGTAGAGCCGGTAGGTGCAAACATGGGTGTTGTTCCTCCGGCACCGGGATTTCTGGAATCACTGCGCAGTCTCTGTACGAAATACGGGGCAGTGCTGATTTTTGACGAGGTTATTACCGGTTTCCGTCTCGGGTTTACAGGTGCTCAGGGATACTTTGGCGTAGATGCTGACCTTGTGACGTACGGGAAAATTATCGGGGCAGGAATGCCCGTGGGTGCTTACGGCGGTAAAAAAGAGATTATGCAGAGAGTGGCACCGTCAGGTCCTGTATATCAGGCAGGGACATTGAGCGGAAATCCGGTGGCCATGGCAGCGGGTCTTGCGCAGCTGACCATACTGAAGGAGCATCCGGAGATTTATACGGAGCTGAATGAAAAAGGTGACTGGTTTTACGGGGAAATAAAACGTATTGCAGAAGAATCTGAGATTCCTGCCCAGGCAAATGCCTGCGGTTCCCTCGGCTGCATTTTCTTTACCGGTACGCCGGTATGCAATTACGAAACAGCAAAGACTTCTGATACAAAACGATACGCAGAATACTTCAGCCATATGCTTTCTCACAATATTTATCTGGCTCCGGCGCAGTTTGAAGCCATGTTCCTGTCTGCGGTTCATACGAGAGAGGAACTGGCAGTCGTTCTGGAAACCATACGGGAATTTTTCCTGTCATGATGCATCTGATAACCGGGGGCAGCGGGAGCGGGAAGTCTGCCTATGCGGAGGAGCAGGTGATAAACAGCGGACCGGGAAAACGTGTCTATATTGCAACGATGATCCCCTGGGGGGAAGAGGGAAGACAGCGTGTGGAACGCCATCGCAGACTGCGGCAGGAAAAACAGTTTGAGACGATAGAGTGTTATACAGCCCTTGCGAAGGCGAAAATTCCTCCGGAAAGCACAGTGCTTCTTGAGTGTATGTCCAATCTGGTGGCAAACGAGATGTTTGAGCCGGAAGGTGCCCATGAAGCGACGGTGGATGCTGTCATGGAGGGCATCCTTCATCTGAGGCAACAGGCAGACAAACTGCTCATTGTGACGAATGAAATATTTTCTGACGGTCTGGAATATGATCCGGATACCATGCGGTATCTTTCTTATCTGGGCGCAGTCAATCAGAGGCTGGCACAGGAAGCGGACTGTGTAACAGAAGTTGTATACGGGATTCCTCTCGAACTGAAACGACCGGGCAGGAAACAGAACGGGATTACTCCGGCTTTCTGAAACAGCGGAAAGAAACGGAATCGGGGAGAAGATTTTGATATGAAACGGTTATGGAACAGTTTTAATATTGCATTTTCCATGTATTCCAGGCTTCCGGCAGCACACAACAGTGACTGGTCGGAGGAAAACATGAAATACGTGATGTGCTTTTTTCCGTGGATCGGAATTGTGACAGGAGCACTCTGTTTTGGATGGAACGCACTGGCAGATTACCTGGCGCTGGAAGGGCCTTTAAGGACTATTCTGCTGATGATGATTCCGGTGGCTGTGAGCGGGGGAATTCATCTGGACGGCTTTCTCGATACGTCTGACGCCCTGAGCTCCTGGAGACCACGGGAAAAGCGTCTTGAAATTCTGAAGGATTCCCATGCAGGTGCATTTGCCGTGATTGCGTGTACGGTTTACTTTTTTCTGCTGTACGGTGTACTTGATCTGGTGTGCGGTGAACTGATTTCTGTCTACGTCTTTACGTTTGTGGTCTCCCGTTCCTTCAGTGCCTTTTCTGTTGTGACATTTCCGAAGGCCTCTCCAAACGGAACGGTAGCCGGTTTTGCAAAGAACAGCCAGACGCGCATCATACAGGTGACAGTAATACTGTATATCGTTTTTGCAGCAGCAGTTATGGTGGTTCTGCATCCTGTTTACGGTACGGCAGCAGTGGCCGGTGCCGCAGGAACCTTTCTCTGGTATTACCGGATGGCAATGAAATATTTCGGAGGGATCAACGGTGATCTGGCGGGATGGTTTCTCACTGTGTGTGAGCTGGTGATGCCGGCAGCCATGGTGGCGGCAGGATTTGTCGTATAGAAAAGCTCTTTTCGGATACGTTCCTGCAGAATATGTGCAGAACAGGAAGGAAGAAACGGATTGGTCGTATGAAACTGATTATCGGAGGAGCATACCAGGGCAAACTGGAATATGCGAAAAAAACGTATGGTACGGAAGCAGGATGGATCGACGGAGCAATGTGCGGTTTCGACGAAATCAGAACCTGCAGCGGAATATACCATTTTCATAAATATATCAAAAGACTGCTGACGGAGACCGGAAATCTCTGTCCGGATGAAAGGACAGAAAGCTGGAATAAATATCCATCCGATGATCTCGCCGGCCTGGAAGTTCAGGCAGAGCAGTTTGCAGAGAAACTCAGAAAGGAAAATCCCGACATCATTATTGTATCCACAGAGCTTGGGTACGGTGTTGTTCCTGTGGAAAAGTCGGATCGGACGTACCGGGAAGCCACAGGCAGAGTATGTACCTGCCTTGCCGCAAAAGCAGAAGAAGTGGTACGTGTGGTATGCGGAATCGGGATGAAACTGAAATAATATGTATTTTCCGGTTTATATTGATTTATCAGAGAAAGAGATTCTGGTGACAGGCGGAGGAACGATAGCTTCACGGAGGATTCGTACCCTGTGCGGGTTTGCGGGAAGAATAACAGTGACAGCACCTGAAATAGCAGCGGAAATTTATGAGCTTTCAGAAGAATATCCGATTACCGTTCTGAAAAGAAAATTTCAGCCCCGGGACCTGGAGGGAAAGGCGCTTGTGCTGGCAGCGACGAATGATGAAGAATGCAATAATTCTGTCTTTGAACTCTGCAGAAAAAAGGGGATACCCGTCAATGTGTGCAGTGATCAGACAAAATGCGATTTTCAGTTTCCGTCTGTGGTGCAGCACGGAGACGTGGTGATCGGGATTAATGCGTCAGGACGGAATCACAGGCTGGTGAAAGAGACGCGCCGGAAGGTGGAACGCGTGATGGAGATCAGTGATTCCGAACGGAAATATTGCGATTGAAACAGAGAATACAATATTGAGGAAAAAAGATGGAAAAATATTTAGCAGGTTCCCTGATGGCCGTTCTGGCAGGCTTTGCGGCGGATCTGGTCTTTGGAGATCCGGCAACAGCGTTTCACCCGATCTGCCTGATCGGGAATCTGATTTCTGGTTTTGAAAAAAGAATACGAAAGCTTCTGCCCAAAACAGAGAGGATGGAACTTCTGGGCGGCTGTATCATGGCTGTACTGGTGATTCTGATCTCCACATGTATTCCGGCAGCGCTCCTGATTGCAGCGTACCGGCTTAGTTTTATTGCCGGAACAGTGGTGGAGAGTGTAATGTGTTTTTTTATTTTTGCAGTGAAATCCCTGAAACAGGAGAGCAGGAATGTGGGAAAAGCGCTGCGGGAAAACGGACTGGATGCAGGAAGAAAAATGGTGTCCAGAATTGTTGGCCGTGATACACAGTCGCTCTCTGAAACGGGCGTCGTAAAGGCAGCAGTGGAAACTGTGGCAGAAAACTTTTCGGACGGAATTTTTGCTCCGATGGTGTATCTGATGATCGGAGGCGGAGCTCTTGGCTTTGCATATAAGAGTATCAATACCATGGATTCCATGGTGGGATACAAAAATGAGAAATATCTTTATTTTGGAAGATTCGCAGCAAAGCTGGACGATATTGCCAATTATATTCCATCACGTCTGGCAGCACTGTTTATGATACTGGCAGCACCTGTGTCCGGCCTGAACGGGAGAGGTGCATATCGAATCTGGAAACGTGACCGCAGAAACCACGCCAGCCCGAATTCTGCTCAGACAGAAGCTGCAGCGGCAGGTGCGCTGGGGGTACAGCTTGCAGGAGACGCATATTATTTCGGAAAGCTGTATAAAAAGCCGTTTATCGGTGACAATACAAGACCGGTCGAGATTGATGATATCGACCGTGTGAACCGGCT
>JAXEBU010000032.1:0-47123 GCA_034093895.1 Candidatus Choladocola sp. | reverse complement strand
ACGATGGTAATCTGACACTGACAAATGTAGTGGTGACAGATGAGCTGACAGGAGATGAGTGGACAATTGAGTCACTTGCACCGGGAGCATCAGAGAACTTTACTGCAGAGTATACAGTGACAGAGGCAGACATTCTGAAAGGCAAGGTAGTCAATGAGGCAACGGCAACAGGTAAAGGATCGGATGATAAAGAACCGGAAGTAGTTCCGGGAACTACAGAAGACCCGACCGACAATCCGAGCAGCCTTCTGACCATCACCAAGGACACAACAAGTACTCCGGCAAATGGTCAGACCTATGCCCTTGGTGAGAAAATCACCTACAAGATTACAGCAACCAACGATGGTAATCTGACACTGACAAATGTAGTGGTGACAGATGAGCTGACAGGAGATGAGTGGACAATTGAGTCACTTGTACCGGGAGCATCAGAAACCTTTACTGCAGAGTATACTGTAACAGAGGCAGATATTCTGGAAGGAAAGGTAGTCAACGAGGCAACCGCAACAGGTAACGGTCCGGAAGATCATGATCCGGAAATAAAACCGGGAGATACAGAAGACCCGACTGACGATCCTAATCCGTCTCTGACGGTAAGCAAGAGCGTAACATCTGTTCCTGCATCCGGAGAAAAGTATGTACTTGGCGAGACGATCTCTTACGCAGTAACAATTACAAACAACGGTAACCAGACACTGACAGACATCAATGTTCAGGACGTAATCACCAGACCGGACGGATCCACAACGATTCCGAGTGGTTGGGAGAGCAACGTACAGAAGATTGAAAGCCTGGCACCGGGTAAGGAAGTAACGATTACTTACGATCACGTTGTAACAGAAGCAGACCTTGGCGGTGAGCTGAAGAATGCAGTTACCGTTAGTGCTCCTGATCCGGAAAATCCGGAAGAAGGACCGAAGGGCGATTCTGAAACTACTGTTATAACCGACGATCCGGAAAACTGCAGTATTACAGTAACCAAGACAAACACCTCCATGCTGGATGAGGCAATTGTACTGAGCGGAGCACAGTTCCATGTAGCACTCTTCTCAGATGAAGCTCTGACACAGCGCGTAGGTGATGTACAGACACTTACCTTTGGTGAGAACGCAGCTACAGCAACAGCAGCCTTCAACAAGATCAAACGTGGTACTTACTACGTGGCAGAGACAGATGAAGACGGAAATGTAGTCACCAGCGGTGAATACAATAACGGCGCATTTGTACCGCAGTACCCGAATGGAAACAAGGTTGAAATCACAGAGAACGGTGCAGCAGCATCCTTCGGATTCAACAACCAGTTCCTGATTCTGCCGAGTGAGTATGATATTGCAAAAGATCTGATCATCACGAAGAATGTACTGAACAGCAAGGGCAAAGCAGTGAAATCTACCGAGACCTTCTATGCAGGAATCTTCGCAGATGCAGATTATACACAGCTTGCAGATAACGTAGATCTGAACATTGTACCGCTTGCAATGGGTGGAGAATCATCCGTAAGCACAATTGTCAAAGTAGCTCTGACACAGGGCGCAGAATCCGTAACGCTGTACGTTACAGAGGTAACTGCAGACGGTACACCGGTAAGCCGGGCAGCTGACTTCGGTTATGAGATGGAAATCAGCAGCACAGCAGTAACGGTGACACAGGATGCTGACGGTTCTGTAACAATCACGAACAAGTCCAAGGTTGACGAGGATGAGACAGAGTGTGAAGAGCAGACGGAAGACAGTGCAAATACCCAGACCGAAAAGAGCGGAACTGTTGCAAAGAGTGTAAAGACCGGCGATGACACACCGATCCTGCCGCTCGCAATCATGTTCTTCTGCTCCGCAGCAGTACTGATCGTACTCGTTGAAAAACGCAGAAGAAGACAGGAACAGTAAGGCATACTGCCAAAGACAGCATAAGTGTAAGACAGTAAAACAGAATAAGCAGTGATTGAGGCTGCCGCGGGATTCTTTCAGAGGATTCTGCGGCAGTCTTTTTCGACGTATAAGGATGTCGTTGGAGGAAAAAGCAGACATTTTATTCTGTATATGCAAATTTTCACAAGGAGGTTTTGATATTTATTTTTGTTCTGAATCTGTGAATAGCATCTGTATAAATGCGCATAACAGATCACAGTTTTTCATATCATGTGGAAAAGGTAACAGATCCGGATAAGAAAATGAATAGACATCAGGCTCATAGCCCGGCAGATCATTTGGAGTCAGGCGGATATCCGCATTTTATCAGAGGAGACTTGTATCCCGCCGGATACAGGCAGATCTCTGCCTGCCGCTTCATGCTCTGTATACTTGATGTGGAAGACTTACTTGCTTCGGCTAAAAGAGGCTGTTCTGCCGATGATCCGAATATCAGCGACAGAACGAAACCACAGGAATATTAAGAAATACCATACTGCTCACAAAGCTGTTCAAAACAGGAAGGATCACTCGCCAGCATCTCCAGGTCACTGTGACGATTGTCAGAGAGAAGTTTCGAAAGAAGAGCAGAAAATTGATGTTTTGTTTGCTTAGTACCCTGTTTAATGCCCTGTTCAATGCCCTGTTCAATACCCTGTTCAATGCCCTGTTCAATGCCCTGTTTAATGCCTTGTTCAATGCCCTGTTCAATGCCACGTTCCATTCCGGCATCAACGCCATCCTGATATAGATCTTCCAGTGCTTTACACATATTGATTCCCTCCCCTTTCTCCTGTGCAGCCAACAGCTTCAGCTGTTTTTCAGAATGGAGAAATGACCGGATTGCATCATAAGTGTCCGGATCGACATTGCTGAAGTAGTCGCTGTGTAAGTTAACAAAATCTTTCAGAACTTTTTTATTATTTCTATATTTTAACATGGAGAAAATAATTTGTAAATCGGATTTAAACTGTTCCGGGTTCTCGATCCTGGCAGCGTCCACCAGATTAATATGGTAGTTAGGGACGTATTTTTCCAGAATGCTGCGCTCTTCTCCGAGAAAATGCTCCGGAAACATGCCGTAGAGATCCAGGGTGCCGTCCCAGGGAGCTTCTGCGTAATAGAACACCAGTGTAAACACAGGAAGTATTTTTGTGTCCTTGCGGCAGCGGGACAGATATTCGGCTTTTGTCAGCTTGTTCTGTCCCTCTTTCCACCACTGCTCAATCTGATCAGAGTAGGTCATACCGTCATAAATCATGTTTCGGATCGGCATGCCATAGTGTACACTGTCCTGATTTTCGCAGGCCAGAAGAGCCAGATCGGCACTGCCCTTCCAGCGCATGACAATGTCGCGGTACCGCTGCAGACCGCAGAGATTCCCGTTTTTGTCCGTCAGTATCCGGGCTGATTCCCGCTCCACCGGTGCCAGCTCCTCCGCCCGTACAATTTCCTTTCCCTGAAAAACAGTGCCGTTAAATAAATCAGCAAAACGGTTCTTATCCGAAAGCCACCGTTTCACCGCAATATCATTTTTTCCCATAAAACGCCTTTCCCGTCTGAATTCGGATGTAATGCAGATGAAAATAATCAGTTGAAATGAAACAGAAATATAAGATCAGTCCCGGATCGGCCGGAACAGAAAAGAAATTAAGAAAGCCTTGAATACGAATGTACATTTCCATTATTCTACAATAAAGATCTCAATATGTCAATATATGCAACATAACATATATGATATATTTTAAAGTGCCATACCAGGAACAGCTGATGGGGCCGGTGTACCCGATGTGTCTGACATCGGAACGGACTGACGGGGAATGTGTCTGCACGAAAAGGACGTTTTACGTCCTGCATCGGCAGACACATCCCCGGCTGTCCGGGACGGAGGCAGGACACACGGATGCACCGGCCCCGTCAGCGTCCATTGCATGAAAACGTTGTCAACATGCAAAAACCTTAAAAATAACAGGGCTTGTGCTATATGTCCAAAAATATTTCTGAAATTCGTTTAAACTATACAAAATAACATTTAATTACCGAAAACATGTTGACAAATGGCAAAAATTGACGTATCCTTTACGTATCAGCAGATATGAAAACGTTTGCAAACAAAAACAAAACGACAAAAGCAGGAGGACCAAATTTATGAAAAAGAAAACGTTAAGCATGATTCTTGCACTGGCAACGGCTGTTTCTGTATTTGCAGCATGTCCGGCAGCACTGGCAGATGAGGGTGTTACACTTGCAGTTGTAGGACCGATGACAGGTGACAATGCCGAGTATGGTAAATGCTTCAAGACTGCAGCACAGATTGCAATTGACGAGTGGAACGCAAACGGCGGAGTGCTGGGACAGGAAATTACACTGGTTGATTATGATGATGCAAATGCATCCGAGCAGGCTGCATCCATCGCTGAGAAGCTGGTAGGAGATGACTCCATCAAGGCTGTTCTCGGACATTTCTCTTCAGGTGTTGCTATGACAGCAGCAGAGATTTACCAGGATGAGGGACTTGCACTTGTGAATGGTTCTGCAGCACATATGGATTTCGCAAAGATCGGTGACTGCATCTACCGTAACAACGCTATTTACACAACAGACGCTAATACAATGCTTCAGATTATGGAATACCTTGGCGTTAAGAAGTTTGGTATTCTGAACCCGAACTCAGATGCAGGTATCGCAGTTACAACCGCCATCGAGAGCATGGTTGAAGAGTACGGTGATGCTTATGAGCCGGAACTCGTTCTTTCCGAGCTGTACGAAGATGGTACTGTTGATTTCTCCGCAGTAGTTTCCAAGTTCCAGGAAGCAGGCGTTGAAGCAATCTACTCTTCAGGTGCATACGCTCAGATGGCTCCGTTCATCAGCCAGTACCGTGAGAAAGATTCCGAAGTTAAGATGGTTCTGTCCGCAGGATGCTTCTCTCAGGAGTTCCTTGAGCTGGCAGGTGATTCTGCAGAGGGCGTAGTACTTGGTACTTCCTTCTTCTACGGCAGCGAAGACGAGAAGGTAAAAGCTTTCACAGAGAAATTCAACGAAGCATACGGTGCTAACCCGAATACATTTGCAGGTCAGATTTATGATGCAACATACGCTATTCTGTACGCTATGGAAGCAGGCGGAGCTACAGACAGAGAGACAGTTGTTGAGAACCTTCCGGCAACAGATTTCGAAGGCGTAACAGGAAAGATTACTTTTGATGAAGAAGGTAACTGCCCGAAACAGCAGGTACTTCTGGAGATCAAGGATGGCCAGTATCAGGAGATCCCGGGCGTTCTGCTCAGCCAGACAGACTGGGAAGCAACCAAAGGTATTGAGTAAAACTATTTTACTCCGCAGCGGTTCCGGCATTGTGCCGGGCCGCGGCGGCTCCTAAACACAGGACGGGCTGGCAGTAAAATTCTGAGCAGTGGAATTTTCATAGACAAAAGTGTCAGAAAAGCCGCTGCGTGGGGTTTTTCCAGGCACCTGTTCTTTTTTTGCCAAAAATTGAGGTGACAGTATGGTTCTTGAACAGATTATTAACGGAATAATGCTGGGTATGATTTATGCACTGATTGCCGTTGGATACTCTCTGGTATTCGGTATTCTGAGACTTCTGAACATGGCTCACGGTTCCATTTATATGTTCGGTGCTCACATGGCATTGTTTGCGGTATCCATGCATTGGGGACTTCCGGCAGCATTTGTGTTTGCGATTATTACGACAGGTATTCTGGCGATGGCGATGGATGGCGTGATTCTTGCTCCGCTGCGTGCAAAAAATGCACCGAATATCACCTGTCTGATCTCCGTTATCGGAGTATCCTACATTATTGAAAATGTGATGATGATTCTTTTCGATACAACGAAAAAACCGTTCCCGAAGCTTTTCAGTTTTGGAAACGTTAAGATTTTCGGAGCTACCGTAACAAGCTCTCAGATCTGTATGTTTCTGATTGCACTTGCATTCCTGGTACTGCTGACACTCATCGTAAACCATACCAAGATCGGTCTTGCCATGCGTGCCGCAAGAGAAAACCCGAAGGCAGCAAATATGATGGGAATCGATGTAAGAAAGATCGTAACCTTTACGTTCTTCCTGAGCGGTATGTGCGCTGCAGTGGCAGGTGTGCTCGTATCCGGATACTATGAGATGGTTTATACGACCATGGGAACAGACGCAGGTCTGAAAGGATTCTCGGCAGCCGTTCTCGGCGGTATCGGTGTTCTGTACGGTTCTGTAGTCGGCGGTGTTATTATCGGTGTTGCAGAGGCTCTGGCAGTTGCATTCCTGGGCGGAAGCTTCCGAAGCGCAACGGCTTACATTATTTTGTTCCTTGTTCTGCTGATCCGTCCGTCAGGACTTTTCGGCAAAGACAATATTGATAAGGTATAAGGAGGGAGAATATGGGCTTATATGACAAAACAGTCGAGTGGTGTCTGAAAAATAAAAAAATACTGATCCCTCTGACTTATCTGTTACTTATACTTGTTCCTTTTGTAATTAAAGACCGTTATATGATCCGTGTACTGTGCCTGATCGGTACGTATTCCATCCTGACTATGAGTCTGAACCTGATCGCCGGATACATGGGCCAGACCTCAATGGGCCATGCAGCGCTGTATCTCCTGGGTGGTTATTTCTCCGGTCTGATGGGATCAAAGCTGGGGCTTCCTTTCTGGATTACACTGATTTTCGGTATTCTGGGCGGCGCTCTGGGCGGTATGATTCTTGGTCTTGCAACCATGAACCTGTCCGGTTCCTATCTGGCAGTTATCACACTGGCTTTTAGTAAGGTTGTGGAAATGATTGTCCTGAACTGGAATTCCGTGACAAACGGACCGCTGGGTATCCGTGGTATTCCGGAGCCGGTACTGTTCGGCTGGAAATTTAAGATCAATAACGGAGGCTTTTACTGGCTGATGCTGGTTCTCGTAACCATTGCAATTATCGTCAGCCTCCATGTGTACAACTCCAAGTTCGGCCGTGCCATCCGCGCGATCAAAGAAGACGAACTGGCTGCGAAGCTGATGGGTGTCAACACGGCAGCTTATAAGGTAAAGACAATCGCACTTTCCGGTGCCATGGCAGGTATGGCCGGTGCATATTATGCTTCGATGAGTGGTTATATCGATGCAAATACGTTCAGCTTTAACGTTTCCATGACGATCCTGTGTATCGTTATCTTCGGCGGACTTGGCTCCATTCCCGGTATGATTGTCGGATCAGCGCTGCTGATTTCCTTCCCGGAGGTGCTTCGTTCTCTGGCAGATTACCGTTTCGTTGTATATGGATTGCTTCTTATTCTCATGATGCGTTTCAGACCGCAGGGTCTTCTGGGCGGATTGAGCAAACGTCCCTATGACCTGCCGAAGGGAGTAGCAAGACCCAAAGGTGCGTCAGGAACGGAAGGAAAGCAGGTGAAGTGATGGCATTATTAGAGGTTAAAGGAATTACAAAAGTTTTCGGCGGCCTGGTAGCTGTGGAAAATGTGGAGTTTAAGGTCAATCAGGGTGAGATTGTCAGCATTATCGGCCCCAACGGAGCAGGTAAGACGACGATTTTCAATATGCTGACCGGTGTTTATAAGGTAAATGACGGTACCATTGAATTCGAAGGAAAAGAGATTCATAATAAAGCACCGCGTGATATCGTAAAAGCCGGTATTGCCAGAACCTTTCAGAATATCCGTCTCTTCCCCACCATGCGTGTAATCGAGAACGTTCTGGTAGGTGAGCATATTAATACGGAATACAACTTCCTGGACCTGATGTTTAAGACGCGTAAATACAAGGAAGCAGAGAAACAGGCAGCAGAGCGCGCCATCGCGCTTCTGGAATCACTGGATCTCGGTGATCAGATTGACAACTATGCAAAGAACCTTCCGTACGGCATGCAGAGAAAGCTGGAAATTGCCCGTGCAATCGCTACAAAGGCAAAGCTGATCATTCTGGACGAGCCGGCGGCAGGTATGAACCCGCAGGAGTCCGAGGAACTGATGAATTTCATTCTGAAGCTCCGTGACATGGGACAGACCATTTTGCTGATCGAGCATGATATGAGTGTCGTTATGAATATTTCAGACCGAATTTATGTAATCGACCACGGCAGAAAGATTGCAGAAGGACTCCCGGCGGAGATTGCCAGAAATGAGCAGGTAGTCCGGGCATATCTTGGAAGTGGAGGAATACGTGATGCAGAAAAAGAAGATTCTTGAGATTAAAGATTTACATACGTACTACGGAAGCATCCATGCTCTGAAGGGCATCAACCTGGAAGTCTTTGAAGGTGAGATCGTGACGCTGATCGGTTCCAACGGAGCCGGAAAGAGTACGACGCTGAGCAGTATCACAGGTATTGTTCCGGCCACCAGCGGCAGCATCGTTTTTGACGAAAAAGAGATTTCCAAAATGAAGCCGTCGGATATCACAAAGCTGGGTATCGGAGTATCTCCGGAAGGCCGTGAGGTATTCAGCGGACTGAGCGTGGAGGACAATCTCCGGATCGGCGCATACATTATCAATGACAAAAAAGAGATTGCAGCGCTGTATGAGGAAGTTTACGAACTGTTTCCGAGACTTGCAGAGAGAAAGAAACAGATGGCAGGAACGCTTTCCGGAGGAGAACAGCAGATGCTGGCCATTGGCCGTGCCATGATGAGCAAACCGAAGCTTCTTCTTCTGGATGAGCCGTCCATGGGTCTTGCACCGAACCTTGTGGAAATGATCTTCAAGCTGATTCTGAAGATCAACAAGCGCGGTACCACAGTTCTGCTGATCGAGCAGAATGCAAATATGGCTCTGCAGATTGCCGACAGAGGATACGTACTGGAGACAGGAAAAGTAACGATGACGGACGATGCGAAGAAGCTCTGGTCCAACGATGATGTGCGGAAAGCATATCTGGGATCTGCATGATGCAGATTCTGCGCAGACTTTGATGATTCTGACGAGGTCAGAAAAACGAATGGATTGTTTATAGACGATACATATTAAAATACACATTTAACAGGAGGATAAACACATGCTGAAAACAGAAAAGAAAGAAGAAAGACCACAGTACAACAAAAAAGACACCTATACATATGAAGAGATCAGACCGCTGATTGAAGCTGCACTGGAAGACAGAGCAAGATACCTTGCATTCTTCTACAAAGTAATGCCGAGAGAACTGTTCGATCTGTACGCAAAGAGAGCACTGTACGCTTACGGCGAGTACAAGGCAAACGGTCTTGGAGCAGGCAAAGGTCATGAGGGAGATCCGCAGGGACTGGCTGATTTCCTTGTATCCTGCAACGGTGTTGCAAATACGCTGGCAGTAGGAAACAAAGTATGTGACAAGACAGACGAGTACACAACAGTAAGAATGGAAGGAAAATGTGCACTTGTTCAGGGCTGGGAAAAGATGGGCCTGTCTCCGGAAGAAGTGGAATATCTGTGTGAGATCGCAAGCTACGGTGACTACGGTCATGCAGAAGCTCTGAACCTGAACGGCGAATGGCTGTGCACCAGTGCTCAGAAGAACTGCGATTTCTGTGACTTCAAGATTACTCATTTCACAAAGAAAACAGAGGTTTAAGTAGAAGAGCGGGCTGCTGCAAAATGACGAGGATATTAATTTTGCGGCAGCCTTCCGTAGATAGCAGCAAAAACGGATGTGGGAGGTGCAGCATGAATAAAATTAAGTTTGGACAGACATTTGAAGCGTCTGAGATGGCTCTTGGATGCATGAGGATCTGCAGGGTACCGCTGGAGCAGGCGAAGAAACTGGTGTATACCGCTCTGGATGAGGGAATTGATACCTTTGACCATGCAGATGTTTATGGATTTGGCGATTCGGAATCTTATTTTGGAGAAATTCTTCAGGAGAATCCGGGGCTGCGTCAGAAGATACATATTCAGACGAAATGTACGCTGATACGGGATACAGAAAAGACACTGTATCTTGATACGACGAAAGAACATATTCTGGAGTCGGTGGATGCCAGTCTGAAACGGTTGAAGACAGATTACATTGATACATATATCCTTCACCATCCGGATACACTGATGGAGCCGGAAGAGATCGCGGAAGCTTTTGATGAGCTTCATGCAAGCGGAAAGGTCAGACATTTCGGTGTCAGCAATTATAAGAGAATGGAGCTGGAATACCTGCAGTCCTGCATCAGCCACAAGCTGCTGGTGAATCAGATGCAGCTCAGTATTGCACATACGGAACTGATTGATTCTTCCAATTCCATCAAGCTGAATGACGATGACAATATAGACAGAAGCGGATCTGTCTTTACCTATATGAGAATGCATGGAATGACGCTGCAGGCGTGGTCGCCGTTCCAGGTTCGTTTTTACGGCGGTGTGTTTATGAATGATCCGGGATATCCGACGCTGAATGGTGTGGTGAACCGGATAGCGGCGGAGAAAGGAATTTCTCCTTCTGCACTGGCGATCGCATGGCTTCTGAACCATCCGGCAAAAATTCAGCCGATGATCGGAACAACAAATCCGGATCGTCTGAAGGACATCTGTACGGCTTCCGGTGTGAAGCTGTCCCGGGCGGAGTGGTATGAGCTTTACCGGGCTACGCTGACAGATGAAGGAAAGATACAGATTGGAAATTCCAATACACCGGTTAAGAGGTAATTGCTGTAAACAGTTTCAGAGGAAAAGCAAATGGAGAAAAGACCAAATATTAAAGTTGTAGCCGAGTTGGCCGGAGTCAGTATTTCGACCGTATCCCGTGTGCTGAACCGTTCGGCATCTGTCAGTGAGGAGCTGAGGGAAAAGGTATATAAGGCAATTAAAGATACCGGCTACAGCATCAATCCGATTGCGAGTACGCTGAAAAGTACGCGAAGGAATCAGATGGCAATCGTGATTCCGTCTCTGCGGCAGACGTATTATACGGACATTATTAAAGGTATCAGCGATTACTGCTATGAACGGGAAGTGCTTCCGGTGATTCTGGAAACGTCGGGAGAACTTGAAAAAGAAAAGAAAATTATTGAGAATCTGGAAAAACAGTGGGTGGACGGGATTATTTTTATCCCAAGTAAGAAAGAAAGTCAGGAGGAGTACGTGGAATTTGCCGCGTCCTTAAGCCTGCTGTCCAAAAACCAGGAGAAGATACCGGTGGTTCTGATGGAAGCAGAAGGCATGAATGACGGCCTGGACTGTGTCAGAGTCGATTACAAGTATGCCTTTTCCACGCTGACCAGCCATCTTCTCGAGATTGGCCGGAGGAAAATTGCATTTCTGAGCGGTTCAAAGAATGCTTCCGTGTATGATCTGAGCCTGAAAGGGGTAAAGAGTGCCCTTGCGGATTACGGCTGTGAGCTGCCCGAAACCCATCTGATGGAGGGCGGTTTTACGGTACTGGAGGGCTACGGCGCCATGAATGCACTGCTGGATCGCGGTGTTGCGGTTGACGGTGTAATCTGCGCCAATGATCAGATGGCTTCCGGTGCTCTGTGGGCCTGCTGTGAACGGAAGATCAGTGTTCCGCAGAATATCGCAATTACAGGCTTCGGCGGAGTGGCGCTTTCGATTATTACGACACCGTCTATCACCACCATGATTGTACCAAGATATGAACTGGGCTACCGGGCAGCCGGGCTGCTCTTTGAGCGGATTGACGGCCAGAGAAGCCATGCGGAACATGTTGTAGTAAAACCGTCTCTCTCTATTCGGGGGTCTACATTGAAAACGGCGTTCAAGACGATGGATGTCATGTTTGAGGAGTGACAGGAGGATATTATGGATAAGTCAAATGAAAACTATCAGAAAATGATAAGTATACTGGAGGAGGAGCTGGTGCCGGCAATGGGCTGTACAGAGCCGATTGCAATTGCCTACGGTGCTTCCAGATGCCGTGATCTGCTGGGCTGTACGCCGGAGAAGATTCTGGTGGAGGCCAGCGGTTCGATTATTAAAAATGTAAAATCAGTAGTTGTCCCGAATACGGGCCATATGAAGGGCATTGAAGCAGCTGCAGCTGCAGGTGTGATTGCGGGACAGACAGAAAAAATGCTGGAGGTAATCAGCGAAGTTTCTGATCAGCAGAAAGAAGAAATTGCAAAGTATCTGGAAGAGCACGAAGTGAAAGTGGAATATCTGGAGAAGGGCAATGTATTTGATATCGTAGTGACAGAGAGCTGCGGAGACCATACAGCGAAGGTCCGGATTGTAAATTACCACACCAACATTGTTCTGGAGGAAAAGGACGGTGAGGTGCTCAAAGAAGTGGAATTTGAGGCGGATGATGAGACGAACCTGACAGACCGCAGTATTCTGAGCGTGGAAAGCGTCTATGATTTTGCGGAAACGTGTGATATTGCCGACGTAAAAGAACTGCTTGACCGTCAGATCTCCTATAACATGGCCATTGCGGAAGAAGGTCTGAAAAATTCCTGGGGTGCAAATATCGGATCTGTCGTTCTTGACATGGAAGACAATAAAGTAAACCATCGTGCAGTTGCAATGGCTGCAGCAGGTTCCGATGCCAGAATGAACGGATGTGAACTGCCGGTTATCATCAACTCCGGATCAGGAAACCAGGGTATCACCTGTTCCGTTCCTGTGATTGTATTTGCCAGAGAGCTTGGTGTTTCAGAAGAAAAGATGTATCGCGCACTTGTGCTGTCCAACCTGATTACGATTTACCAGAAAACGGGAATCGGCCGTCTGTCTGCATTCTGCGGTGCAGTCTGTGCCGGTGTGGCTGCAGGAGCAGGTATCTGCTATCTGAAGGGCGGAAGCCTGAAAGAGGTTGACCACACACTGGTAAACGGTCTCGGCATCGTATCCGGTATTGTCTGTGACGGAGCGAAAGCGTCCTGTGCGGCAAAGATCGCATTTTCTGTCAACGCAGGACTGATGGGCTACGAGATGTACCGTCATGGACAGCAGTTCCGCAAAGGCGAAGGAATCATCAGCAACAGCGTGGATAAGACCATTTCCAATGTGGGCCGCCTGGGCAAGGATGGAATGAAGGAGACAAATACCGAAATTCTGAAGATCATGGTAGGCGAATAAAAGACAATATAAAAACAAAAATACAGCCGTACAGGGGCAGAAATGCTTCGGTACGGCTGTTTTGTTGTCCGGCACTCTGTAAAAGCAGTGTCAGTTTGTTGTGGATTCCCGGATGATCAGTTCTGTATTCAGGTTAATATGTTTTACTTCTGACAGCGGGTTGTGAATTTTTTCAAATAACAATTCGGAAGCCAGGAAGCCCAACTGAAACTGCGGCTGGCTGATTGTGGTGATGGAAGGCGTTGAAAGCTGCGAGATATTCGTATTATCAAAGCCGATTACAAGGATATCATTGGGAACTTTGAGATTGCAGTAATGAGCAGCCCGGATAGCTGCAGCAGCAAGTTCATCCGATACGCTGCACAGACAGTCGGGAGCATCCGGCGATGAAAGCAGCTTTATAACAGAAGAAAATGCCATATCATGGTTCAGCCCCGGCAGCTGAATAATCCAGTGGGGTTTGACTGTGATGTTATTTTCTTTCATGATGGTGCGATACGCGCGAAGACGGTTCTGCGCGTACCGGTAACTGAGGGGACCGTTAATAAAGCCGATGCGTGTCCGGCCCTTGGACAGAAAGTAATCGAGAACGGTCTGGACAGCTGTATAATCATCGATCCCCACAGAGGAAGCATACGGGTTTTCTGAGAATTCACAGCACTGTACCACCGGAACAACGTCTGAAATTTTCTCCAGACAGCTGCTGGAAGTAATATCTGCGGTGATGATTCCGGAAATCCCCAGCTGCCGGATCATACTGATGAACTTATCAATATTTTCCGGTGTTACTTCCAGGGAAGACAGTATGAAATCGTATCCGTGGCTTATAACGGAATCGCTGATTCCGCGGATAATTTTTCCGTAAAACGGATTGGACATATCTGTAATATGAATCATAATGACGGGACATTTTTCATGGCTGATCATTCCGGGAGAGACGTGCTCCGCAGCAGTCGGCAAATGGGCGGAATATCCCATATGGTTCGCAATATCCATAATAGCTCTGAGCGTTTCCGGCTTGACTGTACCGGTACCGCTTAAAGCCCTGGAGACGGTGGCTGTTGAAACACCCGCTTCTTTTGCAATATCGTTAATCGTAATTTTTCCCTTTGATTTTATTCTTCCCAATCCGATCCCTCTTTTCCCTGCTGTCCTTTGAGCGGCCCGACAAAAGAACCTTTGCCCCCTGACTCATCTTATGAATAATATACAAAAAAAACAGGCCTTTGTAAATAAGAAACACAGTAAAATGTAATATTTACATTTTGGAACGAAAAAAGATAAAAAATAGACAAAAATACAAGAATATAATTATTGTACTATACAAAAAGCATAATGGAAACTGAAAAAATGTTGACTTAATTTCCAAAAGATGTAATAATTACATTACAAATTCTTTTATCAATCGTGAAGGAGGGTTTTATATGATGAAGAAACTTTTGGCAGCGGCAGCACTGGGCGTGATGTCTTTTTCTATGGTGATGGGTGCATCGGCAGCAGAGGATGCGGTAAAGATCGGTTATATCTCACCGGGACCGGACACATGGTATCTCAGAGCTGAAGAAGGTGCAAAATGGGCGTGTGATCTGGCAGGGGCTGAGTTTATATCAGTAAACTCGAACCGTGATTCACAGCAGGAGCAGACAAACATTGAATATCTGATCAACGAAGGTGTTGACTGTATCGTAATACTTTCCTGGAATGAAGCAGGATGTGTTACTGCGGCAGAGATGTGCGAAGAAGCAGGAATCGGATGCGTCGTATTTGATGCATGCGGTGTTATGGCAAACCATGATGTTACTTTAACGGCAGCAGTAGATTTTGACTGGCAGAGCATGGGCGGAACGTATGCTGAATGGATGAAGGAAAACTATCCGGGTGAGCCGTACGTGTTTATCAGCGGCACGATGGATTCTGTAGTATGCCAGACTGTGGAAGCAAGCCTTCAGGCAGCAACGGAGGAACTTGGTTCCAACGAGTGTGTAGACGTACGTTATGGCGAATATGATCCTGAAAAAGCAGCAAATGAGATCGAAGACCTTGTTAATTCCGGTCTTGAGTTCTCTGTGATCGGTGTCATCAATGAGGACTGTGCTGCAGCAGTTGCTACCCGCCTGAGTGACCTGGGCGTAGCTGACCAGTATCATATCTTTGCACAGAATGGTTCTGATACAGGAGTGGATCTTCTGAATGCCGGAATGATCGAGTTTACAATCGCTTCTTCACCGGGAATGGAAGGAGCTGTAGCCGTACTGGCAGGTATTGACGCAGTGAAGAACGGAACCATCGATGCAAATGCATCCGTTGCCTGCCCGATCGCATCCGTAACACCGGATCAGGCAAACGATCCGACCGTTGTTATTCCGTGGGCTGTTGATGAAGAAGCATGGGCTTCCGTTATTTCTGAGAATGCACCGGAATACGCATATTTCTTTGAATAATGCAGAACCGTTGAATGGTTTGAACGCTTTATTGATGCAGCAGGAAGGCTTTGACCTTCCTGTTGTTGTTCTGAAATGAGGATTATGGATGGAAAAATTATTAGAGTTAAGAGATATTTCAAAATCTTATTCCGGGGTGGAGGTTCTGAAGGGTATCAATACAGAGCTGTATGCCGGCGAGATTCTTTGCCTTGTGGGTGAAAACGGAGCAGGCAAATCTACTCTGATTAAAATCATATCAGGTGTGATTTCACCTGATAAGGGAAGTATCCGTGTATTTGAAAATGAATGCACAAAACTGACACCGAGGCAGGCAATAGACCTGGGGATTGCAACGATTTATCAGGATATCGATCTGGTAGATAATCTTACCGTTGCCGATAATGTTTTTCTGGGCCGCGAGATCCGTACGAAGTACGGAACAGTAAATTCCAGAGAACAGGACCGTCAGGTGAATGAACTGATACAGGAGCTGAAACTGAGAAATCTGAGTGCAGGTATGCTGCTGACGGATCTGTCCACGGCACAGAAGCAGTGTGTGCAGATTATAAAGGCACTGAAAAACAAAGCGAAAATTCTTATTCTGGATGAGCCTACGGCATCTCTGGGAGACGAAGAGACAAAGATTTTGCTGGGGATTATCAAAAATCTGATCCGGGGCGGAGAAATAGGCATTATTTACATATCGCATTACATTGACGAGCTGTTTGCCATCGGCGACAGGATGCTGATCCTGAAGGACGGGCAGCAGGTCAGTATACGAAAAGTAAAAGAGACAACGCAGGATCAGGTGATTCATGACATGATTGGACGTGATGCATCCAATTTTTACAACAGAGAATATTTTCCTGTGGGGAACAGAAAATTACAGATAGATCATTATGCCAACAAAAGGACGGTGCATGATGTCAGCCTGGAGATCCGGTCCGGCGAGGTGTTTGGCCTGGGCGGCCTTGTGGGAGCAGGGCGGTCGGAGCTGGTTCGCATGATTTACGGGGCTGACCGCAGGATCTCCGGAAAGCTTTACCTGGACGGAAAGGAGATTACACCGAAAAGCCCGAAGGATGCGATCGGCAAAGGGATTTTCATGATTTCAGAAGACCGGAAGGGTGAGGGACTACTGAATCTGCGGTCGGTGAAGGAAAATATTACGGTGACTCATAATGAGCAGCGTGAGCTGATCAACCTGGAAAAAGAGACGGAAACCGTTTTGGACTATGTGAAAAAGTTCGAGATAAAAGCTCCCGGCATAGATGCGGAAGTGACAAAGCTTTCGGGAGGAAACCAGCAGAAGGCAATTATTGCAAGGTGCGTGATTGATCCCGGTGAGGTTTATATTTTTGATGAACCGACAAAAGGCGTGGATGTAGGAGCAAAAGAAGAAATCTACAGACACATACTGGATCTTGCAAAACAGGATAAATTCATTATTATCATATCTTCAGATATGCCGGAACTGCTTGCCATGAGTGACAGGATCGGCATTATGCGGGAGGGGAAACTTGTCGACATCGTAGAGACAGGAAAAACCGGTGAGAACGAACTGATGAGAAAATATCTGGGATTTGATTAATAAGGAGGAATAAGCAATGGATGGAAACAGCAGAAAACAGAAGTATACAAAAATGCTGACCTCTCAGCCCTTTGTTCTTTTTGTTTTTATTATTCTTGTAAGTATTTTTACGAATTCAATTAACGGACGGTTTCTGACCTGGAGTACCATAAACAGTATTATCGGGCAGGCTACCGGCCTGGGGCTTGTTGCGTGCGGGGCGACGATACTGGTTATTTCCGGACATTTTGATATTTCCGTCGGACGTATGGTTGGGCTGTGTATGTGTGTGATGGCTCTTCTGATCAATGCCGGAGTGAATGAAATTCTGGCCAGTATTGTGGGGATTCTTCTCTGCGTTGCGTGTTCGATGCTCAACGGTGCGCTGTCGATTCTGTTCAATGCACCGACCATGATCGTTACTCTGGCAACCGGCAGCATTTATTACAGTATTGCGCTGATCCTGACAAACGGATATATGCAGACGCTCTACGGCAAGTACAGATTTCTGGCATCCTACAAAATCGGCGGTGTCGTACCGTTTTTCTATATTGTTCTTCTGGCGGGATTTGTATTTGTGTTTTTCCTGCTGCGCAATACGAGGACGGGCCGCCAGGTTTATGCCATCGGAACCAATGCCAAATCGGCGTATATTTCAGGAATTAATGTAAATCTGTGCAAAATCAAATTTTTTGCCATCAGCGGACTGACCATCGGAATTGCCTGTATGGTAATGCTCTCACGAATCAGTGCGGCACAGGCAACGACAGGTGACGGAATGGAGCTGGAAGCAATCGGTGCGGTTGTAATCGGCGGATCGTCCATCAACGGAGGAAAAGGAGGAGTTGTAGGAACATTTTTCGGAGTGATTCTTCTCAGTATGATTTCGACGGCAATCAATATGCTCCATATCAACGCCTTTTATGAGTATTTCTTCTATGGACTCGTAATCCTGATCGCCCTTGCAATTACTGCTCTGCGTGAATATCTTGTCAGAAGAAAGAATGGCTGATGGAAAGAAAGGAGAACACGTATGTTTAATATAGCAATGACACAGTGGATTGTAGGAGATGAACCGCTGGAGACGAGCTGTCAGCGACTGCAGGCCTGTGGTTATGACGGGATTGAATTTGCGGCAGAACCGGATCGTCTGAATGTGGCAGAATGTCTGGCGCTGATGGACCGTTATCATCTGAACTGCCGCAGTCTCTGCGGAATATTCGGCGAAGACCGTGATCTGACCGCATCAGGAGAGAATGGGGAGGCGGCAGTACAGTATCTGAAAAAAAGTGTTGATTTTGCTGAAAAAGTAGGCGCAAAGGTGATCATAACAGTTCCGTCTCCTGTCGGCAGAACATCGAAACCAAAGGATATTTCCATGGAGGAACTGAAGGAAAACGCAGTCCGGAATATCCGCACGGCTGCTGATTATGCGTGGTCAAAGGGAATCAGCCTGGCGCTGGAGGCAATCAACCGATATGAAACGTATTTTGCAAATACAATGAAGAAAGTATATGAGCTTGCCGGAATGATTGATCACCCCGGTGTGGGTGTCATGGCGGATCTGTTCCATATGAGCATTGAGGAGGCTGATATCCCGTCCGGCATCTTTATGGTAAGAGATAAGCTGCTGCACGTTCACATCGCGGATAATACGAGAGAGGCGGCAGGCATGGGCCATACAGATTTTGCATCTGCCCTCAGAATGCTGAAAAATATCGGGTATGAAGGGTCTCTGACCATGGAATTCATGTATCGTCTGGCGGATCCCTACAGTGCAACGGAAATCAGTACACAGACCGGTCTGATGGATCATTATGCAAAACAGTCCATCGATTATATCCGGATGATTGAAAGAAGTCTTGTGGCTGCAGAATAGAAAACAAAGGAGGATAAGGACACATGAAATTTGGATTACTTACGGCTATCTTTGATGGAATGACATTCGAAGAAGTAGTGGATTTTGCCAGTGACAACCATCTGGAATGTCTTGAAGTTGCCTGCTGGCCTGCCGGAGGCGCAATGAGACGGTATGCCGGGGTCAGCCACATCGATGTGGCGCATCTGACATCTGAAAAAGCGGAGGAGATCAGGGAGCTCTGCAGGAAGAAAAAGATCGAAATTTCATCACTGGCATATTATCCGAATGTGATGGATTCCGATCCTGAAAAAAGAAAAGCTTATACAGATCATCTGAATGCTGTGATCGATGCTTCATCCCTCCTTGGTGTAAATATGGTTACTACATTTATCGGAAGAATGCAGAATGCCTCCCTTGACGAGAATCTGAAGGAGCTGAAAAATGTATGGGCACCGATTCTGAAGCATGCGGAGGAGAAGGAAGTAAAGATTGGTATTGAGAATTGCCCTATGTGGTTTACGGACGATGAGTGGCCGGGAGGGCAGAATATTATGACCTCGCCGTCCAACTGGAGAAAAGTATTTGAGATTCTGGACAGTCCGAATCTCGGAATAAACTATGATCCGTCCCATTTTGTATGGCAGCAGATGGATTATATTAAGCCGATTTACGAGTTCAGGGATAAAATATTCCATGTCCATTACAAAGACATTAAACTGTTTCCGGAGAAGCTTGCGGATGTGGGAGTGATGGCGAATCCGCTGGAATATATGAAACCGAAAATTCCGGGACTCGGTGATGTGAGATGGGACAGATTTGTTTCTGCTCTGACGGATATCGGTTATGACGGATATTCCGTGATTGAGGTGGAGGATAAAGCATTTGAGGGCTCCCTGGATGAGGCGAAGCGTGCTGTAATCCAGAGTGCGGGATATCTGAGAAATTTCGTATCCTGAAAGGGGATACACGCAATAAAAGAAGAAGGAGGACTGGACAATGAGAGTTGGAATCATCGGCTGCGGGAAAATTGCTCAGACAAGACATCTCCCGGAATACAGTGCAAATCCCAATGCGGAAATAGCCGGCTGTTATGATTTTAATATGGAACGGGCAGCAGAGATAGCCGGACAGTATGGAGGAAGCGCGTATGCTTCCGTGGATGAGCTTCTGGATGATCCGCAGATAGACGCGGTCAGTGTATGTGTTTCAAATAATGCTCACGCGGAAATAGCGGTGAAAGCATTAAAAGCAGGAAAGCATGTCCTCTGTGAAAAGCCCATGGCCACAAACCTGGCGGACTGTGAAGCCATGGTAAAGACTGCAGAGGAAACAGGAAAATATCTGATGATCGGTCAGAATCAGAGACTGGTGAAAGCACATGAAAAGGCGAGAGCTCTGATCCGCGGAGGCGAAATCGGAAAAGTCCTGACATTCCGGACTGTTTTCGGACACGGCGGGCCGGAAACCTGGAGTGTGGATCCGGGCGCAAATACATGGTTTTTTGACAAAAAGCGTGCTGTGATGGGAGCAATGGCGGATCTTGGCGTACACAAAACAGATCTGATCCAGTTCCTGCTGGATACGACAGTTGCTGAGACAACGGCAGTACTGACAACGCTGGATAAAAAAGACGGAAGCGGGGAGCTGATCGGTGTGGATGATAATGCAGTCTGTATCTACAGAATGGAAAACGGTGTCCTTGGAACGATGACTGCCAGTTGGACGTATTACGGCCCGGAGGACAATTCGACTGTGATTTACGGAACGGATGGGATTATGAGAATCTTCGATAATCCTGCCTATTCCATTGAGATCTATAAAAAGGACGGAGATGTGATCCACTATAATGTGGGACAGATTCAGACGAATGATAATCAGACTTCCTCAGGTATTATCGATGCCTTTGTGGAGGCGGTAGTAAATGGCCGTGAGCCGGAAATCAGCGGGAAATCGGTTCTGCCGGCTATGAAGGCTGTATTTGCCAGTATTGAGTCCAGCCGGACCGGAAAAACAGTCGTGATCGGGTAGCCGGGCAGATTATTTCCGGAGAAACATCAGAAAAACTGCTCACACGCAGCGATAAAAGGATGGCGCAGACTGTTGTCCATGGACAGCATATTTTCTTTGGCAGAGATATAAATGATGCCTTCAATCTGGTGTGTTTTGTTGTCGCGGATCATATTGCTGATGGCAGGCGTCATGATCATAATCTCGAAAGCCGGAATCCGGCTTCCGTCGATGGCCGGAACCAGCTGCTGGGATATGTGGGCCGCCTGGGCAAGGATGGAATGAAGGAGACAAATACCGAAATTCTGAAGATCATGGTAGGCGAATAAAAGACAATATAAAAACAAAAATGCAGCCGTACAGGGGCAGAAATGCTTCGGTACGGCTGTTTTTCGGCAACACTTTTATCCGGGAATTTTCTGGCTTTCAGATATAATAGTTGACATATTGTATGAAGGAATATAAAATATTTGTATAGTTCATTCAGTTATGGCAAGCAATGAAACGGATTATGTAGATCTGTTTGACTTGGCTCTGAAGGAACACAAATAAGATCACATATCAGGGAATCTTGAAGCATATCATGCCGGTCGGCAATTCATTTCCCCATATGAAATTTTGCTGAATAAACTGTGAACCAGATATTCGGTTATAGACAAGCAATGAAGCGGATTGTGTATGTCCGCCTGGTTATGGCGTACGGAATGACCGGATTACCGGAGACTCTTTGCGCCTCGGTACGAAAGGAGACGGTATATGGAAAGAAGAAAACTAGAAGACCTGAATTTAATTGATGATTTTTTATTTGGTACAATGGTGACATATCCTGAGATTGGAGAGCAGTTTGTCCGTGAGATTTTGCAGATTATTTTCAGAAGAGAGTTTGGAAGGCTGGTCATAATGCCTCAAAAAGTGTATTATGGAAGTGACACGGATAAGCATGGAGCGCGGCTTGATGTTTATCTGGAAGAAGCGGATAATGCAGCACCGGGGGGAGCTGTTGTGTATGATGTGGAACCGGACCAGAATGCAGATGAAGAGAGCAGAACATAATTGCCGAGACGTACACGTTTTTACCATGCAAAAATAGATGCCAGGAGCCTGAAGTCAGGAGAGAATTATCACTCGTTAAAAAATGTTACGGTTATTCTCATTACGCCATTTGATCCTTTTGGTTTGAATCGCATGGTATACACAATACGAAACGGATGTGCAGAAGCTCCAGAAATGGCCTATGAAGACGGAGCACGTACAATGTATCTGTATACAAAAGGGACGGAAGGCAATCCTCCGGAAGAACTGAGCCAGCTTCTTCACTATATGGAAAATACGATAATAGAAAATGCCGGAACTGATGCGTTGCAGAGTATAGATCGAATGGTGCGCACAGTGAAAAAGGATGGGGAGGTGTCATCGGAGTATATGAAGATATTTGAACGTGAAGAGATGCTGATACGTCAGGGGATTCAGCAGGGACAGGAGCTGGAACGGCAAAATACAGAACGTGAAAAAAAACGGGCGGATGAAGCAGAATACAGAGCAACAAAAGCTGAAAAAGAGCTGGAAGAGCTGAGAAAAAAATTCGAGACTTTAAAAGCTGATTGAGATGTTCCACACTCGCGTGCAGAGAAAATGTCAGCAGAGCTGACCACGCTCGGCGCGCAAAAGCAATCAAGCCCCACATGAGTGAGGGGCTTGACTGCTTTTGTTCTGTGCTATAGTTTTTTCCGCAGTATTTCCGGATTCGTGGAGTACTGCAGCGCTGTTTCTCCGGTGATTTTTCCGGCCCTGTACAGCTGCAGCAGGCTGTTGTCCATGGACAGCATATCTTCTTTGGCGGAAGTATAGATGATGCCCTCAATCTGGTGTGTTTTGTTGTCGCGGATCATATTGCTGATGGCAGGCGTCATGATCATGATCTCGAAAGCCGGAATCCGGCTTCCGTCGGTGGCCGGAACCAGCTGCTGAGAGATGACAGCCCGGAGCACCATGGAGAGCTGTACCGCAATCTGATGCTGCTGGGACGGCTCAAAAACATCGATAATCCGGCTGATGGTGTTGGCAGCGCCGATCGTATGGAGACTGGAGAGCACCAGATGGCCGGTCTCGGCGGCCGTCATGGCCGTCTGAATTGTCTCGTGATCACGCATTTCACCCAGGAGAATGACATCGGGACTCTGCCGCAGCGCGGCGCGCAGAGCAGTCAGATAGTTGTCCGTATCGGTGGAAATCTCTCTCTGGCTGACAATTCCCAGCTTGTGCCGGTGGAGAAATTCCAGCGGATCTTCCAGGGTGATAATGTGATCCTGACGGGAGGAGTTGATCTGGTCAACAAGACACGCCAGTGTTGTGGATTTTCCGCTTCCTGCAGGGCCGGTGACCAGCACGAGTCCCTTCGTCAGAGCGGTAAGCTGCAGTACGGAAGCGGGAATTCCCAGCTCTTTCGGATTCGGCAGTTCAAAGGCAATGATGCGGATTACGGCTGCCAGCGAGCCGCGCTGTTTGTAAGTGCTGACACGGTAACGGGACAGGCCGGGGATGGCAAAAGAAAAGTCATCGTCTCCGCATTCGAGAAAATGCCGGATCGGGCGGTTTCCGGCCAGACTGTATATATCACGGATCAGGGCTTCTGTGTTGGCCGGCATCAGCCGCTCACCCTCCGAATGCAGTGCCCCGTTGATTCGGTAGGACAGGGGACGGCCTGCGACAATAAAAATATCAGAGGCTTTGGCATTCGTTGCCCTGGTAAGAAAATCCGTAGCATTCATAATTAATAATCTCCTTTCACGTTTCCGGCTGATAGACATTCTGTCTGGTATCAGGATTCCAGTCGCCTGTATTGATTATTTTCCAGGTGACAAGATGATACAGCGTATCTGTATCCGAAACAGGCCAGGATGGCTCAAGCTGCGCCAGAAGGATCTGGTCGTCATTGACGGAGACGGTAAATGAAAGTATGCCGTCTTCCCAGTTGACATCCGGAACCGCATGAGAAATGGATTCACATTTTTTCAGCCAGGCGCTTTCCGGATCCTCCGCCTGCAGGGCTTCTCTCAGAAAGGTGGCCAGGCACATATCTGTCTGATTCAGAATTTCCTGTGCCTTTGCGTCGGCCTGATAGTATTCTGTGGTCCGATCGGCAGCCTTCCTGCTCAGCTTTTCATCTGCTGTGGCACTGGAAAGGCTCAGCAGAGAAAATGTAATAAGACACAGAGAGAGAAAAATCAGAAGCATCAGAGAAATTCCTGTTGTTTTTCTCATGGAAGCACCTCCCCCCGGGTCAGCGGCTGATGAGCGGTGACGTTCAGCTCATAAATCATACTGTCTTCGCTGAAAAACTGAATGGAGGCCAGCTTCTGATACCCCTGACATTCTGTGGACACAATCATCGTATATCTGGCTGATTCTGCAGTACAGGGCTGAAAGTCCCTGTCATAGTACATTGTTAACAGTTCGCCCGATACTTCGGCCTCCGGAAAATAAAACGCAAGAGCTGCAGCAGAGCCGTCGCATTCCGCAAGGACTGCAGCAGCGGAAGCTGCCATCGTCTGCCCGTGGGAAAGAGCTGCTGCACTTTCCGTTATCTGGTGTGAGCGGACGAAAAGCTTCAGACATACCGTACTTACAATCAGAAAGAAAAACAGTACGATCAGGAATTCCGTCAGAAACAGACGGGAGCCTGTTTTTTTTGCGGGAAATTCTTCCCGGTTCCGGTTGCCGTACCGGCTTCCGGACTGTGAAAATCCGTAATCTGTCATAAGCAATCTCCTCAGCTGCAGGAAAGATGAATGAAAAGGGATAATGCATCGCCCTCCGGGCTGACTGCAGTGACCCTGAAAAGAGATCCTGCGTCAGCAGGCTCTGTTGTTCCGGGGTTTTCTACGGTAAAAGATGACAGATCCACGATTCTGGTTCCGGATGAAGCCGTCGGAACGGTGTCTTCCCGTACGAACAGTTCCCGCAGGCAGCCTTCGTAAAAATAAATATAAGTCAGAAAGGTTTCACCGTCAAATGCGTCGCGGAGGCCGAGCGCAGGAAGGTCTTCCACCGATGTCAGAAAAACGTCATTGCTGCTGTCGTGCTGGCGGACCTTCTCCGAAACGTATGCGATGGCGGTGCGAGAGGTATAATTCTCATTCAGGTGGGTCACACCGTTTTTGTAGACGGCACCTCCTGTTCCTGCCAGCACCAGAGTGAAAAGTGCAAAAATCAGAAGCAGCAGGAAGGTAAATAGGGAGTCGGCCTGGTGGCGTTTTCGGTTCATCCTCCGTCCTCCTTTTTGTTCAGGGGAATAATGGTCACATCCGGCATCAGATTTGATCCGATGATTTCGTAATCCACAAGATAATGGTCCGGATCCCAGGTAATTCCGTAATGCTCCGTAATGTAAGCAAGGCTTTCCGGATAACGGCCTTCCACCGCATAGCAATGGACTGCACTGCGCAGAATGGCCTGCCGCAGGCTCTCCTGCTGGCTTTCCCCGGCAGACCGGGACACACTGCGGATACCGTATGTCAGAAGGAACACGGAACAGCAGAAGACGGCAGCTGTCGTCACAATGCGACGCAGCGTATGCGCCGGTTTTTTTTCGGTCAGAAAACGATTCATGGTATTCTCCTGTATACACCGTCCGATTTCATGGGATGGGAACGGCAATAATGTGACAGATCAGCCGATATTTGCCATGGCACCGAGCAGAGGCAGCATGACGGATACGAGAATCAGACCGGTCAGAACAGAGAGTACTGCCGTGAGGGCAGGCTCCAGAGCATTGACGGCCGATGAAATCCGTTCGTCTGCTTCCTGCTGGCAGCTGACGGAAATTTTCCTCAGCGCTGTTTCGGCAGCCCCCGTTTTAAATCCGATGGAAAGCATCCGGGCATCGAGGCCGGAAAAAATACCGGACTGCCGGAGCGCATCCCCGAGATCATTTCCCTGTTCCATCAGTGTGCCGGCTTTCCGGAGTGCATCACCGAAGCTGTCCTGATCTGTCAGGCCGGCGGCCAGCTCAAAGCTTTCGCCCATATCCAGACCACTGTGGAGCGCAAGGGAGAGGGCATCGGAAAAACGGGAGCAGTCCAGCTGGCGGCGGATTTTTTTTGTAAAGGGCAGGCGGCAGATCAGAGATGCGAGTGCCGCGCGTCCCCGGGTATGACGTAACGCCAGGAGCACTGCTGCAGTCCCGACGATGACAACAGCGAGAAGAAATACAGCCCCGTACTGAACGATGGCGCTCAGACGGAAAATCGCGCCGGAAACGCCGGTGGTTTCGATTCCGAGCTGCCGGAACACCTGATGGAACACAGGCATCACCTGAGTCATCAGAACGGTAAGCACGGCGAGGAGCATAATAAGAAGTACAAGAGGATACGTAAGCGCATCCCGGATACTGCGCATCATGACGGACTGTCTTGCATAATAATCGGCCAGGGCGTCCATCACCTCCTCCAGTGTTCCGGAGCGCTCGCCGATTCCGGTCATTTTCAGGAAATACTCCGGATATACACCGCTGGCGCGAAGGGCTTCCTCCAGTTCACCCGTTTCCTCCAGTTTTTCGTATATGATATCAAGGATCTGACGGCCCTCTTTTGAGGAAATATCATCGCGCAGGATGGAGATTCCCTCAAGGGAAGAAATACCGGCATGAAGAATCATTGCAAGCTGTCCGGCAAATTCGGAAAGTTCACTGTCTGTTAAAGTCTGTCTCATGGCATCCTCCTTTTCATTCTGATCACAGGCTGACTGCTCAGCGGACGTACTGAAGCACGTAGTTGCCACCGTCTCCCGTATATTCCCGGACCATATCATCATTTTTCAGAGCGGCAGCGTAAGTGGGATCCACCAGCTTCCACTCATCTCCGTTGAATTCCACAGCCCGTTCCACCCAGCCGATGGATTCGATGTAGACATCCACCCAGGCGTGCCGGACATCACCGCTGTATCCGATTTCCAGACGTGCCGGAATGGACAGGGAACGCAGCATGGATACGGTCAGAGCGGCGTAATCAAAACAGATTCCCTTTCCGGTGGCCAGCGTCTCGTCAATATCGGGCAGATATCCCGACTCCACGGATGCGGCTTTTTCACTGTCGTATGTAATATTCCGGGTGACGTACTGGTAGATGGTATTCAGCGCATCGAGATCCGTTTCGGCCTCTTTGGAAAGCTGTGCTGCAAGCTTTACCGCTTCACTGTTTTCGCTAAAGCTGACATACTGATTCGGATATAAAAAAGGAAGAAATTCATTTTCCAGTTCCACCTCCAGCGAATACCCGAACAGGGAAACGTACTGATCAGACCCTACGTTTTCATAGGCAAGAATAAGGTAGGATCCGCTCCCTGCCGTAAAAGGGAAAACGGTGCAGACCTCAGGCGTCTCCAGAAAATATTTGTAAATCACCTGATCCGGTCCGGTCACCTGAATATTAATTTTTTTCTGTTCACCGGTCAGCATTCCTGTAAAATATCCCTGATCCGCATGGGAGAAATCGAGCGTCAGGGGGTCTGTGCCGGCGGTCACGGTACCGTCGGCCCGGGGAACCAGAACCTCTGTTTTTCCCGGTTCGTAATGAAAGGAAGCTGAAACTGCCGGTTCGATCTGCTCTGCAGGCGTTTGTTTCTGACATCCGCCGCACCCGAGAAGAATAAAGAAAACGAAGGCGGCGGACAGCAGACGGGAACGGATATGCGCCATAGTTCTGCTCCTTGAAAAGTTTGATTTCAGTATAGCAGATTCAGAAAAAAAAGAAAGAAAAATGTAAAAATCTGTTGACAAAAACAGACCGGTATCATATGATAATTTTGTAGAAAAAGAATCTGATATAAAGGCAAACCCGTCGAAAGGCGGGGACGCAAAGCCAGGGGTCTAAGGCTTATAGCTATGACAGCCGGTTGCCGCATTTGACATGTGTATTGTCAGTTGGCAGTGTATCTGAGAGCGATGTTCAGAGACCTGCGCATATGGTGACCGCTGATTACATGATGAATCACGCGGTTTTTTTAATGTCCCGGAATATTTATATCAGATAAGCAAATATTCAGGAGGGATCAGTATGAAGAGGAGAGAAGTGAAAACGTTACTGAAAAAATCGTCTGCAAAGATCGGGGGCATCCTGCTGGCAACAGCACTTGTATTTGGAAGCAGCATGTATGCAGACACCACCCGGACTTTTGTTCCGGAGCTTGTGACATTTGTGGATACGGATGAAGTTGTTGAGATTACGGAGGATGAGACACCGCTGGCAGCGCCGAAGGTGACCACCTCAACGAAGACAAAGAAAACCACGAAAAATATCAAGCTGAAAAAAGCGTCTGCGAAGACTTATAAGAAAACTTCAAAGACAAAAACGACGAAATCCACAAAAACAACGAAATCAAAGAATACAACGACGAAGACTCAGACAGTGACAGCCACATCTGTAGTAGACCAGTTTAAAAAAGGATCAAACGTAGATAAGAGAACCACGACCGTGAAGACGACTGTTACGAAGACGGTTACGACCGTTCAGCCGCAGGCAACAGCTACAACGACTTCTCAGACGACACAGACAACCGTTGCTGCAAATGCATCCAATGTATCCGTTGCATCCATTGCTCCGAAGGTGGACGGCAGAGTTGCAGGTGCTTTTCAGAAGCTGGGATTCCGCATCAATATCAGTTCCGGTGTTTCTTATTCCGGTCTGTTTGATGCAAGGAACAGAACGATTACACTGAAGAGAGCAGACGATACCGTATATCATGAGCTCGGACATTTCCTTGCCTTTGTTGCCGGAAATGTGGATGTTTCCTCACAGTTTATCAGTGTATACAACAGTGAAAAATCAAAATATACTGCGTATAACAAATCATACGTGCTGTCCTCCAGTTCCGAGTACTTTGCAGAGTCTTTCAAGAACTATACGCTGGATCCGGCGGGACTGAAGGCTTCAAGACCGCAGACGTACGCAGCAATCCAGAGCGCACTGGCAAGAGTAACAGACAGCCAGGTGGCGAAGGTGTGGAGCGTTTACGGAGCAATCTGGAAATAATCATCTGATCACTGACGTCGGCAAATCAGAGCATATCAAAAACGTACATATCTGAATCAGAAAGGGGACTGCCTGTGGCAGCCCCCTTTCATCATCTTTTCAGGATTCTTCATCGATAGTCTCAGCCGTTTTTGCCTCATCTTCAGACGGTTCCTCCGGTGTATACTTTGCAAATACTTTGTTCAGGAAGAACGAATTTGCGTATGCGACGAGAGAGAATCCGAACAGAACCCAGACCAGAAGTCCGTACCACAGCGTATATCCGTTTAAGAAAGTGATCAGTATGGATCCGGCGGTAATAACCAGGATCAGCAGTGTACGGGGCAGATCGGCCAGCGCCATAATCAGCGCATTGCGCATGGTATTTTTTACTGAATTGTAAAACCGCGCCAGCGTCGGAAATACATACAGCAGAACCATCAGATATACAAGTGCGGTGGCACCGATACAGAACCGGAGTACGGTAAAGAAACTCCCTTCTGAATAATACAGAATATAGAAGTCAATTCCGAATACGCATCCGAGGACAAGGAGAATCAGCCAGATGACTGTCGCCTGTCTGAAATTCTGCCGGAAGGATTTCAGGAATGCCTTTGCAATGTATCCTTCTTCGTTGACGGCCATTTTCAATGTCACATAATACAGAGAGGTGACGGAAGCACCGATGGTGACAATGGGAATACAGCAGACAATGAAAAGAATATTCAGAATCATAAGATCGGCCAGACGGGTAAGAAAACGGAAAATACCGCTGTCCATGCTGAACAGATTTCGCATAAATACCTCCATTGCCGCAGTCTGCGGCTTTTTTTTACCTTATCTTATCATAATGGATTTTACAGAAAAAATCAACGAACATTGTCGGTTTTTTCCGCAACCGTTCAACTGGTGGATTTCTACGAATAAAAACGGTGAACTTTACGGATTTTCCACGGTTTCATAAATTGACAATGAACACACTGGTGAGCTATAATTACTAAATATGTTGTATATTACCCGGATTATACTGTTCGGTACAGGAAAAAGGAAATCTGATATATACATTGAGTATGAGGAGGCAGACTATGTTGTACGATAAGGTACCTACCAGCCTGAACTTTGTCGAGCGGGAGAAGCAGACAGAGAAATTCTGGAAAGAGAACAATATTTTTGAGAAAAGTATGGAGAACCGCAAAGAAGGTGAGACATATACTTTTTATGACGGACCGCCAACAGCCAACGGAAAACCACATATCGGCCACGTGCTGACACGTGTTATCAAGGATATGATTCCGCGCTATCAGACGATGAAAGGAAAGATGGTTCCGAGAAAGGCCGGATGGGATACTCACGGACTTCCGGTGGAGCTGGAAGTGGAGAAGGCGCTGGGCCTGGATGGAAAAGACCAGATCGAAGCGTACGGTCTCGTTCCGTTTATAGATAAATGTAAAGAGAGTGTCTGGAAATACAAGGGGATGTGGGAGGATTTCTCCGGCACCGTAGGTTTCTGGGCAGATATGGATCATCCGTACGTTACGTATCACGATGATTACATTGAATCAGAATGGTGGGCACTGAAGAAAATCTGGGACAAGGGTCTGCTGTACAAGGGCTTCAAGGTAGTTCCCTACTGTCCGCGCTGCGGTACTCCTCTTTCTGCACAGGAGGTTGCGCAGGGATACAAGACCGTAAAGGAGCGCTCTGCGATTGTACGCTTCAAAGTTATCGATGAAGATGCGTACTTCCTGGCATGGACCACAACACCGTGGACGCTGCCGTCTAACGTGGCGCTCTGTGTGAACCCGGAAGAGACATACTGCAAAGTGAAGGCTGCAGACGGATATACTTATTATATGGCGGAAGCACTGCTCGATACGGTGCTTGGCAGACTGGGCGATAAGGAAAACGGCGTTGCTGCTTATGAGGTTCTGGAGACCTATAAAGGAAAGGATCTGGAGTACAGAGCGTATGAGCCGCTGTTTGACTGCGCAGGAGAAGCTGCAAAGAAACAGCGCAAGAAAGCGCATTTTGTAACCTGCGACAATTACGTAACCATGTCAGACGGTACCGGTATCGTCCATATCGCGCCTGCTTTCGGTGAAGATGACGGACGAATCGGACGAAATTATGACCTGCCCTTCGTACAGTTCGTGGACGGAAAAGGAAATATGACAGAGGAGACACCGTACAGCGGCCTGTTTGTAAAGGACGCTGACAAGCCGATTCTTGTGGATCTGGAAAAAGAAGGAAAGCTTTACGATGCTCCGAAGTTTGAACATGAGTATCCCCACTGCTGGAGATGTGACACTCCGCTGATCTATTATGCGCGTGAGTCCTGGTTCATCAAGATGACAGCAGTGAAGGACGATCTGATTGCAAATAACAACACAATCAACTGGATTCCGGAGAGCATCGGAAAAGGCCGTTTCGGTGACTGGCTGGAAAACGTACAGGACTGGGGAATTTCCAGAAACCGTTACTGGGGTACTCCGCTGAATATCTGGGAATGTGAGGACTGCGGCCACATGCACTCTGTGGGAAGCCGGCAGGAGCTCTTTGAGATGAGCGGAAACGAGGCTGCGAAGACAGTGGAGCTGCACCGCCCGTACATCGACGAGATCACGATTAAATGTCCGAAGTGCGGCAAACCGATGCACCGTGTTCCCGAGGTAATCGACTGCTGGTTTGATTCCGGAGCAATGCCTTTTGCACAGCATCATTATCCCTTTGAAAATCAGGATGTATTTGAAAAACAGTTCCCGGCACAGTTTATTTCAGAGGCTGTGGATCAGACGAGAGGATGGTTCTATTCTCTGCTGGCAGAATCCACACTGCTGTTCAATAAAGCACCGTATGAAAACGTTATTGTCCTCGGACATGTGCAGGATGAGAACGGCCAGAAGATGAGCAAATCCAAGGGTAATGCCGTGGATCCGTTCCAGGCGCTGGAGACGTACGGAGCAGATGCAATCCGCTGGTATTTCTATATTAACAGTGCGCCGTGGCTGCCCAACCGTTTCCACGGCAAGGCAGTGCAGGAAGGACAGCGTAAATTCATGGGAACGCTGTGGAATACGTACGCGTTCTTCGTACTGTATGCGAACATTGACAATTTCAATCCGATGGAATACACACTGGATTATGAAAAACTGCCGGTAATGGATAAATGGCTGCTCTCCAAGATGTACTCCATGGTTCAGGATGTGGATGACAATCTGGGCAATTACCGGATTCCGGAAGCTGCAAGAGCCCTTCAGGAGTTCGTGGACGATATGAGTAACTGGTATGTCAGAAGAAGCCGTGAGCGCTTCTGGGCAAAAGGAATGGAGCAGGATAAGATCAACGCCTACATGACACTGTATACGGCTCTTGTGAATACGTGCAAGGCTGCAGCTCCGATGATTCCGTTCATGACTGAAGATATTTACCGCAATATTGTGTGCAAGATAGATCCGAACGCACCGGAGAGTATTCATCTCTGTGATTTCCCGACGGTTGATACATCCTGCATCGACAGGGATCTGGAACAGAAGATGGATGAGGTTCTGAAAATCGTCGTTATGGGTCGTGCCTGCAGAAATGCAGCAAATATCAAGAACCGACAGCCGATCGGCAACATGTTTGTCAAAGCGCCGAAGGAGCTGCCGGAGTATTTCGCCGATATCATCCGGGATGAACTGAATGTCAAGAAGGTGACATTTACCGATGATGTGAGCGGCTTTATCTCATATAATTTCAAACCGCAGCTTAAGACGGTAGGTCCGAAGTACGGAAAACTGCTGGGCAAAATCCGCCAGGCACTTCCTGAACTGAACGGCGTTGCTGCGATGAATGAACTGAAGACAACAGGAGCCATCAGACTGGATTTTGATGGTGCGGAAGTTGTTCTGACAGAGGAGGATCTTCTGATTGAAACAGCACAGACGGAAGGATTCGTATCGGAAAATAACGGCGATATCTCTGTGGTGCTGGATACAAACCTGACACCGGAACTGATTGAAGAGGGCTTCGTGCGTGAGCTGATCAGCAAGATTCAGACGATGCGAAAAGAAGCCGGCTTTGAGGTGATGGACAAAATTGCTGTGTCTGTAAAGGACAATGACAGGATTACCGGTATTCTGCAGAAATTTGAGGCAGAGATCCGCGAAGAAGTACTTGCCGGGAAGGTTGTGTACGGTGCGGCAGAAGGATACAGCAAGGAGTGGAACATCAACGGTGAAAAGGTTACACTGGGTGTCGAGAAGCAGTAAAACGGCACGGGGGGTATTATATTTTCAGAAAGGAAAACAGAGGAAATGAGCAAACTGATTGACAAAGAAGTATTCAAAGAGCGTGTGAAGGATAATGTCAGAACCCTTTATCGTAAAACGATCAAAGAGGCAAACCAGCAGCAGCTCTTCCAGGCAGTTTCTTACGCGGTGAAGGACGAGATTATCAACAACTGGCTGGCAACACAGAAACAGTATGAGATTGACGATCCGAAGACCGTATATTATATGTCCATGGAGTTCTTGATGGGTCGTGCACTGGGCAATAACCTGATCAACCTGACCGCATACAATGAGGTGAAGGAAGCCCTCGATGAAATGGGATTTGACCTGAACGTAATCGAAGATCAGGAGCCGGATGCCGCTCTCGGAAACGGTGGACTGGGACGTCTGGCCGCATGCTTCCTGGATTCTCTAGCAACACTCGGATACTCTGCATACGGCTGCGGAATCCGTTACCGTTACGGTATGTTCAAACAGAAAATCGAGAACGGATATCAGGTGGAAGTGCCGGATAACTGGCTCAAAGACGGCAACCCCTTTGAACTGCGCCGCCCGGAATATGCAAAAATCGTAAAATTCGGCGGATACGTACGCGTGGAGTACGATGAGAAGAAAAAGAGAAACAACTTTATTCAGGAAGGATATCAGTCTGTGCGGGCAATTCCGTATGATATTCCGGTTCTCGGATACAATAACAACGTAGTAAATACACTGCGCGTATGGGATGCGGAGGCAATTACCGATTTCCATCTTGATTCTTTCGACAAGGGTGATTACCAGAAGGCTGTGGAGCAGGAAAATCTGGCAAAGAATATCGTTGACGTTCTTTATCCGAACGACAACCACTATGCAGGTAAGGAGCTGCGTCTGAAACAGCAGTACTTCTTTATTTCCGCCAGCGTGCAGGAAGCAGTTGAAAAGTTCAAGAGAACACATGATGATATCCGCAAATTCCCTGAAAAGGTTACCTTCCAGCTCAATGATACACATCCGACCGTTGCAATCGCAGAGCTGATGCGGATTCTTCTGGACGAAGAAGGCCTTGAGTGGGATGAGGCATGGGATATCACCACCAGAACGTGTGCATATACAAACCACACAATCATGGCAGAAGCACTGGAAAAATGGCCGATTGAGCTGTTCTCCCGTCTTCTTCCGAGAATTTATCAGATTATTGAGGAGATCAACCGCAGATTTGTGGAATCGATCCAGAAGAAATATCCGGGCAACCAGGAAAAGATCCGCAAGATGGCAATCATCTATGACGGACAGGTGAAGATGGCACATCTGGCAATCGCTGCAGGTTACTCTGTAAACGGTGTTGCACGTCTCCATACAGAGATCCTGAAGAATCAGGAGCTCAGAGACTTCTATGAGATGATGCCGGAGAAGTTCAACAATAAGACAAACGGAATCACACAGAGAAGATTCCTGCTTCATGCAAACCCGCTTCTTGCTGCATGGGTTACAGACCATATCGGCGACGAGTGGATCACGGATCTTCCGCAGATTGCCAAGATGAAGGTGTATGCAGATGATCCGAAGGCTCAGCAGGAATTCATGAACATCAAATACCAGAACAAGCTGCGTCTTGCAAAATACATCAAGGAGCATAACGGAATCGATGTGGATCCGCGTTCCATCTTTGATGTACAGGTAAAGAGACTGCATGAGTACAAGCGTCAGCTGCTGAACATTCTTCACGTAATGTATCTGTACAACCAGATCAAGGATCATCCGGAAATGGATTTCTATCCGAGAACATTTATCTTCGGTGCGAAGGCGGCAGCAGGATACCGCCGTGCTAAACTGACCATCAAGCTGATCAACAGCGTGGCAAACGTAATCAACAACGATAAGTCCATCGGCGGCAAGCTGAAAGTGGTATTCATCGAAGATTACCGTGTATCCAACGCAGAGCTGATCTTTGCGGCAGCCGATGTTTCTGAACAGATTTCCACAGCAAGTAAGGAAGCATCCGGAACAGGTAACATGAAGTTCATGCTGAACGGTGCCCCGACACTGGGAACCATGGATGGAGCCAACGTGGAGATCGTGGAAGAAGTAGGAATCGAAAATGCATTTATCTTCGGCCTTTCCGCAGATGAGGTTATCCGCTTTGAGAACGAAGGCGGTTACCGTCCGACCGACTACTTCAACAATGACCAGGATATCCGCCGTGTGCTGATGCAGCTGATCAATGGTGAATACTGCAGAGAGAATCCGGAACTGTTCCGTGATATTTATGACTCACTGCTGAACACCAACAGCAGCGACAGACCGGATACGTACTTCATTCTGGCTGATTTCAAGCCGTATGCAGAAGCGCAGAGACGCGTGGAGCAGGCATACCGCGATGAGGCAGGCTGGGCGAAGATGGCAATCCTGAACATGGCAAGCAGTGGCAAGTTTACTTCTGACCGTACGATTCAGCAGTATGTGGACGAAATCTGGCATCTGGACAAGGTGACAGTAGAAGTAGATCCGAAGTCCTTCGATGTACTGGATTAATGAATGAAATAAAAAAGCTGTTGGGCTGACAGGCCGAATACAGCACAGTGCAGGCTGGTGCAGTCCGGAAGACCGTATTGCATCAGCCTGTTTTTATCGTATAAGTAACTTCGTTTCCTGTACGATAAAAACGCCCCGCAGGGATGCGCAAAGCATATTCCGTGTGAAAAAATTCCTGCGGCCGGTATGTAAAAAAGATTTTGCCGGTCCTCCGACATTGTCTGTATAATCTGCGTTTTTATGGCAATCCTATCATTAACCGGCGGGAACCTCAGATGAGATTCCCGTGCATATACCTGATGTCCGTGCAACAGAGCGGAATTGGTGTAAGGAATAAAGGATGAGGTGAATGACATGGATAAAAGAGCATGGAAAGAGTTTTTCACGAGACGCAGCACAATCTGGACCGCCAGTCTCTGCCTGACCGGTATTCTGGTACTGGGCGGTATTGCAGCGGTAGACAGCACGCGAAGATCAGAAGAACAGCAGACAGAAACAGAAGCCGGGCAGCTTGCCTATCTGGAAGAGGAAATCGATGATACGGCGCTGGAGCCGCTGGATGAGGAAGGGCCGCAGACAGAGGATGCAGCCCAGGCTTCCGGCGGGGCAGTGGCAGATACAGGAACAACGGAGGAAAATCTGACGATGGATGAAAACAGCCCAGGGGAAGCCGTCGATACGGCAGGCGCTGTGACTGCCGGAGAAGAAGGAACGACGGAAGCAGGTGAGGCTGAGGCGGCAGAGGCGGCCTCTGCAGGAGTTATCTCAGAACAGACACTTTTGCAGGAGGGGATCAGCTTCGGTGAAGAAGATTCTCTGCTCTGGCCTTCGGCAGGTACGATTGTGATTGACTACAGCATGGACGGAAGCATTTATTTCCCGACATTGAATCAGTACAAATACAATCCGGCTCTCATAATTGGCAGTGATGTGGGAAATCAGGTGCTGGCTTCTGCCAGAGGAATTGTCGAATCGATCGACATCGATGAAGAGACAGGAACGACGCTGGTGCTGAACATCGGAAACGGATACAGACTGACTTACGGACAGCTGAAAGAGCTGGCAGTGACAGAAGGAGATGTGGTGGAGTCAGGCACGCTGCTGGGCTATATCAGCGAACCTACGAAATACTACAGCAAAGAAGGCAGCAATCTTTATTTTAAAATGACACAGGACGAAACGCCGGTGGATCCGGTACTGTACTTGGAGTGAGAAGGCTGTCGGGCTGTACCTGCACCAATTTCGGAAAAAAGCGTATACTGTATTAAAAGAATACGCAGCCGATATATTACTGTCAGTGATCTGTGTTTGTTGAAGTACCAGCTGATCGGTTGCTTTAGATAAATAACGGGAATTGCCGCAGAAAAAGCAGTGAAAGAGCGCAGCTCTTTCCTGTGCGGCAGTTCCTTTTACATAGTTATACGGGGAATTTGTGATGAATTATACGTATATGCTGCGCTGCAGCGACAATACATACTATACAGGGTGGACAAACAATCTGGAAAAACGGATTGCGGTGCATAACCGGGGCCTGGGAGCAAAATATACGAAAAGCAGGCTGCCGGTGGAGCTGGTTTATTATGAGACGTTCCGGACGAAGCAGGAAGCCATGCAGCGGGAGGCTGCCATAAAAAAACTGAGCAGGAAGCAGAAAGAGTTGCTGATCGGGAGCGGAAAATCCGTTGTCAACGGGTATGAGATGGTGTAAAATCATAAGAAAAAGTTACTGGATACGGAGGAAAAAAGGGTGGAACAGTTTCAGGCCAATATGACAGGAGAAATTTACCAGTACCTGCTGGACATGATTCTGTCATTGGAGATAAAGCCGGGAGACCATATACCGGAAGCGCAGATAGCACAGAAATTCGGAGTCAGCAGGACGCCTGTACGTGAGGCGCTGCGGGATCTGGCCCAGAACGGGATTATTAATATTTATCCGAGGCGTTATGCAGAGGTGGCTGTTTTCGATCAGCAGAGGGTGAGAGAGCTTGGAATTGCAAAAATTTCCATGGATCGTCTGGCGATCAACCTTGCTGTTTATTATGGCAGCAAAGTGGAATATGAAAATCTGCGGAAATATGCAGAGCAGTGTTATGAAGCCGCAAAAGGGAATGACACACTGAACCGTGTAAAAGCCGACATGGATTACCATTATGAACTGTGCAAAACAGGAAAAAACCGTACGTTAATGGATATGCAGCATACGCTGCTGCTTCAGCTTTCGTATCTTCAGGCTGCGAGGTGCCTGAATGCAGAAGATCCGAAAGAACAGTACAATACACATCTGCAGATCATTGATGCGCTGTATCGCGGTGATGCAGCGGCGGGAAGAGCGCTGATAACGGCTCCCAGTGTCCGGTTCTATGATCTGACGGATCTTCCGCGGAGCCTGTATGAAAATTGAAAACAGAACGGACAGGTTCTGGAATGTGAATCGAAACAGAAATGAAATAAGAAAAATGCTGTTTGGTGTAAATGCACAATAAACAGCATTTTTTATTTTGTTTTTAGACATAATAATGAATAATTTCAACAAATTGTATACAATTAAATAAAATAGTATTGAAATATAAAATAAAGTATACTATAATTTCAGCATAAAGAGAACACAAAAACACATTTCTTATATCATCAAATGAAAGGGAGGAGAGCGCGCATGGCAGGAAAAGTGGAACGTACGGACGGACGTGGTATACTGGCAGGTGATTATCTGAATCAGAATCGTCCGCTGACACGTCAGGACTGGCTGGAGGACTGTTTCCCGGAATGGGGAACCCTGCTGAATAAGGAAATTGAGGAAATCGTTCTGGAGAAAGGAACTGTGGCGATCTGGTGGCTGGGCGGTCCGTCCTGGGTGCTGAAGACGGATGAAGGAGGAATTTTCTTTATTGATGTATATTCCGGGCCTTCTCACTATACGCAGTATTATTACTGCGGTGTATGCAAACAGGCCGGTGCAGAGACGATCAACTGGATGAGAATGAATCCGCAGCTGATTGATCCGTGGAAATTTAACCGGCTGGACGGAGCATTCAGTACACATAAACATCAGGATCACTGCGATCTGTACACGGTAAAAGCTGCATTGCAGACGACAGACTGTATGTTTTATGGCCCGCCTACAACAGTGGAGAAGCTGAAATCCTTTGAAGTACCGGATGAGAGAATCACGACGACCGTGATCGGAGAGTCAGTAAAGGTTCCGGGTGCAGAGGTTGAGTTTCTTATGAATTATGATGAAACAGTAGTGAAAACCGGAGAAGGTACTGTTCGCGACAAATATGAAAACTGCGCGACCAGTTTCCTGTTTAAAACATCGGCCGGAAACATTATGTTCCTCGGAGACACCTGGTATCACGACGGGTATAAGGCGATCGGAGATAATTATGACATCGATGTTGCTATCTTTGATATGGGAATGAATGCTCCGGGAGCAACTGACAAAATGACACCGTATGACTGTGCAAGGCTTGGTGAGACACTGAAGGCAAAAGTGCTGATCCCGGATCATTATGATAACTGGGCAAATACAGCCAGTGACCCGGACCTGCTGGTCAGCCAGTTTGAACGGATTGTCAGCGAGAATACGCCGCAGATCAGGACAGTTATTCTGAAACCGGGCGCAAGATTTATCTATCCGAACGATAAAGACATTAAGCGGTATCGTTATCCGAATCAGGGAGAAGGATATGATGCGACGAGATCTGTGACATACGGTGAGTACGCAAGAAAATACGGAAGAAAAAAAGAACAGGAATAATTCTGAACAGGAAATAACACTTGAAGCAGAGCAGATTTCCGGAAAATAATCAAAGGATCTGCGCATGATATGAATGGGAGGTTTACGTATGAAAAAGAAAATGTTGGCAGTGGCTCTTGGAACGGCAATGGCAGCGTCGGTTGTGAGCAGTGCAGCAATGGCAGAAGAAGCAAAATCAACGTATGGTGATGTAGTAGCGAATGAAGAGTATACGTTCGAAATTATTGTAAAGAGTTACAGTTCTGATTTCTGGCTGGCTGTAGTAGAAGGTGCACAGGACGAAGCAGAACTTCTCGGTGTCAAAGTTATCTGCAACGGTCCGAACTCAAATACAGACAGTGCGGATCAGATTCAGATGCTGAACAGTGCCATTAACGGAGATGCGGATGGCGTCGGAATTGCGGCAATTGACAAAGAGGCCTGCTATGATTCCATGCAGCTTGCCCTGGATCAGGGCGTACCCGTAGTCTGCTTCAACTCAGGAATTCCGGGTGCGGTGGAAGGAAGTGTGTACGCAACTGCAACTACGGATAACTTTGAAGCAGGCGGTATCGGAGCTGAGCATATGTACGAAGCATTAAAAGATACCATTGCAAATGCAACAGAACCGGTAAGAATCGGCCAGGTCAACCAGGATGCGACAAGTACATCCGTGACAGAGCGTGGTATTGGTTTTATTGATAAGATGATCGAATTGTGTAAAGCAGACGGGAAGAGCGTTGCTGTAATCGGCAATGAAAAATACATGTCAGACTGTACCGATGCAGGTGATGAGAGCACGGCAGACGTAATTATCGAAGTAAGAGTTCCGGCTCAGGCTACGAGTGAACTGTGCGCAACAGAAGCATCTACTCTGTTAAACAAGGAAGATCTTATCGGTATTATCGGAACGAACCAGGAGACAGCAGAGGGAATCCTGACAGCAGATCAGAACATCGGCAAGCTTGGAACTGACATCGCATCCGGCCAGGTAATCGGTTGTGGATTCGATTCCGGCGCAGTCATTGTTGACGCAGTAGAGAACAATATCCTGTATGGTGCAATCACACAGGCTCCGAGATATCAGGGACAGGTAACAGTAGATCTTCTGACCATGATTGCCAACGGAGAAGAAGTAACAGATGTATCAACCCCGGTTTACTGGTACAATTCTGAAAATATGAACGATCCGGAGATTGCTCCGAACCTGATTCGTTAAGAATTGAAAATAAGACGGGAAATAATAGTCAGGGTCATCCGCTTAGCGGGTGGCCCTGTTCTTAACAGTCAGGCAGATATTCGCAATCTGCTTCATGATATGAATTATATGGTTGTGGCTCTTCCTGATTTTCAGGGAATAAAATGTATTCTCTACCGCTCCTCCCGGATCAGCTTCAGCACTGCCGTGTTTTCGTACGTCATGGCTTCGTCGTGGACGAAGGCTACCGTCCCGTAAACGGGCGCAAACAGCGAACAGCGCAGCGTGGCCAGATAAGGATCCCAGATATGGGCCAGCAGCTGTCCCTCAAACACTTCCTCTCCAGGTTTGACACAGGATTCAAAAAATCCGGCGTTCTCTGCGCGGACCGATACAAAATCACTGCTCTCGATCACCTGAGGGACGTATCCGTCCCGTCCGTGATATCGTATGATTCCCTGCTTTGACATAAAGTTCAGAATGGCCTCCACTGCCTGATGGGCGCTGGTCCGGTCGATACTTGCTGTGTTTGTGGTATAGACGGAAAATGCATTTGTCTCCCAGATCTGCCAGTTATAATTCAGTGTGGTGGTATCAAAAGGACGCGGCGCGTGGAGTACCACATAGGGCAGCCCGAACTTTCTGGCCAGATCAACGTTTTCAAAGCCCGTTTTCATCATGCGGATGTGCGGGACAAAAGCGCCGGGCATATAAAAGGAGGCGAACTGGATTCCGTACGTATAATCCTTGATGGCTTCAAAAACACCGGCAGCAATCCGCTGCGTCGTTTCTCCCAGAGCATAGCCGGGGAACATACGGTTGATGTCCGTGTTGTCAATACTCCAGAACCGTTTTTTGATGTTCATGGAATATGGGTTTACACAGGGAATGACAAGAATTTCCCTGTCCGGCTCCAGGCGGCCCTTTTCTTCCAGTTCCCGCAGTTTCCGGATCAGCTGGGAGCAGGCGTAAAGCTGCTGATTCTCATTTCCGCGCATGCTTCCTACAATGCAGACAGACTTTTCCCCGTGGCCGAAGGAAAATCCGGTGACGCGAAAATCGTCACGGTACAGTGCCTTTATTTCAAATAATATTTTCTGTTCCATTTCTCAGTTTCCCCCTGATCTGCCGGAGCTTTTTGCATTTTCAATTTTGCCGCTATTACCGGAATCGGCTGCTTCTGAATGATTTTTTCCGGTATCGGTAAATTTTTCAGACAGAGACTGATTCTCTGAGGAAAGGATCCGTGCCATCAGAGAGCCTTCATCCACCACTGGATATTCCCGGATCGTAAAAAGCCAGCCGTCCACCGGTGAAATAATGGTACTGAGCAGTTTGCCGCTTAAAGGATTGACAATCCGTCCGATTTCGGTGCCCTTATGAACCGGTGCACCGTGGGAGCGTGATTTGATAAAAATACCGGAAACGGGGGCGTTCAAAAAGGCAACTTCCTCCGGCTGCCGTGAGACGACAGGGGTACGCACCTCCTCCGTCGGACCGATCCAGATTTCCAGCTCTTTCATCAGACGGAAAATCCCGTCCGTCAGCTGGATGCCGTATTCTTTTGTAATGCGCATTCCGACACCCATCTCAACCACCAGAGTCGGAACGCCGCGGCTGTTTAAACTGTATGCAAGGGTCGATTCCAACACAGTGCTGGCACCGTGAATCCAGATGAAATCTACGTTTGACAGCAGAGCGTAAGGAAGGAGTTCTTTCTCGTGCTGTTCGTTGATTCTGATCTGGGGAATTTCCGTCAGATAAATATTGCTGGCATGAATGTCGAGGCAAAGATCGGAGCCTTCCAGGTCGCGGACGATTTCAGCGGCAACAAATTCATTCATATCGCCATCCTGATTTCCGGGAAAAATCCGGTTCATATCCAGATCAAAGGCAGGAATGCCCCGCGTTACAGAATCTATGCCGAAGGGATTCAGTGCAGGATAAATATCCACCGTTCCCTTCAGATATTCCGGGTGCTTCCGGATTCTTTCCGCTACCTCATAGCAGACGTACTGGCCTTCCAGTTCGTCGCCGTGAATGCCGGTCACTATACTGATGCGTTTTCCGGCAGAACCGTCTGCGGGCAGAATACGGTTCTTTCGGATACGCAGTATTTCATCCACAGGCATGCCTACCTGTGTCACTGTCTCTATCATAAGGTTCCTCCGAGTTATGCTTTTTAAGTATTGATTTCCGTTACCAGGACGGAAGCCTCCTGCGTCTGGGTCGTCTGTCCTGTGAAGACCCCCTGATTGACGATACAGTCCCTGTAGTCCCGTCCGACAGAAATACGGATGTGCTGATCATCAACGATGAGATTGTTGGTGGGATCCAGCGCGATCCAGTGTCCGTCACTGCAGATTTCCACCCAGGCATGGCTGAGTCCCTCACCCATCAGCATTCCCACAACGTAACGGGACGGAATTTTTTCCAGACGGCAGAGAGAAAGCAGGATGTGGGAATAATCCTGACAGACGCCCTGGCCAAGTGCCATGGCCTGTTCTGCTGTCGTATGAATATCAGTCACACCCTGTACGTACTGATAGGAGCTGTAGAGCTTTGTCATAAACGCGCTGGCTTTATCCAGTGCGGTTGCATCATCAGAAAAGGAAAACTGCCGGGCAAAGGACAGGATACACGGTCCCGGGACCGTATACTCTGACTGGTATCGGAACATGCCGAGATGGTGATCTGCTTTTGCAGATTCCCAGGGGGCAAGTCCGGTTCTGGCTGTTCCTGATACCAGGGCTGAGAAGTAATCGTGTTTTCCTTCCGAATAACCATAAATACAGTAATTTCCAAAAGAGTCCTTATCCGTTGCCAGAAACTCTTTTGGAAACACCTCAACGTTCAGATCTGAAATTTTCTGCCGTTCGCCGGAAAGGGGAATGCATTTTAAAGTAAAACGGTGTTTTTCCACCGGATTGCAAAATGAGAGCTTCATGCGGTATTCAAAATGCAGTTCCTTCATGTGATTTATTCCTCCAGTAAATCTTCGACTTTCTGTACCACATCATAATAATCAATTTCCGGAGATTCTACAAGTGTCTTCAGTGCGTCCAGCATATCGTTTCTGTATTTCAGGCAGGTTCTGGGAATCCGCCCCGCCAGACGGTCTACCTCCCGCTTCATTTCAGTTCTCGGCATATGGAGACGGGCATAGAGATCGAGCCGCTCCACCCGTTTGCCGATCTTGATGATATTGCGGACATTTTCGCTGTCGATGCTGTCATCGGCGATGCCCCAGAAGGCCAGGATATTGTCCGTTACTTTCTGCAGCTCGATCAGCGGAGCGTGACTGATTTTTGCTTTATTCATGGCGTACATGGCAAGCTGAATATAAGACACCGTTTCACTTCCGATTTCTTCCCGAAGGGTGACACAGTTGTCGTATGCCCGAACCAGATTGGAATAAATTGAGTTGGTATCCTCCGGATCAAAGCAGTAGCGGGAAATAAAATTTTCTCCGGAAGTATAAATATTCGGAATGTCCAGGCTTTTGCAGAAATCTGCATAGCTGTCCACGTATGTATCGATCATGCTGTCAAAGCTGGCTGCAAACAGCCGGATCGTAGTATAGACACGCTCGCTGTAACGTCCCAGCCAGTACAGGCGGTCTGTGTTTTCTACTGAGATAATACCCATGTGTCTTTAAATCCTCCTCCCTGTGATGAATTGACGATGAAAGAATCAGGATTTCTGGAAAAACGGGTCAGTCCGCTTTTCCAGACCATCGGCTCTTCGCCAAGCAGGACGAAAGCTCTCAGGTCGGCTTTGCGTGGGACGCGTTTTCCTTCGTCAATAATATCAATATCCAGAAAATCAATAACTTCCTGGGCAATAAATCTTCTCGGTTCCTTTTTCAGAAGAGCAATAAAATCCTCTTTCTCCGAAACAGTCATTTTATTGCCGAAAACGACACCGTAGCCGCCGGCCTCCGCCACGTCCTTCAACACCAGCTGATCAAAATGTTCCAGCACGTACTTCATATCAGGTTCGTAAAACGGAAGATACGTGGGGGCATTCTGCAGAATCGGTTCCTCATCCAGATAGTAGCGGATCATCTTTGGAACAAAATAGTAAATTCCCTTGTCATCAGCTACACCGTTGCCCGGAGCGTTCAGCAGAGCCACATTTCCCTTGCGGTAAATATCGTAAATATGGGGAATGCCGATGACAGATTCCTCATTGAACGACATGGGATCCAGGTATTCATCGGAAATTCTGCGGTATACGGCACCGACCCGTTCCTTCTTTCCGGAATAGTCAACGAAATACAGGTGATCGTTTTCCACCAGCAGTTCACTGCCGGTCACAAGATGTGCTCCTGTCTTTTCCGCCAGATAAGAGTGTTCAAAATAGGCGGCATTGTAACGGCCGGGAGTCAGAATCACTGTATGTCCTCCCGTATTGACATAGTCCATGGTTTTTCGCAGCAGCTGCGCATAATTCCGGTTATCCGCAATCCTGTTCTGCTGGAAGGTCTTTGGTGAGCTTCTCCGGCACAGTTCTCTTGCAATCATCGGATAGGAAGCGCCGGAAGGTACCCTCAGATTATCCTCCAGAATATACCAGGAACCATCTTTTCCCTGTACCAGATCAATTCCGGCAATGTGAGTGAAGATGCCCTTTGGCGGCACGACACCTTCGCACTGGGCCAGATATCCGCTGGAAGCATAGACAAATTCTTCCGGAACCACCTGATCACGGATGATTTTCTTTTCTCCGTAAATATCTTTGATAAAAAGATTCAGGGCCATCACCCGCTGTTTCAGGCCCTTTTCCAGATATGCAAATTCCTCGCATCCGATGACGCGGGGGATGGCATCAAAAGGAAAAAGCTGTTCGCGGAATACGTTGTTTTTATAAATGCCAAATTTTACGCCGTAGCGGGCAAGCAGCTCATTCACCGTATCGGTGTGAGCATAAAGATCCATATCCTGCATATTCATACCTCCCAGAGCGGTTTTATCATAGAACAAAAGGAGACAAGGCTGCTCTCGACTTTCCTATGACGCAAAAAAGGCGCTTTGCATCATGCAAAACGCCTTCGTTAATGGAACTATAATACTACTGAATCAATCCGATCGTCAATACTTTTTTGTCGAAACAGAAAAAATCAGTTGGCAGGAATAAAAATATCCTCAAAATTTGGTGTAGAGAATCTGATATTACCGTACACGGCAGATTCGACGACTTCATTAATGGTATCCATTGCTTCAGAAGAAATGGTAGATTCGTAGGTGGAGAATGTGAACGAAATGGAATAGTCATTCTGAATCGTTGTATAAACCTGGCCTGCGCCCTGTGCATCCGAATAAATATCATAGCAGAGATAACGTGCATTGTCATTGTGCTGATAAATGTAAACATCGGAAGTCATAGTGGTGCCTGTACCGGCAAACGTCTGTTCCAGTGCCTGTTTTACATCCTCCAGATCAACGGTGTCCATATCGTCCACGTATCCGTAGTCGGCGAGAACCTGTACAAATATTCCCGTTTCGTTGTCAATTCCTTCTACATAGATATCGTTGGATTTCATAAATGTAAGTTCTTCTTCCGGATCAGAATCCACGGATTCCAGAAGAGCCATCTGTTCTGCACCGTACAGATTGTCTCTTGTCAGGATGGTAAAGCTGTCGTTAAAATTAACAGACATTTTAATTTCATCGAGACTGTAGGTAGTAGAAGCGCAGACCGGCAGGACCATACTTCCCGCACAGACAGCAGCTGCAAGTAAAGTTGTAATTTTTTTGTTCATCTTCATAAAGCTTCCTCCCTCGTTCAGAACGGCCGGTTTTGGAGCGCCGTATCATATAATTAATTATAATACAATGATAACAGATTGTCTATGTAAATTTGTTTTCAGAATCGCGCGCCAAGTCTCCCTTGCGTTCGACTTGAACGTACGGGCAATGAAGCTTCCTGTACAATAAAAAGAGGCTGCCCTGAAATAAGTGCAACAGCCTCTCTGTAAAAATCCATATGTGTATCCTGAATTGTTTCAAAAAACCATCGCAAACAATGGTAAAAACGGCAGGGATTGGGAATTAATCCAGAATCTCCATCAGCTTGCCGCAGCAGATCGGGATCTGTTCTCCTTTTTTCACGTGAACGACTTTATTACACGTTGCACAGTATACATCGGTATCATACGGAGCAAGGAAAACAGGAACGGCTTTTTCTTCTTCAGATGTTAATCCGTTGATATGAAATCTTGCAATATTTGATTCTGAAGGCTGATAAACGCCGATCGGCTCCAGCTGTTTGGTGTTTCCGACACAGTTCCCCATTCTGATCCAAAGTGCTTCGAGTTCTGCTGTTTCTGCCGGATTCTCAGGTATAAATTCTACAATTGCCTTGTCGAGTCTGATTTTCATGTGGAAACCTCCCATAATTAATAATTTTGCACACACGTGCGCATTTTCAAAGAATTTTCTGCCGTACAGATAATGAACCTGTCGCCGGCATAAAAGGTGAGCGCTTCGGAATCTCTCCGAAGCGCTGATATCCCTGTTTTATTTGAAGTATCTGTCCAGAAGTCCCTGGAATGCTCTTCCATGTCTAGCTTCGTCCTTGGCCATCTCATGAACGGTGTCATGGATTGC
>JAXEBU010000031.1:0-7893 GCA_034093895.1 Candidatus Choladocola sp. | reverse complement strand
GGCCGTCTGCTGGGACTGGTTCCGAAACGTTTTCTTCCGAACTACAATGAGTTTTATGAAGTGCGCCATTTCGCACCGGGCAATGGGCAGGTGGAATGGACAGAGCTGGAGGGTACTCCCGTTCCGTTCGGAAGAAATCTTCTTTTCTGCTGTCCCGAGGTGGAGGGGCTGTGCGTGGCCGCGGAGCTGTGTGAGGATCTGTGGGCACCCAATCCGCCAAGTGTGTCACACGCACTGGCCGGTGCAAATGTGATTGTGAACCTGTCAGCCAGTGATGAGGTTACCGGAAAAAATATTTACAGAGAATCCCTGATCGCGGGCCAGTCGGCAAGACTGCTCTGCGGATATATTTATGCCAGTGCAGGCCCGGGAGAATCCACCCAGGATCTCGTTTTTGGCGGACATAATCTGCTGGCGGAGAATGGACATATTCTGGCCCAGTCACCGAGGTTTTCCCAGGGAGCCGTCTACAGTGAGTTTGATATCAGCCGACTGCGCGCAGAACGGCGCAGGATGACTACTTTTGAGATGAGTGGTTCCCGGGATTATGAAAAAGTGCGGTTCCACCTTGACGTTGAGGATACGGGGCTGACACGCCGGTTTGATCCGGCTCCCTTCGTTCCGTCCGGAAAGGAGGACAGGGAAAAGAGATGTGAGGAAATTCTGATGATTCAGGCGCTGGGACTGAAGAAACGCCTGGAGCATACGGGATCGAAAAGCGCAGTGGTCGGTATTTCCGGAGGACTGGATTCCACGCTGGCTCTTCTGGTGATGACGAAAGCGTATGACATGCTGGGGCTTCCGAGAGCACAGATGACGGCGGTCACCATGCCGGGTTTCGGAACGACAGGTCGGACGTATCACAATGCATGTGAACTGACGCGGAAGCTGGGGGCAGAGCTTCTGGAGGTGGATATCCGGGATGCCGTCAATCTTCATTTTAAAGATATCGGTCAGGACAGCTCCGTTCACGATGTGACGTATGAAAACTGTCAGGCCAGGGAACGGACCCAGGTACTGATGGATATTGCAAACAAGAAGGGCGGTCTTGTCATCGGAACGGGCGACATGTCGGAGCTTGCCCTTGGATGGGCCACCTATAACGGTGACCATATGTCCATGTATGGAGTGAACTGCTCTGTTCCGAAAACGCTGGTGCGCCATCTGGTACGCTATTATGCGGATACGTGCGGTGATGAAACCATCAGCCGGATCCTTTACGATGTGCTGGATACTCCGGTCAGTCCGGAGCTGCTTCCGCCGGAGAACGGGGAGATTTCCCAGAAGACGGAAGACCTGGTGGGGCCGTATGAGCTTCATGATTTCTTCCTGTATTACCTGATGCGTTTCGGCTATACTCCGCGGAAAATATTCCGGGTGGCCAGACTGGCATTTGCAGATGTGTACGGGGATGCGGTTATTTTAAAATGGCTGAAGAAATTCTACTGGCGTTTCTTTTCGCAGCAGTTCAAGCGCTCCTGTATTCCGGACGGACCGAAGGTGGGCTCTGTGGCGCTTTCTCCGCGGGGTGATCTCCGCATGCCAAGTGATGCCTGCGTGCGGATCTGGATGGATGAACTGGAGACACTGACTGTATAACAAAGGGAGGGATCATCAATGAAAGAAAAACTGGTTTCATTTTTTAAAGCAGACTGGTCCATGAGTGAAAAATGCCTTCTGGTGGCGGACGTGCTGTTGCTGGGCGTTCTGATCGGCTGGATCACATCCCCGCTGAAAAACGGATTCGGACTTTTCAGCAACAATACCTGGGATATCAAAACAGAGTACCCGGAAACGGAAGATAAAGAATAAAATAATTCTGGTATAATTTGCGGGAAAGTGCAGATAATATCTCCGAAACAGAAAAAAGAGGATGTTGCAGAACGTTTCTCAGGTATGTGTACACGCGGATATCAAAAATCCCTTTGTACTCATTCTGCAATATCCCCATATCAAGGAGGTATGATTATGCCAGCATTAGTTTGTTCCGCGCAGAACTGCGTATATAACAATGCCATGTACTGCAGCAAGGGAGATATCCATGTGGGCGGCGAGGATGCAAAGGCCTGCCAGGACACCTGCTGCGAGAGTTTTCAGGAGCGCAGGATGGAGAGCGCAAAAAGCTCTGTGGGAAGTCCCTCGTCTGAAATCGATATTAAGTGCGAGGCGGTTCACTGCAAATACAACAATTCTTGTGTCTGCCGTGCGCACCATGTGGATATTTCCGGCGCAGCGGCCTGTCGCTGTGAAGAGACAGAATGTGTGACTTTTGATGAAAAATAAAAGTGGCTGTTACAGGATAGTTCTAAGGAATCCCTTTGTACTTATTCTGCAGCGATCCACATGCTATGAAAAAGAACCGGAGCAGCATCAGCTGTTCCGGTTCTTTTTTCGGTAATCAGTAGGGCTGATGCCCAGTAATCGTTTGAAGACAGTGCAGAAATAGTTGCTCGAGGAAAACCCCAGTTTGTAGGCAAGTTCTGTAACCGAGATATCGGTGGAGGACAGCTCCTGCTCCGCCGCGCTGACTTTTTGCAGTGAAATATATTCCGCCGGGGCAATGCCGAGATATTCTTTAAATTTTGCCTTGAAATGAGAAAGAGAGTATCCTGAGATGTCTGCCAGGTCCTGAAGAGAAAGGAGATCCGAGAAACGGCGTGGGGGCATACGTAACCAAGCCGGATGCACAGAAACTGTCCGCGCTTATATACCGGTATGTGCTTATGAACCGGATCGAACCGTGGGCGATCTATGACGTACGTATTCTCCTGGAAGCATACAGTGCAAAACGGGCAGCAATTTACAGTACAGATGAAGAACTGCAGCGGATGCGATCACTTCTGACAAAGATGGAGGACCGCAGCATCAGCGTGAATGAACGCCGTGAGACAGATTATGAATTTCATGTGGCAATTGCCGAAGCAGCGCAGAATCCTCTGAATGTTGTACTTGTAATGGCCATGCGGGATGTATTCATTGCCATGATTGAGAAGGGTATCTTCAATCAGGGCGGTATCGAGGATGCATGTATCCGTCACGGACGGATCTTAAAAGCACTGGAAGCGCACGATCCGGAAGCAGCTGAAGCAGCCATGATTGACCATGTGAAGTATTCCCTGGAACAGGTGACAAAATACGATAAGAAAGAACACGAAAACAAATAGAAAACGGGCAGGGTTGCTGATGGCAGTGATCCTGCCTGTTCACGATACGGTAAATGGAGAGATGAGCTATGCTGTTAGACAATAAAATTGCGCTTATCACAGGGGCCAGCCGCGGTCTCGGAAAAGCGATTGCTGTTAAAATGGCACAGGAGGGTGCTGTGGCCATTCTTGTGGGAAGAAATCAGGATACTCTGAAAGAGGTAGAGGCAGAAATTACGGAAGCCGGAGGAAAAGCCGACAGTTTTGCCTGTGACATCAGAGACTGGAACAAGGTACAGGAGCTGGTGGAGAAGGTGATCTCTGTTTACGGAAGGATTGATGTCCTCGTAAACAATGCCGGAATTTCCAAAGAAATGCCGTTCCTCGAGATGCCCATTGAAGTGTTTGATGAAATATGTGAAATGAATCTGCGTTCAGTCATGCTGATGATGAAGGCAGTACTGCCCCATATGGCTGAGCAGAAATCCGGCAATGTGGTAAACATCGGTTCCGGTGCGGCTCTGCGCGGTCTTCCGGGAAGTGCTGCGTATGCGACAGCGAAGGCAGGCGTTGTCTGCCTTACCCAGGCAGTGGGAGATGAGGTGCGTCCGCTGGGCATCCGTGTAAATGTAATCTGCCCCGGTCCGGTGGATACGGAGCTGTTCCGGAAATCAGAACGGAGAGAATTTATTCTTCAGGCCGGCGGAGATGTGTTCCAGCCGGAGACTGTGGCCAACGGAGTGGTATTCCTTGCATCCGATCTTTCAGAGGGCATGAACAGCCAGACGCTCGTAATGAGAGGATTCAACCGCTGGTAAAAACAGTGTGAGAAAATTCAGAAATCAATTGACACCGCCGGTCTTCTGTGGTAAAGTAAGTAAGGTTGTAATTAACAGGAAAGCAGAGTATCCACTCTCACCCTGGCACAGAAGGTGACCAGCGGTTCATATCGGGAGCAATTGACGTACCGTATTTTTGGTGCGCAGAATGTGAGATTATGAGTGGATAACTGTGTTATCCACTTTTTTATATCAATGTGTGGAGGTGCAGTACTATTAGCGAATTAATGATTAACGAACAAATCAGGGACCGTGAAGTCCGCGTGATCGGTGAGAACGGAGAGCAGCTTGGCATTATGTCCGCCAGAGATGCGCTGAAGCTTGCGAAGGAAGCAGAGCTTGATCTTGTGAAGATTGCCCCGACAGCGAAGCCGCCGGTGTGCAAGATTATCGATTACGGTAAATATCGTTATGAGCTGGCCAGAAAAGAAAAAGAGGCCAAGAAGAAACAGAAAACGATTGAGATCAAAGAGGTTCGCTTATCGCCGAACATTGATGTAAATGATTTGAATACGAAGGTGAACAACGCCAGAAAATTCATCACAAAGGGTAACAAAGTAAAAGTCAGTCTGCGTTTCCGTGGAAGAGAGATGGCGCACATGCAGGCCAACCGGTACATCCTTGAGGATTTTGCGAAGGAGCTTGCGGATGTGGCAGTCATCGATAAGCCGATCAAGCAGGAGGGCAGAAGCCTTACCATGTTTTTGACGGAAAAGCGTTAATTCAGTTATTCTAAATATAAGGAGGAACATCAAGATGCCAAAAATGAAAACCAGCAGAGCTGCTGCAAAACGTTTCAAAAAGACCGGAACAGGTTTATTAAAGAGAAACAAAGCTTATAAAAGCCATATCTTAACAAAGAAGTCCACCAAGAGAAAGAGAAATCTGAGAAAAGCAACTGTTACAGATGTAACGAATGCTTCCAACATGAAGAAGATTTTACCGTATTTATAATCAGAGACGAAGGAGGATATAAGACATGGCAAGAATCAAAGGCGGTCTGAACGCTAAGAAAAAACATAACAGAGTATTAAAGCTGGCAAAAGGATACAGAGGAGCCAGATCCAAACAGTATAGAGTAGCAAAACAGTCTGTAATGCGTGCACTGACAAGCGCATATGCAGGACGTAAGCAGAGAAAGCGTCAGTACAGACAGCTGTGGATTGCACGTATCAATGCAGGCGCACGTCTGAACGGACTTTCCTACAGCAAGTTTATGTATGGTCTGAAACTGGCCGGTGTTGAACTGAACAGAAAAGTTCTGGCTGACATGGCAGTGAACGACGCAGAGGGATTTGCTTCTCTGGTAGAGCTTGCAAAGACAAAGCTGGCATAAGAAAAGGAATAAAATGGGCTGTTGCAGTACAAAGGGATCTATTCTGCAGCAGCCCTTTTTTCTGTGAAACAGGAGAAAAGCGAGGCGTACAATGAGAGAAGAACTGATCATACTCGGAACCGGAAATGCAACGGTGACGAAGTGCTATAACACGTGTTTTTCCATCAGAAAGGAAAACGAATATTTTCTTGTGGATACAGGTGGAGGAAACGGAATTCTGGCTCAGCTGGAGAAGGCAGGAATTCCGCTGGAACGTATCCACAATATTTTTATCAGCCATGAGCATACAGATCACGTGCTGGGCCTTGTCTGGCTGATCCGTATGATAGCCACGAAAATGAAGAATGGCAGCTATGAGGGAAATCTCGACATTTTCTGCCATGAAGAGCTGAAAGAGACGATTCTTACCATCGTAAATCTGACGGTTCAGGCCAAATTTACGAAACTGATCGGAGAGAGAATTCTGTTCCATACGATCAGGGACGGAGAAAAGCGTACCGTGATGGGGTATGATCTGACTTTTTTTGATATCCGTTCCACAAAGGCAAAGCAGTTTGGATTTACCACCGTTCTGGAGAACGGGAGGAAGTTTACATTTATCGGAGATGAAAACTTCCAGGAGTATGAATCACCCTTCGTGGAAGGGGCCGACTGGTTTCTGCATGAATCGTTCTGCCTGTACGCGCAGCGGGATATTTTCAAACCATATGAAAAACACCATGCCACTGTGAAAGAAGCGTGTGAGGTCGGTGAACGGTTCGGTGTGAAGAATCTGATTCTCTATCATACGGAGGATAAGAACATTGTCAGACGCAGAGAGCTGTATACGGCAGAGGGAAGACAGTATTATTCCGGAAATCTTCTGGTTCCGGAGGATCTGGACGTGATAGAGCTGTAAAAGGAATAGAGCGGGGCTTCGGCGCAGTGGAAGAAGGAGGTTTTCGTATGAAAATAGTATTTGCCCCTGATTCGTTTAAGGGAACTTTATCTGCAGACCGCATCTGTGAGCTGCTGAAAAAAGAGGCAGAACGTGTATTTCCGGGGTGTGAGACGGTATCTGTACCCGTTTCCGACGGCGGAGAGGGAGCTTCTGATGTGATAGTATCCGCCCTGAATGGATATTTCCGCGAGGTCACAGTAAGAGATCCCATGGGAAAGCAGGTGGCTGCCAGATACGGCATATACCATCAGGACTGTGCGGTAATTGAGATGGCGGCTGCGTCGGGGCTGACGCTTGTACCGGAAGAAGAACGCAATGTGCGCAGGGCCAGCACGTATGGAACGGGCGAAATGATTCTGGATGCGCTGGAGCAGGGGATCCGCAGGTTCTGCATTGCCATCGGAGGCAGCGCCACCAATGACGGCGGAATCGGCTGCGCGTCAGCGCTGGGCGTACGCTTTCTTGATCAGACGGGAAAGGAACTGGAAGCGCTGCCGGAGAATCTGGGGCGGATTGCGTCCGTTGATCTGGACGGGAGGGACGGCAGAATTGCGGATTCGGAATTTGTGGTTATGTGTGATGTGACGAATCCCCTGCTGGGTCCGACGGGAGCCACTTTTGTCTTCGGGCCGCAGAAGGGTGCCACAGAGGCAGACCGGATGTTTCTGGAAAACGGAATGAAAAATTATGCGGCAGTGCTGCAGAGAACCTTTGGCCGGGATATTGCGAGTATGCCGGGTTCCGGAGCGGCAGGCGGCCTGGGAGCAGGATTGATGGCTTTTTTCGATGCCAGGCTGAACCGGGGGATCGAAACGATTCTTGATATTCTGGAGTTTGATCGTGTGATTGAGGATGCGGATCTGATTATCACCGGAGAAGGGCGGATGGATGGACAGTCTGCCTGTGGGAAAGTACCATACGGAGTGGGCATGGCAGCAAGACGCCACGGAATTCCCTGTCTGGCCGTTGTCGGCGGAATGGAGGACGGGGCGGAAGCGCTTTATGACTGCGGCGTAGATTCCATCATTACGACCATCAACGGTGCCATGGAGATCGGAGAGGCACTGGAACGCGCAGAAGAGCTGTTTGCAGGAGCATCACGGCGGATGTTCCGGATGGTGCGTACCGGGATGCAGGTAAAGGACAAGCAGCTGATGCCGGAAAAGAACAGGTGAAATCGGATGGGCGGGTAATCAGCCCGCCCTCCACACCACCGTGCGTACCGTACGGTACACGGCGGTTCACAAGTTTTCACATACTTTCAGATACTGGTCATACATGGATGGATATCCGAGTTTGTCCAGTATTTTCTTTGTCAGGGCTACGCTGAGCATCTGCGATGCTCTCCACGTTCCTTTTCTACAATTAGCAAGCCAATGCACTTGCCATTCCTCGATGTGTAATGCCCTTAAGTACTTATATCGTGTCCGCACTCGTTTCCACTGTTTCCAGTAGACTGCACGAATTCTATGGCGTAGCCATTTGTCCGTACGTTTCATCAGCGACTTCATATCTGCATAACGGAAGTAGTTCAGCCATCCTGCGACGTAATCCCGAAGTCTCTTTTCCCTCTCTGGATTACTCCATCTGTTGCCTCGACAAGTCAGTTCCCTGAGTTTGTTTTTCATTTTGGCC
>JAXEBU010000030.1:0-32214 GCA_034093895.1 Candidatus Choladocola sp. | reverse complement strand
TTCTTCCCTGAAGGGAAGCGGTATTCAGTAACTATAGCATACCGCCGGGGAGATGTAAAGAAGACGGAAACGTGATCCGCCGCAGGCTCACATTCCGGCAGGGGACTCTTTCTGAAATGTTGAAAAAGCGGTGCTCATCCTGTATAATGAGAAGGATTATCAGAAGAAAACAGAGGATACTGTATAAAAGGAGCTTATTCCGGAATTATGATAGAAATAAAAAATCTGACAAAAAAATTTGATGAATTCACTGCCGTTGATTCACTGAATCTTACAATCGGAACGGGAGAATTTTTCGGTCTGCTGGGACCTAACGGCGCCGGAAAGACAACGACAATCAGCATGCTTTCCACGCTGCTGCTGCCTACCTCGGGAGAAATCCGGATTGACGGGGAGGTTCTTACGAGGAGCAGAAACGATCTGAAGCGGAAGACCAGCGTGATCACCCAGGAATACTCCATGCGCCAGGATATGAATATGGATGAGATTATGGAGTATCAGGGGAGACTGTATTTCATGCCGCCAAAGCAGATCCGTTCCAGAACGGAGGAGCTGCTGGATTTCTGCGGCCTGATTGATTACCGGAAGAGAAGTGTGCGGAAGCTGTCCGGCGGAATGAAGCGAAAGCTGATGGTCTGCCGTGCGCTGCTGACGGATCCGCAGATTCTTCTGCTGGATGAGCCGACAGCGGGAATGGATGCGCTGTCGAGGCGGCAGATGTGGAACCTGCTGCGCCGTCTGAATGAGCAGGGGCTGACGATTCTGCTGACAACCCACTATATCGAGGAAGCCCAGTCGCTCTGTGACAGAGTGGGACTGATGAACGGCGGCCATCTGGAGGAGCTTGATACGCCGGAAGGACTGATCGGAAAGCTGGGAGCGTTTGCTGTGGATGAGATGACGTCTGACGGCATCCGAAGCCGCTATTTTCAGGAACGGCAGCAGGCAATTGCATATCTCAGCGGTCTGGAGGGAAAAACGGCGCTGCGTGATACGACGCTTGAGGATGTATTTATTGAATTCGTGGGAAAACGGCTGAACTGAGAGGAGATCGTCAGAGAACAAATGGGAATTATTACGGTTATATGGGAAAAATGGACAGAATTTAAACGTGATTTTTATAAAATCACACTGGCGGCCATGGTTGCTCCGCTGATGTATCTGATTGTGTTCGGCTTCGGAATCCAGACCACATCGCATGGAGAGCCGTATCTGTACTTTCTGATTCCGGGCGTGGTGTCGCTGACCACCATGAACGGCAGTTTTAACGCAATTGCACAGAATCTGAATGTCCAGCGTCTTTATGAGAAGGCATTCGATCAGGTACTGATCTCACCGACGCCGCTGTGGCAGTTTGTGGTGGGTCAGATCATCGGAGGAAGTTTGCGGGGACTGTACGCGGGCGGTATTATTCTGCTTCTGACGATGCCCCTTGGAACAGGCCTGATTTTCAATGGCTGGTCACTGCTGATTATGTTTTTAAACGGAGCCGTCTTTTCCGTGGTGGGGGTTGTGGTATCCTTCCTGGCCAAAAACCACGCAGATGTACCGCGTTTTTCCAACTATATCATTATGCCGATGGCATACATGTGCAATACATTTTTTTCTTCGGATACGATGCCGCGGGGGCTGCGGGAAGTCATTTCCGCACTGCCGCTTTCTCAGACCAGCGGAATGATCCGGACCATTGCGTACGGCGAGAAAGCAGATCTGTCCGGGATCTGGGTTCTTCTGGCGTATCTGGCAGTGTTTACGGCGATCGCGCTCCGTTTCGTATACAGAAAGAAAAATCTGTAGTCTGTCCGGAAAAGGACGCTTGCAAAAACAGAGCTGAGCCGATATACTGGTAAGCGTGGAGTGCGCTGCTCCTGCCGCCCGGTTTGTAAAAGGCGGCGGGCGGGAACGTGTTCCTCCGGGGATTTTCAACAGGCAGGAGGAAGAATTATGTTGCAGCAGGTATCAGTTTTTGCAGAAAATCAAAAAGGAACGTTACAGAAAATTACGGGAATTCTGAAAAACGAGGAGATCAATATCTGGGGATCAGTAACGAATGACAGTGCGGAGTACGGAATTGTCCGCATGGTAGTGTCAGATCCGGATAAAACTTATCAGGTGCTGAAGAAAGCCGGCTATCAGGTGCGTCTGACGGAAGTACTGGGAGTGGAAGTGGAAGACAGAGTCGGAATGCTCAATGAACTTCTGGTTGCTCTTTCCGAGAGCAATATCAATGTCCACTATATTTACCTGTCATTCAACCGTGTGTCCGGCAAGCCGGTCATGGTACTTCACGCAGAAGAAATCTGGGAAGTGGAAGAATGTCTCACCACAAAGGGATTTATATTGCTGTAAGATCCATGATATGAAGGTTATATACAGAGCTTTCGGATCTTTCGCGTCTTACCCGAGATTGAAAAATGGGCCATCGCTTAACTGCGATGGCTCTTTTTTTTATCCTGGTACATACGCTGGTCCATGCGGTTCAGGAAGGTATCGATGGTATCCTGTCCCGGCCGGAAAACGGCTTCGCCCATGGAGAGAGAAATCTCAAAGGAACGATTGGAGGTTTTATTAAAATGACGGATCCGCTTGCGTATGTCATCCATGAGGACGCTGGTCTGTTCGATATTGTCAAGAAAAACAAGGATCACAAATTCATCACCTGCGTATCGCGCTGCGATGCCGAAAGGAGAAGAGGCATTTCGCAGCAGCGGGCCAACATCCCGGAGAACCTGATCGCCGGCCAGGTGACCATACGTATCGTTTAACCGTTTGAACGAGTCGATATCGAGCATAATTCCCACAAGAAGCTTCTTTTCTGAGAGCGGTGCACCGGAACAGATCCGGACCAGATAGCGGTTCAGATACTGACGGTTATACAGTCCTGTAAGGCCGTCAATGGACGCTTCTTCATTCTGGATATTGATGTAGACAGAAATGAGAGCCACTGCAACAGATACCCAGACAAGGGAAAGGCCGTACATAAAAAACTGAAGAAGACTGCCGATAAAAATCGGAATCAGGAAAGAAATAATCGGCAGAAACAGATATTTTTCAACCTTTTTTCTGGAACGGTAGAGCAGCACGACGGTATAAATAAGATACAGGTAAGTGACCGCATAGGGCAGCCAGACGAGCCCTGTACGGCTGTACACGTTGTCTGCAGACACCGTAAAAAATACGTCCGTAAACAGATTGCACAGAGCCATTACGCTGATCGTCAGCGCCGGTATGAATATGATCGGATAGTATTTCCGGATACGGTTCCTGTCCTCAAACAGCTTGTAGTCAACGTAAGCTGTCCAGAGAAAAGCAAAAAGGATATTCACAATAAAGAGAAGCATATTGAGGATCACTGCCAGAGTATGTGCACCGGGAAACAGCTTTCCGTCAATGCAGAAGGTCACCGTCTCGCAGATGCACTGGTGAATGGTGAAAATAATCATGCAAAAGAAAATCTTCTGGTCAAAGAGAAGCTTCCCGGGTTTTGCCCGGGTACCGAGAAGAAGGATAATCATGAGGGCGACACCGATGACATTTACTGTTATGTTAGCCTGAAGATTAATCATAAGTACTGCCCTCCTTTCCAACCGTTAAATTTTATTCTAACATGTACCGTATGAAAAGTAAATGCGTTTCATTCGACGGAAAGTGCGATTTAATTCGACAGAAAATGCGATTGACATAACGGAGAAAAGGTGATATGGTTAATTACATAAGTAATGAACCAAAGAACGCATGAAAAACAGATAAGGGAAAGGGGGAGTGATACGGAATGAATGAAATCCTGACACAGGAAAAATCTATTTATATTCAGATAAAGGAAATGATTGAGAATGATATTCTGCGGGAGATTCTGCTGGAAGAGGAACGTGTTCCCAGCACCAACGAGCTGGCCAGGCTGTATGCGATCAATCCGGCGACGGCAGCCAAGGGAGTGAATCTTCTGGTAGATGAGGGGATTCTGTATAAGAAACGGGGGATTGGCATGTTTGTAGCTGCGGGAGCGAAGAAGCAGATTATGCAAAAGAGAAAAGAGCATTTTTATGATGATTACGTAAGGAGCCTGATGGCGGAGGCAGTCAGCCTCGGTATTACGAAAAAAGAACTGATTGAGATGATTGCATCATCAGAGGACGGAGGAATGAAGAATGAGTAAATTAGCGGGGGCAGATATTACGAAAACGTACGGGAACAAAGATGTTCTGGACAGAATAAATATTGAACTGGAATCCGGAAAGATCTACGGACTGATCGGAAGGAACGGTGCAGGAAAGACAACGCTTCTGTCTGTGCTGACGGCACAGAATCCGGCGACAAAGGGCAGTGTTACGCTGGACGGCATGAGCGTCTGGGAAAACCCGGAGGCACTGTGCCATCTCTGTTTTGCAAGAGAACTGAATCAGATGAACGGAAACAACGCCAATGCACTGAAGGGAAAAGAGTATCTGCGCATTGCAGCCTCGTATTTTCCGGGATGGGACAATGAGATGGCACTTCGCCTTGTAAAGGAATTTGGTATTGATCTGAAGAAGAGATTCAGCAAAATGTCAAAGGGTATGCTTTCCATGATGACGATTATCGTGGCGCTGGCCAGCAAAGCGGATTTCACATTCCTGGATGAGCCCACCTCCGGTCTGGATGTGGTGGCAAGAGAAAAGTTTTACAGAATTCTGATGGATGAGTTTGTGCAGACAGGCAGAACATTTGTAATCAGTACCCATATTATTGAAGAGGCATCCGATATTTTTGAGGAAGTAATCATTGTGGATCACGGCCGGATTCTCTTAAAAGAAAATACGCAGGAGCTGCTGGAACGCTGCTATCATATCAGCGGACGCGCGGAGGATGTGGATGCGGCAGCGGAGGGGCTGGAGAAGCACCATGAGGAGACACTGGGGCGGAGCAAGGGTGTTACGGTGCTGTGCCGGCCCGGGCAGACGGTTCCTCAGGAGTATGATATCAGTATTCAGAAACCGAATCTTCAGAAGATCTTTGTATCTCTGTGCGGTGAGGAAGAACAGGGAGGACAGTTATGAACGGAGTGGAAGGAAATTTGAAATTCTGGGGAAGAACATGGCTGGAAGGCATGGGGATGGCTGTGGCTGTGGCAATTGTGATGTTTTTCCTGTTTGCAGTGGGGGAAAGTCCTCTGGGAGACGGAGGGTTCGGAGCAGTCTTTCTGGAAAGCATTCCTCTTTTGCCGTGGTATCTGTATATTACAGGCTCATTTATTGTTCTGATGATAACGTATTCCTGCTTTCAGATTTATTTTCCGCTGCTGCTTTCCATGAGTGTCACGAGAAAGAAGATTATTTACAGCATTCTGTGCAACACACTTGCCATGATTTTCGGCATCATTCTCGTCTCTGCAGTACTCTGGAAGCTTTTTCCGGGGGATGTTTCAGATTCCGGATTGCGCCTGCTGCCTCTTCTTTCCGGAGTGTTTCTGGCAGTCGGCGCCGTCTCCCTGATGATCGGAATCGTTGTGATGCGATGGGGAACGGTTGGTTTCATCCTGATGATTGTGCTTGGAGCGGTATTCTGGGGCTGTCTGGGAGCGGCATCTGCACTGGGTGGCAGAGAGCTTTTCGGATGGGCTGCAGGGATATCGCCTGATTCCATGGCGATACCGGTCGCCGGGGGCGTGCTGTATCTGGCAGCAGCGGTTGCATGTGTACGTTTTACAAAAAAGGCAGAGGTGCGGATATAGGAGGGGAGCGTATGGCAGGAGCAATGAAAAAACAGTTCCTTGTTCAGTGGGAAAACTGTCTGTTCGGTATCGTTATGATACTGGGGGGAAGTGTGTTCGGAGTGATTTTTATGAATATACTGATGCGCGTGGAAGGGGAAAATACATCGTATTTTCCGATGGGCACACTGATTGGTATTCTGATGGCTGCGGTTTACTGTGTTATTATGGAAGCCGGATCGCTGCGTCTGTATTTTGATATGGAAATATCCATGGGCAGCACGAGAAGAAACTTTTTTGTTTCGTATCTCGGTCTGGGTATCCTGACCGATTTTATGTACCTGCCGGTTCTGGCAGGAATCTGCATGCTGGAAGAGCAGCTGTATGGCTTCTGGTATCCGGAGCTGACCAATGAAGTGAATATGCTGCCGTATCTCGGAAGCTGGGGAATCGCAGTGGCCGTTCTGCTTCCGATGGCAGCCTGCTTCTGCGGTGCAATGATCATGCGCTTTGGAAAGACCGCTTTCTGGATTTTCTGGGCGCTGTGGATGATTGGCTGTATCGGCATTCCGCGGATCTTTGATGCGTCGGAGGAAGCTCCCGATTCGCTTTTCGGAAGAATCGGAACGGGGGTGGCCGCTCTGATCGGTGCCGTGCCGCATAGCCTGTGGCCGGCAATCCTGGCAGCGGCAGGGCTGATCTGCATGATCGGAAGCTATATCATCATCAGACGGCAGCAGGTGACAGCGTAGGAAAAATCAGTGTTTTTCCTCAGCGTGTCTGTCCGGATGCTTCCGGAGATTTTCCGGATTCTTTTTGTACACGGTTTCCAGCTTGTAGGAATATCCGCTGGTCATGGTCGGACAGCATTCTTCCACGTACGCCAGAAGCTTTTCTGCGTTTTCCTGGCTTTTGGTACGGACAATCAGCGTATCTTTGTTTTTGAAACGCAGTACCACATTGCGTACATTTTTCAGATCCTGTTCGGTCAGCCGCCTGGTTGTTTTGGCCGGTGCCTGCAGATAGCCCCAGACGAGGTTTCTTGTGGGCTGGATCAACGCGAGATCGCTCAGGGCGAAAGCAACGTATTTCTTATCGCAGCGGAAATCGCCCTGAGAGCAGAGCTCTGATTTCGGCATCTGTTCGACGTAGGAAAATACTTCCTCCGGCTTTCCGAATTTCTTAATATCCTCCATCAGCTTTGAGAAAGCCCGTTCATGCAGAATACCGGCCAGCGTGTGTGCGTCAAGGTTCGCGAGAAAAGCACACAGAATCAGGAAAATGGCGCCGGAAACGGGAGCCGGAACGGGAATCAGATCGAGCAGCTTCATGGACTGACCTTCCGTAAAGAAATAATAGGCACCGGAGCCTGCAATGAGAGCAAAAACAGTGTAGATGACGAGGTATTTGATGTTGGCGCGTCTGATATTGCGCCTGATTTTATCCTGGTAGTTCATAAGTAAAATCCTCCTTGTATTGTGACCGCCAAAGCGGATATAGGATACCGTGTCCTTTCTCCATTGTATTTTATTTGAACAGCGAATGCAAGTACGTTTCTGCATATCTGCCGGGCAGTCCGATGCAGCAGCATATTGCAAAACAGGAATATGTGAAATATAATGGACTGTGACAAAATGTAACATGGAGTGAGGTGATTCTGTTATGGAAGAAAAGAAAAAACAGACGAATCGAATGTGCCGTGAGCGCATTGTGGACGCCCTTGTTGCACTTTTACAGGAAAAACCGCTGTCTGTCATTTCCGTTTCGGAGCTGACGGAGCGGGCAGGCGTTTCCAGAATGACGTATTACCGCAATTACAGTACAAAAGAGGAGATTCTTACGGCATATCTGGAGGAACTGGTAAATGCATACCGGGAAGATGCGAAAGACCTGCCGCCGGAGCGCGCTTATTTTGACCGGAAGAATCTGATTCACTGTTTTACGTGCTTCGCAAAGTACAGGGATTTTCTTGACAGCCTGATTTACGGCGGGCTGGGACATTACTTCCTGCGCGCAATCAATGATTACATTATGGAGCAGTGGTTCCGGCCGGGAGACGGGGCGGAGCGCTACTATACACTGCAGGCTTTTTCCGGAGCCCTTTTTCAGGTTTATCTGGCCTGGTCCGCAAACGGAGCAAAAGAAACCCCGGAACAGCTGTCCGGGATTCTTTATCGCATTTATATTTCTGAATGAAACTGTCAGCTCTGCGAAGAAAGCGGCTGCGAATCGGCATGGAGATGAATGATCCGCTGATTTTTGCTGCCGCGAAACTGCAGAGAAATATCCTTCTGTGCTTCAATGAACTCTCCGTCCACAAGGACATCAATACAGGCGAGCATTTCCTCTGTCACATCTGTAAAAACTTTTCCGCCCGGGATCAGATCCGCATCGTACAGATACCCCGTATAGCACCAGATATCCTTTTCCGGGTAAGTTTCACGTATTTTCCGGAGCAGTCCGGCCAGCACCGGCTGATTTTCCGGTTCAAAGGGTTCACCGCCCAGCAGGGAAAAGCCCTGAATATAAGGAGGCTTCAAAGCTTCCAGCAGATCCAGCTCCGTCTGTCGCGTGAAGGGTTCGCCATACCGGAAATCCCAGGCAACGGCGTTAAAACAGCCTTTGCAGTGATGACGGCAGCCGGAGACGAACAGACTGACACGTACTCCGGGGCCGTTGGCAATATCGTATGATTTAATCGTTCCGTAATTCATATCTTCCTCATTACAGGTGAAGCACCCGGTCTTTGATCTCCTGCGTACGGCCCTGATTCCAGTACTGGGTTCCGATGTAGCCACAGGTTCTGCGGGCCACGCTCATCTTGTCCTGATCCCGGTTGCCGCAGTTGGGGCATTCCCAGACCAGCTTGCCGGATTCGTCTTCCACGATCTTAATTTCTCCGTCAAAACCGCAGCAGTCGCAGAAATCACTCTTTGTATTCAGCTCGGCATACATGATGTTGTCATAGATAAATTTCATGACAGACAGTACAGCCGGAATGTTGTTCTGCATATTCGGAACTTCCACGTAGCTGATAGCTCCGCCGGGAGAGAGCTTCTGGAAAGAGGCTTCGAATTTCAGCTTTGTGAAAGCATCAATTTCTTCCGTCACGTGTACGTGGTAGCTGTTGGTGATATAGTTTTTGTCCGTTACGCCGGGAATGATTCCGAAACGTTTCTGGAGACATTTTGCAAATTTGTAGGTGGTGGATTCCATCGGTGTACCGTAAACGGAATAGCTGATGTTTTCCGCTTTTTTCCACTCCGCACATTTGTCATTGAGGCGCTGCATTACCTGCATGGCAAAGGGGCTCGCCTCCGGATCTGTGTGGGATTTGCCCAGCATACGTACACACATTTCATACAGGCCTGCGTAGCCGAGGGAAATCGTGGAATAGCCGTTGTACAGAAGCTTGTCAATGGTCTCGCCTTTTTTCAGTCTGGCAAGCGCACCGTACTGCCACAGGATCGGTGCCACATCGGAAACAGTTCCAAGCAGCCGCTCATGTCTGCAGCGGAGAGCGCGGTGACAGAGCTCCAGTCTCTCATCAAGGATTTTCCAGAATTTATCCATATCCCCATCGGAGGAACAGGCAACATCTACCAGGTTGATGGTGACAACACCCTGATTGAATCTTCCGTAGAATTTATGGCTGCCGTCGGGGTTTAGCTGGGAATCCTCAACGGTCAGGAAGGAACGGCATCCCATGCAGGGATATACCTCACCCTTTTTCAGCTCCCGCATCATCTTCGCTGAAATATAATCAGGCACCATGCGCTTTGCAGTGCATTTTGCAGCCAGCTCAGTCAGATACCAGTATTTGGAATCCTCTGTGATATTGTCTTCGTCAAGCACATAAATCAGCTTGGGGAAAGCAGGAGTAATCCATGCTCCCCTTTCGTTTTTGACACCCTGCATTCTCTGCACCAGAACTTCTTCGATGATCAGCGCAAGGTCATCACGGATCTGTCCTTCCGGTACTTCGTCAAGATACATGAATACGGTGACGAAGGGAGCCTGTCCGTTGCAGGTCATCAGCGTAATCAGCTGATACTGAATAGTCTGAATTCCGCTGCGGATCTCGTCCAGAAGACGGCGCTCTGTCACATGGGAAATAATCGTATCATCCAGCGGTTCGCCGCAGTCTGTGCGCTCTGCAATCACCTTGGCGCGGATTTTCTGTCGGCTGATATCCACGAAGGGCGCCAGATGAGCAAGGGTAAAGGACTGTCCGCCATACTGATTGCTGGCTACCTGAGCCACAATCTGCGTCGTCACGTTGCATGCGGTAAAGAAGCTGTGAGGCTTCTCGATCAGCGTCTCACTGATGACGGTACCGTTCTGCAGCATGTCTTCCAGGTTGATCAGGTCACAGTTGTGTTCTCTCTGTGCGTAGTAGTCAGAATCATGGAAATGAATAATTCCTTCCTCATGGGCACGTACAATATCTTCCGGAAGAAGAACACGCATGGTCAGATCCTTGCTGACCTCACCTGCCATATAGTCACGCTGGGTCGAATTTATGGTCGGATTCTTGTTGGAGTTTTCCTGTTTTGCATTCTCATTGATCTGATCCAGCAGGGACAGGATATTGTTGTCTGTCGTGTTGGATTTTCTGGACAGCTCGCGTTTATAGCGGTAGCGGACATACTTCTGTGCAACCTCGTATCCGCGCATTTCCATAATGCCGGTCTCCACCATATCCTGGATATCCTCCACATTGACTGCGTGGGAGGATTCCTGGGCGCGGCGTGCGATGGTGTCTGCCACAGCTGTAATCTGGTATTCATTCAGCTGGTGGATTTTCGACACTCCGTTGTTGGCCTTTTTTACGGCATTTATGATTTTGGATTTGTCGAAGGAGACTTCCTCGCCATTTCTCTTGATCACATTTGTTTTTACTTCGGTATTCATGTGTAAGTTGCTCCTCATATATATTGTGTTGAAAAAATGCGTTATACGCAAAATGTTGTGTGTGTTCCTTATCCATATTACATCTTTTTGTAGAAATGTCAAGGGGGATAAGGAGGGATGAAGGCGGCCGGAACAGTTCGAAAAAAAGAGAAAAGCGGCGGAAATACAGCGTATACGCATATTTGGAGCATTTATCCTTCAAAAAATATTTTTTTCAGGCAGAATCGGAGAACACTCTTACCTGACAGCCGCGATAGACAAATACCAGAATTTGTTTTATAATAATCTGGTAATTATTCGAAACCCTGTGAAACTGTCTGAACAGACAGGGCAGATACTGTTGAAAGAGGAAGCAGCGACAGCGGAATCCGGGTGTCTGTTTTGCACGTCTGTTGGGATACTCAGAGGGAAAAGGAACGATTATATTAATTTGTAAAACGGAAAAGTATTCAGGGAGGGTATTTACAATGAGAACAATTAAGGCGAAACCAATTACAGTGGAAGCTTTCAGGCCGTACGGCAGCTTTACAGATCTTCTGAATCCGGAAGGATACAGTCTCGGTGATTTTTACCAGGACAGACTGCTGATGCATTCATCCGGTGTAATGCAGACTGCATTTTCACCGCTTCTGATTCATAAGCCGGAGCGTATGATTGTGAGCCAGGCAGAATTCCACAATTCCACACAGGAAGGAATTCTCTGTCTTGATGACGATATGGTGATCCATGTGGCACCGGCAGGCAAGGATCCTACACCGGAGCTGACAGAAGCATTTCTGGTGAAAAAAGGAACCATGGTATGCATCAACACAGGCGTATGGCATCTGGCACCGATGGCAGTAAATCTTGAGACAGCACACGTGCTGATCGTGCTTCCGGAGCGGATTTACAACAACGACTGTATTGTAGTGGATTATCCGGAAGACCAGCAGGTTGAAATTGAATTATAAGTACAGAACGCAAAACAATTAACTGTATCCTTTTAACTCAGGCGAAGAAGACTTCCACTTATGTAAGTGGAGAGTAATAACAAATTCAGCTCAGTGGGAGCCATCTCCGACTGAGCTAAACGCTCCGCGAGGATGCGCTGTTAACAGCCAGACTTTTTATAGTCTGGCTGTTTTTCTCCTCCAGCAAAGGTTCCTGGCGGAGATGCCCTGCTTTCAGGCGGTCATAAATGTCATCCGTTGTCTGGAACTGCCCATCCCATTCGTCCGGAATGTAATCGTTGCTTTCAGAAAACGTGACACTGCGTCTTTTTATGTTTCCCGCATATGTGTAACGATTCAAATCAGGATGTATACTTGTCAAAATGATAAAAACGGAACCAGTCAGTATTGTCTTTTTTCTCTTCTGAGTCTTCTTCCATTCCCAGATCGCTGAAGAAGGATTCGTCATCTCCCAGCTCACCCCAGGGATCCTCCCAGCTGTTGTCTGCGGGAAGAATATCGTCCAGAGGATCACCTGCCTCCATTTGAGGAATCAGTTTCATAATCACAGATTTGGACTTCTGAATCCGTGCGGGACTCTGGCTGCGGAGCGCTTCGGTAAAGCCTGTGATCAGAGACAGTACAGTTTCCTTGTTGGAAGGAATTGTTTCAACGTAGAGTGCTTCCAGCTTATCAAGAATCAGGCGGTTTTCCGAGAGCTCTTCCGGAGAATGTTTCAGCTTTTCCAGCTCCTGGCACCGTTTTTTCAGTTCTTCCTCTGAAATCTTTTCTGAGAGAACCTTCTGATACGTTTTTCCGGTGGAGGCAATCGTGATATCTATCATCAGAATTCCGTTAATGTCGTAGGTGAACCGGACTCTGGCTTTTTCCTGCCCGGCAGGAAGCGGCGTGACATCAATCCTCATTTCTTCCAGAAGAAGGTTGTCCTTTGCATACAGATTTTCTCCCTGAAGGACCTGAAAATACATCTGTTTCTGCATATCCGTGGTGGTTACGAATTCGCTCTCGCGGGAACAGGGCAGTACGTTGTTGCGCGGAATAATAATATTCATAAACGGCTTCGACGGATCGGCGGCATTTTTCACATTGGTTCCCAGAGAGAAAGGACAGATGTCCATCAGGAGATAGTTGTCAAGATCACTGCTGTTTTCCCTGACGCCGCAGAAAATGCCGAGACCGAGCGCAATCAGTTCATCACAGTCCGTGCGGATCACCGGCTGTTTGTGGAACAGATGGCGGATGTATGACTGAATCAGCGGCATCTTGCTGGAACCGCCGGCCATGATGATTTCCTGAATCTGGGAAGACTTACATTTGGAATCCCGGAGCGCTGCAGTGACAACCTTCCGGATTTTCTGCAGCAGATCTTTGCTCTCCTCCATCAGTCGCTTCATCGTGTACGTACTGCTGTACATCCGGCCGTCTATGGATGACTGCAGTGTGGCTGTCTCTTCATAGGAAAGCTGACGCTTGCACTGTTCTGCTTTTTTTACCAGAACTGCGTATTCCTGGGCGGTGATGCGGTCTTTCTCAAGTCCGTGTTCCTTCAGAAACTGATCGGCAATCAGCGCATCAAAATCATCGCCGCCAAGTCGGTTGTCTCCTGCCACAGCGAGGATTTCCACCACAGTATTGATACAGTCCACCACAGAGACATCCAGTGTACCGCCGCCGAAATCAAACACAAGAAAGCGTCTTGCATCATTCTGGTCACAGTAGGCAGCCAGGGCTGCTGCGCTGGGCTCGTTCAGGATTCGCTTCACATTCAGTCCGGCCAGCTTTCCGGCACGTTTTGTGGCTGCCCTCTGTTTGTCATGAAAGTAGGCGGGAACGGAAATAACGGCTTCTGATATCTCCTCCTGCAGATAGTTTTCGGCATCTTTCATCAGAGAGGAAAGGACAAGGCTGCTCAGCTCTTCCGGAAGCAGCTGCCGGCTTCCCAGAGTATACTTTTTTTCACTTCCCATGTTCTTTTTGAATGATACGGCTGTGGATTCCGGATGCGTAGTGAGACGCTCTTTTGCCGGTTCCCCCACCAGTACGGTGCCGTCTTCCAGAACACTGACTGCACTGGGCGTCAGGTAGGATCCGAATTTGTTCGGAATCAGTTCGGGTTTTCCACCCCGGAAAACACAGACGAGTGAATTCGTAGTTCCAAGATCAATTCCTATAATTGCCATTGTCATCCCCTCCGTTTTTCTTTTATTTCCTTCTGACAGTTTACAATAAATCCGATTTCCTGTAAAGTCAGGCAGATATGAGCGGTCCTCTTTTCTGACTGATCATAGGGAATCTTTGATTCCTGCATTGTAAATCATCTGCTTTTATTATACGATAAGTGCAGGCAGATTTGTTTTCAGAACAGAAAATATGCGGCGGTATGGGTGAATACCGCGTCAGAGAAACGGAACAGGAAGGGCAGAACTATGTATTATCGGACAGATTGTGAGACAGTGATCGGAAATGCTGCAGTAGCAAGTGACGGAAAAAGGATTGTGGGACTGTGGCTGGAGGGACAGAAATATTTTGCTGATACAGTAAAAGAAGAAATGATCATAAAGGATGATCTGCCGGTGCTTGTGCAGGCCCGGAAGTGGCTGGAACGGTATTTCGCAGGCGGAAAACCTGCGGTTTCAGAACTTCCTCTGGCTCCTTTTGGAACCCCTTTCCGTCAGGAGGTCTGGCAGATGCTCTGTGAGATTCCGTACGGACACGTTGTGACTTACGGGGAGCTGGCAAAAAAACTGGCGAAAAAAAGAGGAATCTGTTCCATGCCCGCACAGGCTGTGGGCGGTGCAGTGGGACACAATCCGATTTCCATCATCATTCCGTGTCACCGGGTGATCGGATCGGACGGGAGCCTGACCGGATATGCAGGAGGTATTGAGAAAAAGAGAAAGCTTCTGGAGCTGGAAGGAGTAATGCCTAATGTCTCACATAACGGATCCTGCCCGTGCAGAAAGGGGATTGCAGGCATTCCGGCAGAAAGATTCCGTGTATGAGACTTGACAGAATTGTGGGGAAAAGGTATAATATTAGTAATAAATACTATTATTGTGATTGGGGAAAAGGAGGTTTTTTATGAGCTACAGATGTTCGGTGTGCGGCTATATCTATGAAGGACAGGAGCTGCCGGAGAATTATGAATGTCCGGTCTGTCATCAGACGGGCAAGTTTGAGGAATTTGAAGATCAGGAGCAGGGAATGCAGGATGCGGAAGGGACGCAGAAAAATCTGGACCTGTCCTACGATCCTCTGTTTGCAAGACAGGATGAGTCCTGCCGTTATATGAAGGAAATCCATGAGATGGCAGTCGGCGGGAAGTCTCTGCACAGCTCCATGGGAACACAGATGAAGATGCCGGGCTGGGACGATATTCTTCTCCTTGGTGCACAGCTGAATCCCCTTCCTCTGGATGACGGAGAGCATGTGGATACGACGACAGTGATCGGAAAAAATGCCAGGAAGCCGCTGGTACTTGAGAATCCTGTATTCATTTCTCATATGTCTTTCGGAGCGCTCTCAAAAGAGACGAAGACAGCACTGGCAAAAGGAAGTGCCATGGCAGGATCGGCCATGTGCAGCGGTGAGGGTGGAATCCTTCCGGAGGAGAAGGCAGCTGCCGATAAGTACATATTTGAGTACGTGCCGAACCGCTACAGTGTTACACCGGAAAATCTCCGGACTTCTGATGCGATTGAGATCAAAATCGGACAGGGAACAAAGCCCGGCATGGGCGGACATCTGCCGGGAGATAAGGTAACGAAAGAGATTGCGTCAATCCGCGGCAAACAGATTGGTCAGGATATTCAGAGTCCTTCCAAATTCCCTGATATTAAAACAAAAGAAGATCTGAAAGAGCTTGTTTATATGCTGCGGGAGGCATCGGAAGGGCGTCCGGTGGGAATCAAAATTGCGGCAGGAAGAATCGAGAAGGATCTGGAATTCTGTGTATTTGCAGAGCCTGATTTTATCACCATTGACGGCCGCGGAGGAGCTACAGGCTCCAGCCCGCTGCTTCTGCGGGAATCCACCAGTGTTCCGACTGTTTACGCGCTGTACCGTGCCAGAAAATATCTGGACTCCGTAGGCTCTGATATCAGCCTGATTATCACGGGAGGTCTTCGTGTTTCTTCTGATTTTGCAAAGGCAATTGCCATGGGAGCAGATGCGGTGGCAGTGGCCTCCGGTGCATTGATTGCGGCAGCCTGTCAGCAGTATCGGATCTGTGGAACAGGTATGTGTCCGGCCGGAATCGCAACGCAGGATCCGGCACTCCGTGCCAGACTGAAAACAGATGCGGCGGCTCAGAGGGTGGCCAATTACCTGAATGTTTCACTGGAAGAGCTGAAAATGTTTGCCAGAATCACAGGCCATAAGAAACTGCATGACCTTTCGGTGGATGATCTTGTGACAACCAGCCGGGAGATTTCGGAGTTTACGAATATTCCCCATGCTTAAAGCGTGCGTTCGACTTGAATATTACACAGGGAGGAAATATGAAATGAAAAGAGTGGCACTGATCGGGCTTGGCGCAATCGGAGCGTATTTTTACTGGGGACTGCAGTCGAAGCAGGATGTGGAACTGATTGTGATAGCGGATGGCGACAGAGCGGATAGGTTAAAAAACGTGGGAATTACAATTAATGATGTTCGCTATGATGTGAATGTCAGAACAGCCGGGGAAGCTTCCGCGGAGGCGCCTGTGGATCTCGTTCTTGTTGCAACTAAGTATGGTGCACTGCGGTCTGTTTTGCCTGATATCAGAACTTTAACATCAGAAAAAACAATTGTTTTAAGCCTGTTAAACGGAATTGACAGCGAGGATATTCTTGCAGAGGTGATTCCGGAAGAGCGTATTCTTCATTCTCTCATGATGATTTCTTCCCGGAGATGCGGCCAGACGGTGACTTTTGATCCGGTGCTGACAGAGGGCGTCTATTATGGCGACAAAAACAGCCGCGTTCCAACGGAAAAAACAGAATTTGTGGATCGCATTCTGGACGGAAGTGATGTGAAGCATACGTATGTGTCAGATATCATTGCGAAACAGTGGGAAAAATTTGTGATCAACTGCGGCGGAAATTTGCCCCAGGCAGTGTTCGGCGTGGGAACGGGTGCCTATGGAGACAGCGAACATGTGAATTTTATTTCAGAAATGCTGTGGGAAGAAGCGAGAGCCATCGCTGCGGCGAAGGGAATTTCCATCAGAGAATATCCGTTCCGTGAAAATCGACGGAATGTTCCCGATGCAACGCGCTGGTCCACACTGCAGGATCTGGATGACGGAAGGCATACGGAGATTGATATGTTTTCCGGAGCTGTGATGCGGATGGGAGAGGAACTTGGTATTCCTGTTCCGTACCATACGTATACGTACCATGCCATTAAGGCGCTGGAAGAGAAAAACGACGGTAAATTTAATTATTAAAGGGACTGCTGCAGTATTTTCTCAGGAATTCCTGCTATCCGGGTGTACACATGTCTGAGACAGATGTCCCGCACAGAACGGGTTTTATCCGTTTGGTGCGGACAGATGTCAGGAAGACAAGGTGAACACCGGATACAGGAATTCCTTTAATTTACTCTGCGGCAGTCCTGTCTTTTGTTTAATTCAGCAGCTCCCGTACCATTTCCGGTGTGAAGATGACCTGTGGCAGGTGATCCACTTCAATCTGGTACAGTGCGTTGGCCGCCATATGCTCTGCGGCCTGTTCCAGATCGCGGATGCCGGAGGTGTTTGCGAAGTTCTCGATGACAGCATCCAGTGCGTCCTCCGGTACAACGCATTCTTTTTCTTTTAATCCCATGCGCTTCAGTACTTTCGGAAGAGCATAGCGGGAGAAGATGACTTTCTTTTCTTCCGGCGTATAGTCGGGAATCTCAATTACGGCAAAGCGGGACATCAGGGGCGCGCTGATCAGATTCTTGTCGTTGGCCGTTGCAATGGGATAGACGCCTGCCGTCGGAATCATACATTCGATGTAGTTGTCGGTAAAGCCCAGATTGTCCAGGAGCGTCAGCAGAACATCGGCCGGATTGCCGTTCCCTTTGCCGGATGCTGCCTTATCCAGTTCATTGATAATAAATACAAGGCTGGATTCTCCTGCCATGGAAAATGCTTCCATGATAATGCCGGGTTTTGCGTTGGCATAAATGCGTGAGCTTCCCGTCAGCTGTTCCGGATCGTTGATGGAACTCATATCGAGGGTGGTCCAGGGAAGCTTCAGGATCCGGGCCACTGCATAGGCGATCTGAGATTTTCCCGTTCCGGCGGGTCCCACAAGCAGAAGACCGTAAGCGGGAAGGGTGTGGGTGCGGTTGATCTGAATGATGGTTTCAATGATACGCTGCTTGACCCGTTCCATTCCATACAGCTCCTCATCGAGAATCCGGCGGGCTTCTACAGGATCGATCGGTTCAAAATAGGAGTTTTTCCACTGGATGTTCATCATAATGGAAAGGGCGCGCTGAGCATGACGTCGTTCTTCCGGTGTCACTTCACCGGAGCGTGCCACTGCAAGATTGCGTCTTGCCCAGAGTCGGATATTGTCAGGCAGCGTTCTGCCGGCACAGGTCAGAAAATCGGTGATGCTCTGGAGACTGGTAAGCTTCATATGATCGCCCGTTTCTTCTGCGTCTTCATCTTCCAGCTCTTCTGCGGGGGCACTTCCGGAAAGCAGACGTTCGATCATAAACTGCAGAAAACCGTCTTCTGCGGAAAGCTTCGTTCCGCCCCCGAATGCAATTTCACGGATCCGGTAAACGCCGTACCCCGTTTCGCTGTTTCTTCCGGAAAGGCGGACATTGATGCGGTTTTCTCCCAGCCATTTGATCAGACTGACAAAGCGGGCATCAATCTGAAGAATATCGGCAGAGATTTTCCCGTCTTCTTCGCTGAACTCAAAGGCGGTCCGCTTTCCGGGGTGGGAAAAGATTCCGCAGGAATGGTGTTTCCACTGGCGGCGGCTGTTGTCAAGAATCAGAATCGGTTTTTCCGGTGATGCTTCATGATCATCGGACCGGAAAATGGTATACGTACATTCCGGAGCTGTGTTCTTTTCCGGTGCACTGCTGAAATCAAATACTGGCATTGTGAGTACTCCTTTTTTGCGTTGTGTATCATCATGTATTTTATCATAACTGAAACGATATGGGGAATTTATTTGACGGATAATATTTCAGTCTGCTATAATTCTGATGTCTGTGCAGATGTTCCCGGGGAAGTAACGACAGCGGATTCAGAGTGTCTGCTGTACAAAGAATGTCTGGCAGTGATTAAATTATTCTGCACCTGTGAGGAGAATGATATGGGAAAGAACGGGAAAGAGAAAAAAGAGTACACATCACCTTATGAATTTGAAGGGAGAATTCCGTTAAAACAGGCGATTCCGCTGGGCCTGCAGCATGTGCTGGCCATGTTTGTCGGAAATCTCACGCCGCTTCTGATTATTACAAATATGTGTGCGGCCATCGGAGGAGGAGAAGACCTGATTGCAATGCAGGTGACGCTGCTGCAGAATGCCATGATTATGGCTGGAATTGTGACGCTCATTCAGCTGTATGCCATTGGGCCGGTGGGCGGAAAGGTGCCGATTATCATGGGAACCAGTTCCGGTTTCATCGGTGTATTCCAGAGTGTTGCAAATGTAACCGGCGGCGGTATTGCCGCGTATGGCGCCATGATGGGGGCATCCATGATTGGCGGCCTTTTTGAGGGAGTCCTGGGATTCTTCATTAAGCCGATGAGAAAGCTGCTGCCTTCCGTAGTGACAGGTACGGTTGTGTTGTCCATCGGTCTGTCACTGATCAGCGTAGGCGTATCTTCCTTTGGCGGCGGAAGCTCCGCAAAGGATTACGGTTCGGTGGAAAATCTTCTGCTGGGTCTTGTCGTGCTGATTATTATTCTGATTTTCAAACATTATTTTAAGGGAATGGCCAGCTCTTCCTGTATCCTGTGCGGTATTATTGCGGGATATGTGATTGCGGCAGTGATGGGACTCTGTCTCGATCATACCTTCCTGAGCGCGGAAGGTGAGGAAGTGACGAAAGCGTGGGTACTGAACTGGTCCAAGGTGGCAGATGCAGACTGGTTTGCACTGCCGAAATTCATGCCGGTGAAGCCGGTATTTACACTGAAGGCTATTATTCCTGTCATGATCATGTTTATTGTAACGGCTGTCGAGACGGTCGGTGATATTTCCGGTGTAATGGAAGGTGGTGCCGGCAGAGAGGCGACGGATACGGAGCTTTCCGGCGGAGTAATCTGCGACGGACTCGGTTCCACGCTGGCCGCTGTTTTCGGTGTACTGCCGAATACTTCCTTCAGCCAGAATGTTGGTCTTGTGACCATGACAAAGATCATTAACCGGTTTGCACTGGCATGCGGCGCAGTATTTCTGATTGCCTGCGGCCTGTTCCCGAAACTGGCGGCTCTGATTTCCATTATGCCGCAGAGTGTGCTGGGCGGTGCGGCCGTAATGATGTTTGCTTCGATCGTAATCAGTGGTATACAGCTGATTGTGAAAGAACCTCTGACCACAAGGAATATGACGATTGTCTCTGTGGCACTGGGACTGGGTTACGGAATCGGAGCAAACAGCGGTATTTTAAGCCAGCTTCCGGAGAGCATCCGTCTGATTTTCGGCGGTTCCGGAATTGTTCCGGCAGCGATTGTGGCAATACTTCTGAATCTCTGCCTGCCGAAGGAGAAACAGCATTAAACAGTATAGACCGGAAAAAAGGGCCTCTGCAGAAGATGCAAAAGGGATTTCTGATATCCGGGTGTACACATGTCTGAGACAGATGTCCCGCACAGAACGGATTTTATCCGTTTGGTGCGGACAGATGTCAGGAAGACAAGGTGAACACCGGATACAGAAATTCTCAGGCATCTTCTGCAGAGGCCTTTTTGTATTTCTTAGAACAGTTTGAGAAAATTGAGGGATCCCGCCGGATTTGCGGCACCCTGTTCCAGAAGTGCGATCAGCCCAAGGATCGTTTCTTCAATTTCTTTGGGAGTGGACGGAACCAGTGTGTTGTCCATCTTCACAGCCAGTATAATCAGTACAATCTCAGCCAGTGCCGCCGGATACTGAAAACGTATTTCGCCCCCATCGATTCCCTGCCGGATGATTTCTGTCAGGACAGGCTTCAGCTGGGCGATCAGATGCTGCAGATATTTCTGATGGATATATGCGTTTTCGTGGGAATTATCCGGTGCGCAGTCTCTGGATGCTGCAGCACTTCCCTGCTTCCGGAATTCAGCGGAGGAATTCCGGCATGCCTGAAACAGCATGGCCATTCGTGTAAACGGGGACACTTCTGTCTGTTTGGCCAGTTCTTTTGCCGTTTCCAGCGGCTTTTCATAATTTCGTTCTACAAGGGCATCCAGAATTGCATCCTTTGACGGAAAATAATAGTAAATGCTCCCTTTACCGATTCCTGCTTTCTGGGCGATCTCACTGACGGAAATAGAATGGATATCTTTATTGTCCAGCAGTTCCTGAAGGGCGTCCAGAATTTTATTGTATTTCGTACAGTCCTTCATAACAGCACCTTTCTTTCGTATATGTGTTCCAGTATATCACACAGGAAAGAAAAGTTTCAACTGGTAAAAATACAGTAGAAACAGTTCGTTTTTTTATAATATTTTGTCTGGTACGCTAATTGACCAATGGTCGAAATGCATGCTAATCTAATATAGAATCAAATCGACCAGCGGTCGAAAAAGGAAGAATTGGAGAGAAAAGAATGACATATGCAGAATATTTTTCTTATGTGAAGACACAGTTTATGAATGCGGATGTGAGTGATATCAAAGAGCATCTGGCTTATCAGTTTAATATTATCGGGGAAGCATCCGGCATCTTTTATGTTGAGGTAAAAGAGGGAAAGCTGTATGTAGAGCCGTACGAGTACTACGACAGAGATGCAATGTTTACAGCCACAGCAGAAACCTTTATGGCAATTGTGGAAGGAAAGATGAATCCGGTTGTTGCCTTTACACTGCAGAAGCTGAAGGTGGAGGGCAACTTTGATAAGGCGCTGATGCTTGGAGAGCTGATTAAGCGGAAATAGAGGAAAGAACCATGATCAGAAAAAAGACAGTACGGGGAGCGGCTGTGCTGGCAGGTCTTCTGGCGGCGGCAGAGGCAGGCAGCTCCGCTTATTTTTACAGAAGAACGATGATGAGAAATAATGCCAAAATGGAACGCACCATGAAGATGGCAGGCATCGACTGGAGTCAGCACATGCCGTTTATTCAGGAGTGTAAAGAACAGATGATGGCGCAGGCTCACGAAGACGTATGGGTGTATTCTGATGACGGCCTGAAGCTTCACGGCACCTGGTTCCCTCAGGGGGATTGCCGGAAGACGGTGATCTGCTTTCACGGCTACACCAGCAGAGGACTGAACGATTACACGGGTCTTTCCAGCTACTATCTGAAGCGGGGATACGCAATGCTTCTTGTAGATGAGCGTGCTCACGGAGAGAGTGAGGGGCAATATATCGGCTTTGGATGTCTGGACCGGAAGGATGCACTGAAATGGATCGACTGGGTACTGCAGACCTGTGGTGATGAAGTACAGATCCTTCTTCACGGCATATCCATGGGCGGTGCAACGGTGCTTATGACAAGCGGCCTGCAGCTTCCGCTTCAGGTGAAGGGAATTATTTCAGACTGTGCGTTTACTTCTGCAAAAGAAGTATTCACCCACGTGCTGCATACCATGATTCATCTGCCGGCCTTTCCCATGATGCAGATTTCTGATTTTGTCAATCGGAAGCTGGCGGGATACGGACTGGATGAGTGCAATGCTGCCAGGGAAGTGCGGAAGGCGTCCGTACCGATTCTGTTTATCCACGGTTCAGGAGATACCTTTGTGCCATGCAGGATGTGTGACACAATTTATGAAAACTGTGCGTCTCCGAAGCAGAAGCTGATTGTGGAGGGTGCGGCCCATGCAGAAAGCTACTATAAAGATACGAAAGCATATGAAAACGCAATGAATGAGTTTCTGGGAGGGATTGTAAAATGATGAGAAAAAGAAAAGGATATCCGGTCTACCCGCTGACGGTTGCGCAGAAATTCCATACATATTATCAGAATTTCTGCCCGAAAAAAGAAGTTCTGAATATCGGAACCAGCCTGACCATCGGGGCAGAGCTTGATTTCCCGATGCTCAAAAAGGCAATTTACAAAGCGTATGAACGCTGCGATTCCATGCGCCTTCGCTTTGCGGCCGATAAAGATGGTACACTGTACCAGTATGTGGTGGATAAAGAAGAACGGGATATTGAATTTGTGGATTTTTCCGATAAGACGATGGAAGAAGCTGAAAAAATCATGACACAGTGGACCCGGGTTCCGTTTAAGCGCTGCGATTCTCCGATGAACCGTATTGTGATGATTAAAACACCGGACGGATATGAGGGGCTGTATCTTCTCGTAGACCATATGACGATGGATGCACAGTCGCTGATCTGCTTCCTGAAGGATATTATTGAAATATACTGCAGCAGCATGTACGAGGGAGTTGCATATCCGAAGGAAATGGCCTCCTACGTGGAGCAGCTTCAGAAGGACCTTGCTTATGAGGCCGGAAGCAAAGCGCAGGCCAGAGATGCTGCGTTCTTCCAGCAGCTGATTGAGTCTTCCGAGCCGATTTACAATGGAATTGACGGCCCGGGACGTCTGGCCGCAGAGCGTGAACGCTGTCAGGATCCGTCGCTGCGGGCTGCTGTCAATGTGTCCGACAGTGTGGATTCTGCTCTTGACATTTTCCATCTGGAAGAAGAGCCGACGAAACGGCTCATGGATTTCTGCGAAAAATATCACGTGTCTCTGGCAAACCTGCTGATTATGGGACTGCGCACGTATTTCCAGAAAACAAACGGAAATGATGATGTGTCAATCAATACTGCGATTGCACGCCGTGCCACGCTGAAGGAGAAGAAATCCGGCGGAACGAGAATTCATTCCTTCCCCTTCCGCACCATTATTTCTCAGGATAAAACGTTTCTGGAAGGCGTTTATCAGATCCGGGATCAGCAGAATGAGTACTTCCGTCATGCCAATTATGATCCGACAGCTTACTTTGCATACAGAGGAAAAACGTATCTCCACCAGCCGGGACAGACGTATGAGCCCATGTCGCTTACGTATCAGCCCATGACACTGCGTGACAAGGAGCTGGATAAGCTTGGCGATATCCGTTATAAGACGAAATGGTACCCCAACGGTGCCACCACCCAGGCAATGTATCTGACCGTTATGCACCGCCCGGAAGACAATGGACTGGACTTTAATTTTGAGCATCAGATCAAGGCAGTTACCAGAGAGCAGCTGGAGTATATGTACTACTATCTCTGCAAGATTATGTTTAAAGGAACGGAAAACCCGAATCTTCCGATCGGGGACATTATAAAACTGATTTAAGAAAGAGGAGAAAGAATTATGTTTGATAAATTAGTGGAAATCATCTGTACTTATGTTGAAGCAGAACCGGAAAAGATAACCGGAGATTCCCGTTTTATGGAGGATCTCGGTTTTACGTCTTTTGATTTTATGAGTATGCTCGGTGAACTGGAGGACGAACTTGATGTGGAGATCAACCAGCAGGAGGCTGCCGACATCCGTACTGTGGGTGAAGCCGTTACATACCTGGAAAAAATTTCCGCAGCAGAATAACAGGGAGGATAAAATATGTTTTGCAGCACAATTCGGGACATTCTGGTACAGTCTGAGAAACAGTATGGCGACAGCGATGCGATCCGCTATAAAGAAGGAAAAAACAAAATTGCATCAAAAACGTACCGTGAGCTGAAAGAAGACAGTGAGCGGTTTTCCTCCGTACTGAAATCCCTGGGAGAACAGGGAAATCATATTGCCCTGACGGGAATGACTTCCTATTCCTGGGTGATTACCTATTTCGGAATCGTAAACGGTGGCAGTGTGGCAGTTCCTCTTGATGTGTCACTTCCGGCAGAAGAGATGTGTGAGCTGATTGACCGGTCAGATGCCACAGTTTTTGTGGTGGATGAAATCCGTGCGGATGTGGCTGCCATTGCAAAAGCACGCTGCCCGAAGCTGAAATACGTGATTTCCATGCAGAAAGAGGAAAGCAGTGATGAAATGCTCTCCATGAAGTGCCTTCTTGAAGCGGCATCATCCGGACCGGAATACGTTCCGGAGCCGGAGCAGCTGGCTACCATCATGTTTACATCTGGAACTACCGGCAAGAGCAAGGGTGTTATGCTGACACACCGGAATCTGGCGGAAAATGCCACCAGCCTTGATATGAAATTTCCGGCAGGGACGGTACTGATGTCGGTGCTGCCGATCCATCACGCATACTGTCTCAGTATGGATTTCCTGAAAGGCCTTTCCACAGGGGCAGTCATCTGCATCAACGATTCTCTGATCCGCATGGTGAAGAATTTCAGGCTGTTTCAGCCGAATGTTGTTCTGATGGTTCCGCTGATGATCGAGACGATTGCAAAGAAGCTGGAAGAGCTGTCTCAGCTTCCGCCGGAAGCTGTTAAGAAAGAGGTATTTGGAGAACAGTTCCATACAATCTGCAGCGGAGGTGCTTATCTGCCGCCGGCCATGCTGGACCTGTTTGAGAGATACGGAATCACAATTCTGCAGGGATACGGTATGACGGAATGTGCTCCTGTCATCAGTACCACCGTAAGCTGGAATATCCGCAAAGGTTCGGTGGGCCAGCTGATGCCCAACTGTGAGGCAAAAAGTGTGGACGGAGAGCTTCTGGTACGGGGCAGCAGCGTGATGCAGGGCTATTATAAGATGCCGGAAGAGACAGCGGAGGCGCTGGAAGGCGGCTGGCTCCATACGGGAGACCTGGGATACGTGGATGAGGATGGTTTCGTTTACCTTACAGGCAGAAAGAAGAATCTGATCATCACAAAAAACGGAGAAAATGTTTCTCCGGAAGAACTGGAAAACAGGATCGGAGAACACCGTCTCGTACAGGAAGTTCTCGTCCGCGAGAGTGAAGGCGTGATCGAGGCGGAAATTTTCCCGGATCCGGAGTACGCTGCACGCAAAGAAATCACAGATATTCCGGCTGCACTGCAGGAAGTGATTGACGCATACAATCAGACGGCCCCGGCATACCGCAGAGTCTACCGGCTGAAGGTGCGCGATACGGAATTCCCGAAAACACCGTCAAAGAAAATTAAGCGTTATTAAACAATATCTGAACAGGAAGATAAAATCAGGCGATATCTGAAGATACTGACAAAGACAGGCTGTCTGAAGATGCAGAGAGGATGATCCTCCGGGCATTTTCAGGACAGCCTGTTCTGGTTTCTCCAGTTGCGGGGGGAAACGCCGTAAATATTCTTAAAGGCTCTGGAAAAATGGAGGGCATTCGGATAGCCCACTGCGTTTCCGATGTCCGAGACAGACAGCGCAGTCAGCTTCAGAAGCTCGGCGGCCTTAATCATTCTGTAATTAAGCAGAAAATCCTGCGGTGACTTTCCTACAGAATCTTTGAAAATTTTACCGAAGTAACTGCGGTTCAGGCCGCAGACGGCAGCGATATCCTCCACAGAGATATCGTTCTGAAAATTCTGTTCAATATAAGAAAGGGCTTCCCTGATATAAAAATCACGCAGTTTGCTGTGCTGCGGAGTACGCAGCTGTGCTGATGATCTTGTCAGGAAGTCAAGAAACAGATACAGATGTCCGATCAGATGAAACGGTGCTGCATCACTGTGCTGCACAATGTAAAGCATTTCTTTTTTCATTTCTTCACGCAGATCCTTTGCCCGGTCTCTGTAGACCGGATTGTCACGTGATATGCCTGCAATATCGATCGCCTCTTTTACACGGAGTCCGTCAAATTCCAGCCATACGTATTCCCAGGGCAGATCGCTGGAAGCAATGTACATGGTTATCTGACCGGGAAAAATCATGAAGCCCTGACCGCTTCTGACGGAAAATGTCTGTGACACTCCTCTGGAATCTTCGGCTGTAAGGATGCCTGTGCCGGAAATAATGTAATGAAAGAGATAATGATTGCGGGCGGCGGGCCCGAAAGAGTGTCCCGGACTGCATTTTTCCCATCCGTACTGGTACAGTCCGAGATCTACAAAATTTTCATTCGGGAAGATGGAAAAACGGTAATTCTGCATGATCAGCCCTCCTATTTACTCAGTATAATTGAAAATATACCAAAATGCCATATTATTTTCATATATCGCAGAAAATGCGGCAATATGGCATAAAAATGGAAAGATAACGGTATTTATAGTCACATAAAGGCATGTTAGTATGAAGGGACTACAAATAAGAGAGGGAAATGATATGGGAATCAGATTTGACAGCAAAAAGGGTACTTTTACGATACAGACAGAAAAAAGCACGTATCAGATGAAAGTGGATGAACAGAAGGTGCTTCTGCATACTTACTTCGGGCCGCGGACGGATGACAGCGATTACTCCTATCTGATTGTGCATGAGGATCACGCTTTCTGCGGACAGCCTGCAGGGATCAGAAATGACAGGACGTATTCGCTTGATTACTATCCCCAGGAATATTCTGTTTACGGAAACGGTGATTACCGGATAAATGCGTTGCAGGCAGGCATCTGCGGCAGTGTGCCATCCCTTGATCTTCGGTATGATTCACACGAAATCCGGGCAGGCAAGTACAGTCTGCCGGGTCTTCCGGCCTTTTTCGCGGCGGATACCCGGGACGCAGAGACACTGGAAATTGTTCTGAAGGATCTGTATGAAGAGATTTATGTGCACCTTCTTTACGGTGTTTTTGAGAAGAAAAATGTCATTACGAGAGCAGCTGTTATTGAGAACCGTGGGAAAGCGGCAGTGGAACTCCGACGTGTCATGAGTCTTTGCCTCGATTTTATGGAGGGAGAAAAGGATCTGATCAGTTTTTGCGGAAAGCATGCAGGAGAACGACAGTTTGAACACCAGCCCCTTCGTCATGGCATAACGGAAATAGCCAGTACAAGAGGAACCTCCAGCCACCAGCAGAATCCTTTTGTGATCCTGTGTGACCATGATGCCACCGAAGATTATGGTGGATGCTGTGGTGTTTCTCTGTTGTACAGCGGCAGCTTCCGGATACAGGCAGAGCGGGATCAGTTTGACAGCCTGCGGGTTGTCTGCGGAATTCATGATGATGATTTCTGCTGGAAGCTGGGGGAAGGGGAAACGTTTACGACTCCGGAAACAGTTATTGCCTGGACAGATGAAGGTCTGACGCAGCTTTCGGCTGTCATGCAGGAAGCGATGCATGAAAATCTGATCCGCAGCCCGTGGAAAGACAGGCAGAGACCTGTTCTGGTAAACAACTGGGAAGCAACGTACTTTGATTTCAACGGAGAAAAGCTTTTGCAGATCGCCCGCCAGGCGGTTGAACTGGGACTGGATATGCTGGTGCTGGATGACGGATGGTTTGGTAAGCGTGATGATGATAATTCCGGCCTCGGCGATTGGTGCGTCAATGAGAAAAAGCTGGGCTGCTCTTTAAAAGAGCTGACAGATCAGATCAATAAGCTTGGGCTGCAGTTTGGAATCTGGATGGAGCCTGAGATGGTATCGGAGGACAGTGAGCTTTACCGGAATCATCCCGACTGGGCCATGGTGATTCCGGGACGTGATCCCGTACGCGGAAGAAATCAACTGACGCTTGATCTTTCCAGAAGAGAGGTTGTGGAATATATGAAAGCTTCCATTGACAGTGTTCTGGGACAGGCAAATATTTCCTATCTGAAATGGGACATGAACCGCAGCGTGGGAAATGTGTTCAGTACGGCGGGGAATGACTGCAGTCAGGGAGCATCCGTCACCGTTACGTTCTGGGGCTGTATGAAGTGCTGGAATATGTCGTTACAAAGTATCCACAGCTGCTGCTGGAGGGCTGCAGCGGCGGAGGCGGACGGTACGATGCCGGGATGCTTTATTACGCACCGCAGAGCTGGTGCAGTGACAACACAGATGCCATAGAACGACTCCGCATTCACTATGGAACTTCTTTCGGTTACCCCATGTCAACGGTATCTGCCCATGTATCCGTCTGCCCGAATCATCAGAATGGTCGTGTGACACCGTTTAAAACGAGGGGAATCTGTGCCATGCAGGGTGCTTTCGGCTACGAACTGGATCTGGAACGTCTGACACCGGAGGAAATGGAGGAGGCCAGAAAGCAGATTGCACAGTATAAAAAGCACTATGAGCTTTTTCAGAAAGGCGATTATTACCGTCTGTCCTCTCCAATGGAGAATCGTGCATATACTGCATGGAGTTACGTGCATCCCGATCAGCGCAGCGGTGTGATAAGCGTGGTATTCACTGACGTGTACGGGAATCCGCAGCCACGCCGTATCCGTTGGAAAGGACTGGCGGAGGATCGAATCTACATATTGTATAACGGCGATCAGTGTACAGGAGAGTATACGGGAGCAGCACTGATGCGCGGCGGAATGGTACTTCCAAAGCCCGGATGCGATTATGATTCCTGCATGATATTTGCGGAGGAAAAAAGTAAACAGTATTGATTTCCTCTGGTTTTTCAAGGTGCGGTCTGGTATAATAATTCTATAGAATTCCTCTGCAGAAGTGGAGGAAAATGAATTACAGAAAAAAACTGCAGGAGCTTACAATTAAAGATAATTTCATGTTTGGCGCAGTGATGACAGACGAGGAGAACTGCCGTACATTTCTGGAAATGACGCTGGGATTTCCCATTGCGTGGGTGGATGTCAGCAAAGAAAAAAATATTATTTACCATCCGGAATATAAAGGTGTACGGCTGGATGTATACGCCAGGGATGAGAATAATACACACTACAATGTGGAAATGCAGGTAGTCAGAAAACCGGCGATTTCCAGAAGAGCACGTTATTATCACAGTCAGATCGATATGGAGCTTCTCCTAAGTGGAATGGCGTATTCACAGCTTCCGGCTTCCTATGTCATTTTTATCTGTGATTTCGATCCTTTTGGGGAGAAGAAATACTGTTATTCTTTTGAAAATATTTGCCGGGAGGATAATAAGCTTTGCCTGAAGGATGGGAACAGAACGATTTTTCTCAGTACGTGCGGCATGAATGAAAACGAAGTATCGCGATCTCTGGTAAACTTTCTGGCTTATGTAAAAGCAGATCTGGAAGAAAGCAGAGCGGATTTTCATGATTCTTTTGTAAACAGACTGCAGGATTTCGTTCAGTTTGTAAAGAAAAGCCGTGAAATGGAGGAGCGTTTTATGATCTTTGAGGAAATGCTGAGAGATGAGCGGGCAGAAGGAAGAGCAGAGGGAAGAGCAGAGGGAAGAGCAGAAGGAAGAGCAGTTTCTGTACTGGAACTGCTGGAAGATCTGGGAGAAGTGCCTGAGGAATTGCTGAAAAAAATCACAGAAGAAAAGGATCTTGATGTTCTGAAAATGTATCACAAAAAAGCAGCAAGGGCAGAATCCATTGAGCAGTTCTGCCGGGAAATTCAGTAAACAAATCCGGAGATAATATCTACTTTCATTTAAACGACCGCAGCAGAATGCAGGTATTGTTTTGCTGCGGTCTGTCACAGACAATGCAACAGCCGGTTCAGGCAATATTCAGTTAATTGGCAGAGGAATTCTATTATTTGAGAGATTCTGACATTTTTCACCATATTCATACTTGACAGATGGGAAATATAGGTATATATTGTACAGAAATAAAAATTCACCTGGGTGAGGTAGTGTCAAATAAGTTATGAAAAAAATGGGCCAAAGAAAAAGGCTCAGAAGAACCTTGAAAACTGTAGATATTGATACCGATAGGTCCTCCGGAGGCTCAGGGCGCTGCCCTAAGAACCCGCAAGGAACCAGTCCCTTGACCCATTTACGGGCTCTGCCCGAACCCGTCCTCGCCGGATGGCAGGAAAAGGGCGCAGTTGCCCCTTTTCTGCTGAATAGGATAATCCGTGAACCTTATGTCAACAGGCTTTCGCGGCATATCCTCGCACTATGTGCTCCGGTATTCCACGGTCCTGTTGACATAAGGTTCCGCTCCCGTTTATGCGGTTGTTTGTTCTTGAAGATTCAGGATTGTCTTCTGGCCAAGGAAGATGAGAAGCTGCCATTTACCCGGCATGTTATCTGCGCCTTCCAGTAGCTCTACTTTGTTCAGTACCTTGTAACCAAACTCTTTATGCGGACGCAGAAAGTTGTAGTAGGCTACCCAGAGAGCAAGGTCATAATTGGCACCGTCGATGTTATCGAAGCCGTTTGTTGGACGATAGGACTGTTTGTATGTACGGTTCAGACGTTCGATCATCTGTTTATAAGGACGGAATTCTTTTGATACTGCATCGTCATTGGTAAGCCCAATGACCTGGGTGATCTCGAACTTAAACTTGTCTCCGAATTCGCGGAAGAACTGCTGGGCTGCAAGAGGATACGCGCTGTATCCGTCAGCTATGAAGCGGAACTTATCCGGAAGCTTTTCAAAACAGCGGAAGGCCATTCGCATGGCAAGGATACAAGGGCCGACACCGCGGTTGTCAGAGATCTGATAACCAAGGATGGACCGGCTGGCAGCATCCATGATGAACCAGATATAGGTTTTGATGCCACGGATCTTGATGTAGGTCTCATCCGCTGTGAATACGCTTTTGGGATGATAATCATAGCGATCAACAAAGGGCTTGATGCAGATGGCGGCTGTTTTACAGTAGTTGGCGATCTGCTGATGGGAAATCTGGATATTATAGAGATCTTTGAGAGCCTGGCTGGTTTTACGCAAAGAGAGCCCCAGATTTATATGCATGGTCAGACAGAGAGACATGACATGCGCATCATGCTTACGGAACTTTAAGGAAGAAGCATTCTTTGGAAGGGAATCCAGAGATACGCGAAAGAAATCTACCAGGAATTCGCGGTAGATGTAGTGGAGTTTATATTTATTTTTACCATGTGCTTCATTGAGATCCTTTTTATCAACCTTTTTGAGATTGTGGAGATAGTAAGGACACTTCGGGTTGACACATTTGTGAATGACAAAGTGCTTGCGATCCTTTTTATGAACAAGGGAATGACCGCAATGAGGACAGCGAAGATTCAGGGAAGAGAAGCGGTTGCCCTCTTCCTGCGAAAATCTGGCATCACAGACTTTGCACAGGAGCTGGCCCCTGGAGCCATTATTCTTGTAGAGATAGATGGAGGGAGCCTGGCACCTTGGACAGGAACAGGATTCGGGGATGTCACAGTCGGAACGACGGCTGACAGGCTTGATCAGTTTCCCGAAACGTTTGTGCCAGTAAGGAATCAGATCCTTGTAAGTCCAGTCCTGACTGTAGGGTTGGATCTTAGGAAGTTCATCAATCTTGAACTTTTGATACTTGGGAGAATTGGAATCATCAAAAGTCCACTGCTTGAGAGGAATGTATCTGCAGATAAAATTTAAAAGTTGACCGATAATACGTTGTTGGTCTTGAATGATTTGAAGTAAATATAGTATAATGTCCACGAGCATTGTCTCCTTTGATTTAGTGAAGGTTTGGTCGCTGACATTATATCAAAAAAGGAGGTCAATGCTCTTTTTATTTTCAAAAAGCTCAGACTTTCTATAAATACAAGGTTTTTAGAAGATTTTGAAACAAAAAAACAGGTAGTTTTTGACACTACC
>JAXEBU010000029.1:0-2303 GCA_034093895.1 Candidatus Choladocola sp. | reverse complement strand
GGTCAAGGGTCTGATGATCGAGAGCTATATTGAAGACGGAGCTCAGAAAATCGGCTGTGAACCTCACGTATACGGCAAATCCATCACCGATCCGTGTCTCGGATGGGAAAAATCAGAACAGCTGATTTATGATATTTACAGAAAATGCTGAGAAGTACAGAACAGATCAGTCCATAAAATCAGGGGCTGTACACCGGAAAAATTTTCCTCCGGCGTACAGCCCCTACTGTATTGTTGGGCAGATGCACGAAATCCGTCAGCTGCCTGTTCATAACCAGATTACAGCTCAACTGCGCGGATGAGCCTCTCGGTACACGCTGCGCACCCGATCCACATTCATATTCCTGTATACCTGGGTGGTTGCAATATCCGAATGCCCCAGCATCTCCTGAACCGATTTCAGATCTGCTCCGTTCTGTACCAGATGAGCCGCAAAAGAATGGCGCAGCGTATGCGGTGTAATATCTGCTGTGATCCCTGCCTTTGCAGCGTACTGCTTGATCAGCTTCCAGAACCCTTGGCGGCTCATAACTTTTCCGGAACAGTTCACAAACAGGTATTCACTTTCCCTGCCCTTCAGAAGTGTGTCTCTGCCCACACGCAGATAATCCTCCAGTGCATGTCTGGCGCTTGTCCCAAAGGGAATCACCCGTTCCTTCTCACCGTCTCTGCAGATCAGATAATTCAGCGGAAGATTGATGTCATCCATCTTCATGGTAATGAGCTCCGACACACGCATCCCCGTAGCGTACAGCAGCTCCAGCATGGCTCTGTCCCGAAGCCCCTTGGGCGAATCCACAGAAGGCTGTTCCAGAAGACGTGCCGTCTCCTCCATCGTCAGAATCTCCGGCATCTTCTTTTCAATATGCGGCGCCTTGATCGTCTCGGAGGGATCGCTTTCAATCCTTCTCTTGCTGCAGGCATAATGAAAAAAGGCTTTCATGGAAGCCACATTTCTGGAAACGGTCGCCGTGGCAAGCCCCTGCTTTTCCAGATACAAAATGTATGAATTCAGATTGGTGGATGTGACATTCTCCACATCCACAACACCGTGATCCGACAGGTAAGTTTCCAGCTTCTTCAGATCTCTCTGATAGGAACTCACCGTACTCTCCGATGCGTTCTTCGTTTCTTTTAAATAATCAATAAAGGTGGGTAACTCCAGTCCCATATTTTAACCCCTCAACACTCACAGATTTTCCGTTCCCGCTCCGGCGAAAATCGCCGATGAATTACATTATACGCATTTCCAACTGCAAAATCAATGAGAATTTTACGGGCAAAACAGCGAAAAAATGCCGATTTTACGCTGTTTTACAAGATTTCGTCGAGACCGTTTTTCTGTCCACCAGATGTGGTAAAAACTATGTAAAAAACTGTAAAAAAATTTTTATTGTCCACATTCCCACAAATGTCTCAGCCGCACATCCCAGGAGAATGAGTATTATCATTCTGGACAGTCCCGCCAGATCCTTTCTACGGAATTCCCGTATTTTCCTCTCATCAGACGGTATACGTTCCAGCCATTGACAGAACAGAAAACGAAATTCCATTTTCCACGCAATTCCGTACAGCACCCACTGGGGAAACAGGCAGCAGAAAAACAGAAGAATTCCCTCATACCCGTCCCGGAGCGCAAAGAGAGCCAGCAGCAGCCCTGCGGAACTTCCGAGCCACAGAAGCCACAGAAAATGAAAAAGCAGTCCTGCCGCCGTATAGCTGCTCATCCATAGAAAAAGCAGCGTCATCATCCGGATCCGTACAAGATAAGGAAAAAGGATTTCCGGAGAAATCGATGACGTTTCGAAAGTATGAAAGCTGTAAAGGCTTGCATAACCCGCATAGGAACCGTCCCCCATGCGCAGCAGCTCCGGCACACCAAGTCCCGCGCAAAAACCGCCGAGAAGAATAAGAAAAGCCAGATACCACAGTCTTCCCCGTTCTCTCCCGGTTTTCTCCTCCGGCCAGAATGATTCTCTGCGGTGTCTGAACAGCAAACGTCCGGGATATGCAACCTTCATACAGCCATCCTCCCCGGCACGTGAAAGTGCCGGGCAACTTTTTCCTTTTCCCTATTGTATTACAGAATCCTTCTCCTTTATTCCTTCCAGATACCGTTTCAGCCCTTCGTAAATCTGCTCCTCCACAGGCGGACATCCTCTGATGCAGAAATCAAAGGCTGAAGTGCACTGGCCAACACCCAGCCTGCCTGTCTTTCCACGGTACCCCTGTCCGATGCAGATTTTTGTATCCAGCTGTTCGAACAACCCCTCCGCTCTTAATCTGTCAAGGGCAGGAATCAG
>JAXEBU010000028.1:0-5136 GCA_034093895.1 Candidatus Choladocola sp. | reverse complement strand
TGAATCTGAAATGCAGCCATTCTTCCCACCATGTGCACATCGTCACTGTTGCCGTTTGCCAGCAGAATATACTCCAGCTGATGCTCATCAAACACCTTAAAAAACTGGCATCCGGAAACCACCTGGCTGTCTGCCGGCGATTCCACAAAGCTCAGAACAGAATCCCGGAATTCCTCCGCTTCGGGAAACGTTGTAGCCAGCATAATTCCCTCTGTGTCAAGCACACACAGGTCAACTCTGCTGATCCCTTTTAACCCATCCAATGTCGTCTGTAAAACCTGATTCGATATCACTAGTTTTTCCTCCTTTGCCGTCCCTTTCTGAATCCATCCCCAATTTAATGAAAGCAGACATCCGAAGCCCCCGCAGGAACCTTCTTATCAAAAAAACGTCTCTTATCCGCTACATTTTTATACATTATTACCCAACTGGTATTATTTTAATATACTTGCCCAAAAAAATCAATCATAATTGTGAAAATTGCACTAATCAGTTATTTCTTCCGTTCTGTTTACAATTTATTCATTTATCATTCAAAAAATAGTTAAGATCCCCTCACGTTTTCTTCACTTTATACCTGTATACTGTAATCATCGAAATAAAAAAACCCGCTTTTTCATTAATCATGTGCCGGGTTTTCCGGCACATCCTCCTTTTCATAAAATAAAAGTCTCCCGGGATAAACCGGGAGATTTTTTTCGTACCGTTTTCCTGAGATTTACAGAAAGAGCCTCTCTCCGTACAGCTGTTTCCATCCGGAGAGAGACCCTTTTTATGTAGAAAAGAAAAGGAATTATTATACTTCAAAAAGCAGATCGCCATAGGACGGCATTGGCCACATATCCTTGTCAACGATCATTTCCAGCTTATCAACAGGTGTGCGCAGATCCGTCATTGCAGGCATTACCACATCGTGGAAGAATCTTGCCTGCTCTTCGCCTTCTGCCTTCTCTCCTGCCGCTGCAGTTACATCAACCAGTTTTGACAGTGCAGCCTTTGTTTCAGAAAGAAGTGCACTTGTCTCACCGAGCAGATCTGCCTGTACGGAAGTATCGGCACCTGCCGCCTTCACTGCATTGATAGTATCTGCCAGGCTCTTTGTATACTTGATAACGGCCGGAATGATCTGTTTGCTTGCAATATCAATCATGGAACGTGCTTCGATGTTGATCGCTTTTGCATAGTTCTCGTACTTGATCTCAACACGTGATTCCAGTTCTGCCTTCGTGAATACGCTGAATCTGCCGAACAGTGCAATCGCCTTGTCTGTAGTCAGAGCCGGAATTGCATCTACCATGGATTTGATGTTCGGAAGTCCTCTTCTCTCAGCCTCTTCCACCCACTCATCAGAGTATCCGTTGCCGTTGAAGACGATTCTCTGATGCTCGCTTGCGTACTGTTTGATCAGATCATGCAGTGCAGCATCGAAATCATCGGCTTTCTCCAGAACGTCGCAGGCATCGGAAAATGCTTCTGCCACAATAGTATTCAGAACGATGTTCGGTGATGCGATGGAGTCGCGGGAACCTACCATACGGAACTCAAACTTGTTTCCTGTGAAGGCAAACGGTGACGTTCTGTTTCTGTCTGTCGCATCCTTTGCCAGGTTCGGAAGCGTCTTGACACCGGTCTCCAGCACGCCGCCCTTGATGGAGTGGGTTGCCGTACCTGTGCTGATCAGCTGGGAAAGTACATCCTGCAGCTGTTCTCCCAGGAAGATGGAAATGATTGCAGGCGGTGCCTCGTTTGCTCCGAGTCTGTGATCGTTGCCCGGGTCTGCAGCAGATTCACGAAGAAGATCCGCATGGGTGTCAACTGCCTTCAGAATACAGGTCAGAACCAGCAGAAACTGCAGGTTCTCATGAGGTGTTTTGCCCGGATCCAGCAGATTGATTCCGTCGTCCGTGGTGATGGACCAGTTGTTGTGTTTACCGGAACCGTTTACTCCTGCGAATGGTTTTTCGTGAAGCAGACATTTCATACCGTGCTGACATGCTACTCTCTTGAGTGTCTGCATTACGATCTGATTATGGTCAACCGCAACGTTTGCCTCTGCGTAAATCGGAGCCAGCTCATGCTGTGCGGGAGCCACTTCGTTGTGCTGTGTCTTGGCGGAAACGCCCAGCTTCCACAGCTGCTCATTGACATCCTTCATGAAGGACGCAATTCTCTGGCGGATGGTTCCGAAGTAATGATCATCCAGCTCCTGCCCCTTCGGCGGCATTGCTCCGAACAGCGTGCGGCCGGTAAAGATCAGGTCTTTTCTCTGCAGGAACTTTTTCTCGTCTACCAGGAAATATTCCTGCTCCGGTCCTACGGACGGTGTCACTTTCTTTGATGTAGTATTTCCAAACAGTCTCAGAAGTCTGAGCGCCTGTGTATTGATTGCTTCCATGGAACGCAGCAGCGGTGTCTTCTGGTCAAGAGCCTCTCCTGTGTAGGAACAGAATGCAGTCGGGATACAGAGGATCGCACCTGCCGCATCGTGACGGACAAAGGCCGGAGAAGTACAATCCCACGCTGTATAGCCTCTTGCCTCAAAAGTTGCTCTCAGTCCGCCTGACGGGAAAGAAGACGCATCCGGCTCACCTTTAATCAGTTCTTTTCCGGAAAACTCCATCAGAATTGTACCGTCCGGATTCGGCGCTGTAATAAACGAGTCATGCTTCTCTGCCGTAACACCTGTCAGCGGCTGGAACCAGTGTGTATAATGAGTCGCTCCCTTTTCAATCGCCCAGTCCTTCATTGCTGCAGCAATCACATCTGCAGTAGCCAGATCAAGTTCTGTTCCTTCTTCGATGGTCTTTCTCAGCGCTTTGTACACTTTTTTCGGAAGACGTTCCTGCATCACTTTATCAGTAAACACATCTTCACCAAAGATGTCAGCTACGTTAAAATACTCGCTCATAATCTCTCCTCTTTTCTTTCTAATTATGCAAGAAGGGCATTCCATCATTTCAATATGTGGAACGCCCTTGTCACCTGTACCTAACATACTCTATCCCGCCTTAAAAATCAAGCAAAAATTAAGGCATGGAACCACATTTCCATATTTTTTACAAAATTTCTTCTCAAAACGGAGATTATTTATGCCTTCTGCCTGTTTCATCGTGTATCGATGTTTTTCGATTTTTCCTCCTGTCACGGCTTTATATTCAGATAGACGTCTTCCCTTGCATGGAAACCGCCGTTGATGATCACTTCGTCCATGTTTTCCTTATTTACGGCAATGGGTTCAATACTGTAATACGGAATCTCGTACGTTCCGTCAAAAATCTTTTCCGTCACCTGCTCCTCACACGTTTCCGCCGTAATATCCTCTCCGTTTGCCAGCGCTACCGCCAGAATGGCTGCAGCTCTCGCCTCCTGCTCCACAGGCTTGTACACGGTCATCTGCTGGGTGCCCTCCACAATTCTCTGGCATGCCGCCAGCTCCGCATCCTGAGCCACAACAGCCACCTTTCCCGCCATCCTGTTCTCCGTCAGAGCTTTGATCGCCTGTCCTGCCAGATCATCATTGCCGCACATGACACCCACAATATCGTCTTCCGCCGCCAGGCCTTCATTTACCTTTTCGAAGGCCAGCTCCGCCAGCCAGTTGTCGCAGTAATCCGAATAGACAATATGCAGACTGCTCCCCTCCAGTGCTCCCGTAAAGCCTGTGACAACCTGTTCCACATTGTGGTCCGTCGGGGAACCGTAAATTGCAAAGATATTGCCGCCTGCCGGGCAGGCCTGCTTCAGTGCTTCTCCCATCAGGCTTCCGACCTTCTCATTATCGAAGGAAATATAGAGATCCGCATTCACATTCTCGATCAGTCTGTCATAGCAGATCACAGAGATTCCTTCCTGCTGGGCCTCCTGAACCACATCGGTCAGTGCCGCGCCGTCAATGGCAATGATGACAATTACATCCATCTTTTTCTGGATAAAGTACCGGATCTGTGAGATCTGTTCCTCCACCATACCGTTTGCCGACTGCACATTCACCTCCGCCCCCAGGCTTTTGGCCGTAGAGACAAACATATCCCGGTCACGCAGCCACCGCTCAATCACGAAAGAATCAAAACTGATGCCGATCTGAATCTCTTTCTCCGACGATTCATCCTCACTCTGGGGCTCCGTCACCCGGCTCTGGCATCCCGTCAGCAGCAGCATCACCAGAAACAGTAAAAACCATACTTTCTTTCTCATTTTCCATACCTCGCCTTATACTCCCGGGGCGTCATATCTGTCTGTTTTTTGAAGAGTCTGCTGAAATAGTTTGGATCCGCATAGCCGCTCATGGCACTTACCTCTTTGATACTGAGATCCGGATTTGCCAGCATTTCCTTTGCTTTTTCCATCCGGACCTTCGTCAGGTATTCGATAAAGTTCTCTCCCGACTCCTCTTTGAAAATCTTGCTGAAATAGTAGGGGCTGATATTGACCTCTCTCGATACGTCATCCAGAGAAACATCCTCGCTGAAATGTTCCTGAATATACGCCTTTGCTTTCTTTACCACAGAATCCGACTGCTCTTCCTTCCGGTCTCCGATGGTATGGCAGATACTCACCATTTTTTCCTGAAACCATCTGCGGAGGTCTTCATACTCCGAAAAGGAAAGAGCTATATCCAGATAATTCTTCCTGTAGCTGAAGCCGTAATTGATGGCTCCTGCTTCGAATGCGACCCGCTCCGCCCAGATAATATACTCCAGCACTTTCAGGCGGATATTGTTCATGTCGTCGGGATAATGGAGCACCATCCAGTCAAAAAACAGATTCAGCTCATGGACGAGATTATCTGCATCGCCGATTTCCAGCGCATGAAAAATCCGCCGTTCGTTTTCCTCCGGAAACGATTCATCATAAACGCCGTTCTGCTGAAGATCATCGATATGTACCACTCTGCTGCGGCTGTCATTCAGCGTCCGGATCGCTTCCCGGTACGACTTTTCCAGCTCTTCCATCGGCCTCGTTCTGCCGATTCCGATCCGGAATTTTGCCTCCAGCCGGTTTTCCAGCCTGGTGGCCAGCGCACGGGCGTCCTCCACCACCTGAATCCGTTCTTCATATTCCACATTGTCCGACTCGTGGGGAACCACTATCACGATCCGGTTTGACATAATCGGTCCCACCATACAGTCAAAGGCT
>JAXEBU010000027.1:0-5708 GCA_034093895.1 Candidatus Choladocola sp. | reverse complement strand
TGTCTCGGGGGTGTTGCGTCGGTTCGTTGGGTGGTTGGCCCCGCGCCCCGTCCCCCCGGCGAGGCGTCCGGTATATCATCCCCGGCGGACGTCCAGCAAAAAGTGTTGCCTGTTTCGGATTCCTATCCTATAATGAAAGGGATACAGCCAGCGTATACCATACGCTGCCGGTTTCCGGGAACGGGAAATGAGAACAGGAAGGTACAGGGTTGAGATAGATGAAACAGATGAAGATTGTCTACAAAGGCGGAGAGGGAGAACTGATTGAAAAGAAATCCCGGTTTATTGCTACTGTGGTTCCGGTGGAAAGCGAGGAAGAAGCGCTGGAATTTATCGCAGCCATGAAGAAAAAATACTGGAATGCCACCCACAACTGTTCCGCTTTTGTTGTTGGGGAAAATTATGAGATTCAGCGGTGCAGTGATGACGGTGAACCGCAGGGAACGGCCGGAAGGCCCATGCTGGATGTCCTCCTGGGGGAGGAAATTCACAATGCGGCTGTGGTTGTGACACGGTATTTCGGCGGAACGCTGCTTGGTACCGGCGGTCTTGTGCGGGCGTACTCCAAAGCAGTGCAGGAGGGCCTGAAAGGCAGCACCATTATTGAAAAGAAAGTGGGCGCTCTTCTGAAAATAAAAACAGATTACAACGGAATCGGTAAGATTCAGTACCTGCTGGGACAGCGGGGACTGACGATTACGGATTCAGAATATACCGATCAGGTGGTGATACAGACGCTGGTCGGGCAGGAGCAGCGGAAAGAACTGCGGGAGGCGGTGACCGAAGCTACCAACGGCAGAGCTGAATTTCCGGAAGAAACGGAAGTCTGCTTTGCGTTTCTCGACGGGGAACCGCTGATTTTTCAGTAAATTCGGGGAGGCGGCTGATGTGCCGCAGGAGGAAACAGAATCAAAATGAATGAAACAGAAAAGAAAAACAGTCTTTGTGAGGCTCCCATAGGTGTCTTTGACTCCGGTGTGGGCGGCCTTACCGTGGCCAGAGAAATCATGAGAAATCTGCCCAATGAGAGGATCGTGTATTTTGGGGATACGGCCCGGGTGCCCTACGGCAGCAAATCAAAGGATACGATTATCCGTTACGCGAGACAGATTATCCGTTTTCTGCAGACACAGAATGTGAAAGCGATCGTCATAGCGTGCAATACGGCCAGTGCGCTTGCGCTGGATACGGTGGAGAAGGAGTTCGACCTTCCGATTATCGGTGTCGTCAAGCCGGGCGCAAAGGTGGCGGCTGAAACGACAGTCAACCGGAGGATCGGTGTGATTGGAACGGAGAGTACAGTCAACAGCCGGATGTATCAGCAGATGATCCGGGAGCACGATCCCGGTATCACCGTGTACGGGAAAGCGTGTCCGCTGCTGTGTCCGCTGGTGGAGGAAGGATGGCTGAAGGATCCCGTAACGGAAGAAGTGACGCGGCGGTATCTGGATGATCTGATGGTACACGATATTGATACACTGATACTGGGCTGTACCCATTATCCGCTGCTCCGTTCTCTCGTCGGTAAGATTGTGGGAGGACGGGTAACGCTGGTAAATCCGGCGTACGAGACGGCCAAGGAGCTGGAACGTCTTCTGAAGCGGGAACATCTGGAAAATCCGAAGGGAAGAGGCGACGAAAAGGAGCCGTACCGGTTTTATGTCAGCGATCTGGCAGACAAATTCAAAAGCTTTGCCAATTCGATTCTTCCGTACGACATTGAAACTACGCTGAAAATAAATATTGAGGAGTACTGATCGAATGACAGAAGATATTATCGTCAGTGTGAAGGGGCTTCACACCATGGAGAATGTGGATGAGGAAGAGATAGAAGTGATCTCTGCCGGTAAGTATTATTTCAAAAACGGGAAACATTATATCCTGTATGAAGAAATGGCGGAGGGAAGCAATGAGGCCATACAGAACAGAATTACACTGAGGGACGGCATACTGGAGGTCCGGAAAAAGGGGCCGGTCAGTGCAAATATGGTGTTTGAGCGTGGCAGGAAGAATATGAGCTGGTATAACACGCCGTTCGGAAATCTGCTTGCCGGTGTCGATGTTGTGTCAATGGAAGTGACGGAGGAGGAAAATCTGCTGGAGGCTGTGGTACAGTATGAACTGGAAGTAAATTACGAACGTGTTGCAGACTGCCGGATTCAGATCAGAGTCATGGCAAAGGACAGCGGGCTGTTCCATCTGCAGTGAAAAGTGTGATTTGTACGCCTTACACTTTCTGAGATTTTACAAAAGGCAGAATAAAAAATCCCTGAGCCATCTGACTCAGGGGTTCTTATTTTTCTTATTTGTTTTTGCGTGAGATTTTGGATTTCATTCTCTTCCAGAATCCCTGTTTCTTCTGCGGTGTCTCCAGCGGTCCGCGGACACCTTTGACTTCCATAATATAAATACCGCTGATGACAGCTTTGACTTCCTTTTTCACCGGGATGGTATCAAAGATGGCGGCATCGCTGACCAGTGTCATGATTTTGGAACCGCCGATGGCATTCCGGCCCTTCGGATTTACGTTGACTTTTGCCTTTACAATCGGAAGCTTGGAACGGCGCATGAGCCGCGGTGTCTGATCGATGACGATCTGGGGAAGCCCCGACTGTTTAATGGGTAATCGTTTCTTATCTATTACCAGCATGGAGACGGTCTGCTTTGCCGCTTCCATCTGCTCCTGCTGCGCTGCCTGCTTTTTCTGCATCTTCCGGCCGACAAAGTAGAGAACAACAAGTCCAATAACGAGAATAATCAGGATAATCAGTAAAACCTTGAGAAATATTGACATATGTACCTCCATGCATCTATTTTTCGAAGCTTATTTTATCATCGTTTGGAAGAAAGTGCAATAATTCTTTGTTTTTTATTAAAATTATATTTGATGATGGCAAAAGGGGGCAAATATGGTATACTGATTATGTTTTCCGGGGTGAGGGAACCCGGAAAATATGTGGGAAAATAAAGTGCAGAGAGGATAGATATTTATGAAAAGAAAGAATTTGATGACGGTGCTGATGTGCACATTCTGTCTCGCTGTATCTTCTGTGGCAGCTCCTGCTGTCGTAATGGCAGAAGAAGAGACAGCAGGCGTGGAAGAAAATACGGATGCGGAGGATGATACGGAAGGTGCGGACGAAACAGAAGGCACAGCGGAAACAGAGGCCCTGGAGTATCCGGAATATAAGGCGTCTGATTATGTGACGCTGGGAGACTACAAAGGTCTGACGGTAACGGTTGATCCCATTGCTGTGACAGACGAAGAGATTGAGCAGCAGATTCAGGAGAATATCGAACTGGCAGGAGCACTGGAGACCGTGGAGGACGGTACGGTAGAATACGGAGATACGGCCAATATTGATTATGAAGGAAAGCTGGACGGAGAAGCTTTTGACGGAGGAACGGCAAAAGAATACGATCTGACCATCGGTTCCCATACGTTTATTGACGGTTTTGAGGACGGACTGGTAGGCGCAGCTGTCGGAGAGACGCTGGATATTCCGCTGACTTTCCCGGAAAGCTATTTCAGCGAGGATCTGGCAGGCAAGGATGTGGTGTTTACCGTTACGGTCAATGAGATTAAGCGGGCGCCGGAGCTGACAGATGAACTGGTAAATACGATTACAGAAGGCGACTATACGGATGTGGCATCGTATACGGATTATATCCGTTCTTCTCTGGAGAGCAGCAAAGAGGAAGAGAAAAAGTACAATATTCAGTCAGATATTCTGACACAGATTTCAGATTCCTCCGAGATTAAGGAGTATCCGCAGGAAGCAGTTGATTATTACGTTTCCAGCCTGGAATCCGGTATCAGAGAAGAAGCGGAAATGTACGGTATGGAATTCGGAGACTACCTCAGCGTTGCATACGGACTGGCAGAAGAAGATTTTCAGAACCAGGCTGTTATGGTGGCACAGCAGAACCTGCAGATTGAACTGTATCTGAAGGCAATTTCCGAGGCGGAGAGTCTGGAACTGAGTGAAGAAGAGTATCAGGCAGGCTGCGAAGATTACGCGTCGCGGTATGGATATAATTCAGGAGAAGAGCTGGTGGCTGCCAACGGAGAAGATATGATTCGCAGAAGCCTGATGATGGACAAGGTTCTGAATTTCCTGGTGGACAATGCAGTCATTGAAGAAGCTGCAGAGACCGAAAGTGAAACGGGCTCAGAAGCTGAGACAGATTCTGCAGATACGGCAGCAGAGGCAGAGACAGAGGCGTAATCACTGTCGAACAGAGAAACAGAGCAGTGCGGCCTCCATTGAGTGGAATCGGGGGATGTAAATGAAAAAAGTTGGAATGATTCTGGAAGGCGGAGGACAGCGCGGAATATTTACCAGCGGTGTGCTTGATTACCTGATGGGAGAAAAGCTGATGGTTCCTTACGTGGTCGGCGTATCTGCGGGGGCCTGCAATGCGGTGGATTACGTATCGGGGCAGATTCTGAGGACCAAGGAATGCATGCTGGATGCACAGCTGGATCATGAGCTGTACGGAGTCCGGACGATGATGAAGACGAAGTATTTCATGAATATGGATCTGATTTTTGATCAGTTTCCGAACCATGATTATCCTTTTGATTTTAAGGAATATGTGAAGTCGCCCATGAGATGTCTGCTGGTGACAACCAACTGCCTGACGGGCAAAGCGGAGTATATTGAAGAATACCGGAACAGAGAGCGGATGATGGCGGCCTGCCGTGCCTCTTCCAGCCTTCCTTTTGCGGCTCCCATGGTCAAAGTGGACGGAATTCCGATGATGGACGGAGGTCTTGCAGATTCCGTACCGATCCGGAAAGCAATTGCGGACGGATTTGATTACAATATTGTAATTCTGACGAGACGGAAAGGATATTACAAGAGTGAGAGCCAGAAGTCCGTGAAGCTGGCGAAGCTGTATTACCGGAAGTACCCGATGCTGGCCAGAGCAATCATACAGCGAAATCACAATTATAACCGGACGATGGATCTGATTGAGCGCCTGGAAGAAAAAGGACAGGTTTTTGTCATTCGGCCGACGATGCCCTGTGTGAGCAGGACAGAGCGTGATCTGGAAAAACTGGAGGATTTTTACTGGCATGGATACAGTCTGGCAGAACAGCTTTATCCGGATCTGAAGGAGTGGCTGGCAGAACGTGAGGAATGTGTCAGCAGAAAACGTCTTCTGAGAGGATAAGGTGATGCGATGTCAAACCTGACAAAGAGTGCGCTGGAAGCTTCCCTGAAAAAAATGTTACTGGAGAAGCCGCTGGATAAAATCACGATCAGTGATCTGACTTCTGACTGCGGAATCAGCAGAATGGCATTTTATTATCATTTTAAGGATATTTATGACCTTGTGGAGTGGGCGTGTATGGAAGATGCCGCCCGGGCGCTACAGGGCAAGAAAACGTACGATAGCTGGCAGGAAGGTCTGCTGCAGATTTTTGAGGCTGTTCTGGAAAATAAACCGTTTATTCTGAATGTTTATCATTCAGTCAGTCGGGAACAGATTGAGAATTATCTGTTCAGCCTGACGTACGATCTGATCCTCGGCGTGGTGGAGGAAGAGTCCGCAGGGCTGAACCTGGAAGAAGAGGACAAGGTATTTATTGCCGGCTTTTACAAGTATGGATTTGTCGGTGTGATGCTGGACTGGATCAAGCGCGGTATGAAGGATGATTACCGGAAGATTGTGGAGAAGATGAGTGTTGCACTGAGGGG
>JAXEBU010000026.1:0-10997 GCA_034093895.1 Candidatus Choladocola sp. | reverse complement strand
ACTCAATTCCTTTTTCCTCCCGCAGTATTGCAAAGCTGATATGATCAGACAGCGTAATCAGCAGGGATTCATTCAGCTTTCCGGAAATCTCCTTTCTGATATAATCTACCAGTTCCTCTGTCAGCTGCAGATGCTCCAACGGAATCTTCTCCACCAGTTCACGCAGTTTTTTCTGTTCCGTTTTTCCCTCCATACGGTAAATTTTCTCAATTTGATCCACATCGACAGGTTCACCCGGAAACCGCTTAAAGCCGATTCCCTTTCCGGTCACAATCAGTTCCTGTCCTTTCTCATCCACCGTACAGAGAATATTGTTATTGATAACTTTCTTTATTCTCACACCCACTGCCCCTCCACTGTAAATCCCCCAATCCATGTATCATTTCTTCATCCATATCGAAAAAACAAAAGGATAAAAAAAACCAGCTCCATCAAAAACCCAAACCGTTCTATGGGTATCAGACAGAGTTGGTTAAGCCCGCTTCACCGGTAACATTCCAACAAGTATTTATAAAATTCTAACACATTCGCCGGAAAGCGTCAAGAATAACAAACAATCTTCACCGTCTCCGGGCTGCGTATCCGCTCCGGTTTCTTTCATTTTACGGTGCTTTTTTCCCATATGAAATCTCGGGCCTGTTTTCCTGAAGCTTCCGGTAAAGTGCTTCTGCTTCTCCCGGTACCCCTTCCCCGATCAGCAGCTCTGCCTCATTTCCGTCCTTCAGAATCAGTACCAGCTTCTGAATATCAAAATTCACATTTCCGCAGCACATCTTCGTATCAACTGCCTCGATTCTGCGAAAGGCTCTGCTGATATTATCGTACCTTTCCAGGTACCATTTCAGCCCTTTTTTCCAGAATATGTATTCCCTTCCCAGCTTCACCTTTCCATACTGTTCTGCCTCCCGGAATTCCAGATCCAGGCTGCCCACTTCATTTTTCCGGTAAACGGATTGTGTTATTGTTCTCAGACCCATACGAACCTCCCTCCTGTCTGCTATATTCCGCACTCCAGAACAACAGCCTCACAGCTCTCCAGATACAATTTGTTCTGCTTTTCCTGCACCTCCGGCTCTTTGCCTTTCTCCCTGTTGGACAATAGGACACTGAAAACAGGATACTTCAGATCAAGCAAAACCCGCTCCGTCCCGAAATTGGCTGCCACAAGAACTCTCTTCCGGCCATCGGTCCGATAAAATGCCATAATACTGTCCGTATCTTCAAATGCCGGGATAAAATCTCCGTACGTAAATACTTCTTTATATTCTGCCGATTTACGCAATTCGATCAGCCTGCGGTAGTAATTCAACACAGAATTTTCGTCTTTTTCCTGATCTTCCACATTGATTTCCCTGTAATTCTGATTCACTTTCAGCCATGGCCGTCCCTCTGTAAAGCCTGCATGCTCCGCACTGCTCCACTGAACCGGTGTCCTGGCATTATCACGGCTTAACCGGGAGCATGCCTGAAGCGCTTCCTTCTCTGAAAGCCCTGCTCTCCTTGCCAGTTCATACTGGTCTTTCGTATTGATATCATCAAACTCATCCACGCTGTCCCAGACTGCATTCTGCATGCCGATCTCCTGCCCCTGATAAATAAAGGGAATTCCGCGCAGCAGAACGTTTACCGTACCCAGCATTTTCGTTCCTGCCTGTGTTCTTGCATATTCCGGGAGAAAACGGGACACGCCTCTCGGTTCGTCATGATTTTCAATAATATTTGCCTCAAATCCACACCGGCTGACATCGAGCTGAGAGCGGATTACGGTCTCCCGCCACTTTTTAAAGTCCACAGAAGGTGCATCGTACCAACCGTGCGCTCCCTCGCTTAAGCAGTGGGCACTGAAATCAAAAATTGTGGAAAAATAACCATTTTCTCCGATAAACTTTTCAAGTTCACCGTCTTTCATATTGAAAACTTCCCCCACCGTAAAAGCATCGTACTTTTCAAATGTATTTTTTTTAAGATCATTCAGAAGTTCTCCGACTCCCGTTGCCGTCTCCACCATCTTCCAGCAGGCTGCCAGCCCGTCCGGACCATCCGGTTCCAGATCCGGAAACTCCAGATTTTTCTTTATATTGATGATTGCATCGATCCGGAATCCCGCCAGCCCCTTTTCCAGCCACCAGTTAATCATCCGGTAAAGCTCCTGGAGCATTTCAGGATTTTCCCAGTTCAGATCCGGCTGCTCCTTCGCAAACATATGGAGGTAATAAAGGTCTTTTCCAGGGACTTTTTCCCAGCAGCTGCCGCCAAAATAGGATCTGTAATTACTGGGAGGATTTCCGTCTTTTCCTTTTCTGAAATAGAAATAATTGCCGTACCTGCCTTCCGGATCCGCCAGTGCTTTCTGAAACCACTCATGACGGTCGGAGCAGTGGTTGATCACAAGATCCATAATCAGATACATACCACGCTTTTTTGTCTCTGCAAGCAGTTCATCGAACTCCTCCATGGTTCCGAATTCCTCTGCAATCGCATAATAATCCGATATATCGTATCCCTGATCCACAAACGGCGATCTGTAAACCGGCGAAAGCCAGATCATATCGATCCCCAGCGATTTCAGGTAATCCAGTTTTGAAATAATGCCTCTCAGATCTCCGATCCCGTCGCCGTTCGTGTCCTTAAAGCTCTTGGGATAAATCTGATACGCTACTTTATCATGCCACCATTTTCTGACCATTGATTTCTCCTTTTTTCTCTTTCCCGATTCTGTATACCGTATTTGCAGCCTTCCCTGCAGTAAGAATCTGTTATCTCTCCAACAGCCACTTTCTCAGCGTTTTTGCAAGAATCCGCAGGTCAAAGGGCTTGGCTATGTGTTCATTCATTCCCACCGTCCTGGCGGCCTGTACATCCTCCGCGAATGCATTGGCTGTCATGGCAATGATCGGAATCTGCTTGCAGTAGCTGCGGTTCATGGCACGGATTGCTCTCGTCGCATCGTATCCATTCATTTTCGGCATCTGGATATCCATGAAAACAATATCATAATATCCGTCATCTGTCTCGTTCATCCTGTCAACGGCTTCCGTTCCGTCGGAAACATGCTCAACTTCCAGACCTGTCATTTCCAGGATTTCCACTGCGATTTCCGTATTCAGTTCATTATCTTACACCAGCAGTGCCCGCCGCCCGGAAAGATCGATACTGCTGATTCCGTCCAGCGTCAGTTTCTCTTCTCCAGGCTCTTCTTCCCCCAGAAGGATACTGAAGGTCTTTGCCAGTCTGGAACGGAACAACGGCTTGCTGATAAACGCATTTGCACCGGCTGCTCTTGCTTCCTGTTCGATATCCGACCAGTCGTAGGCAGAAATAATGATAATCGGGACATCATTCCCCACTGCTTTCCGGATGGCTTTCGTGGTGGCAATTCCATCCATGTCAGGCATCTTCCAGTCGATGATACATGCAAAAAAGTCTCTGTTCTCCCGGTGATGCAGAACAACGCTTTCCACAGCCTCCGCGCCGCCGGAAACCCCTTCCGCTTTCATACCAAGGTCATTCAGTATGCAGCAGCAGGACTCCAGACTCAGCTCATCATCATCTGCTACAAGCACATCCAGATCAATGAACCTGTCATACTGAATTTCCACAGTATCCTGAAGCTTCAGATAAATCGTTACGACAAACCGGGAACCGACGCCCTTTTTGCTCTCAACTTTGATGTCTCCTCCCATCATGCGCACAATATTTCGGCTGATGGGCATTCCAAGACCGGTTCCCTGAATCCGGTTCACCTGGCTGTCAGCAGCTCTGGCAAAAGGTTCAAAGACCTGATCCATGAAGTCTTCACTCATGCCGATTCCGTTATCTTCAAAAATAAATTCGTAGCAGCCGACTTTGGCCTGCGCACACGGTTTCTCGGAAATGGATATCCTGATTTTTCCTCCGTCCGGTGTGAATTTCACGGCATTGCCCAGAAGATTCATAAAGACCTTCTGAATACGGAGGCTGTCACCCACTACCGCTTCATGAACCACCTCGGAAATATTGACGGACAGTTCGTGATGGTGCTCCTCAATCTGGGAACTGGTCATGGAAAGAAGGTGATCGATCAGATCCGAAAGATTGAATTCTTCCTCTATCAGCTGTACTTTTCCGGATTCAATTTTGCTCATATCGAGTACTTCATTAATCAGGCTGAGCAGGTGTTTGCTGGCCTGTGTGATTTTCTGCAGGCTGTCCTTCACTCTTTCCCTGTCATCGAGGTGGGCTGCGGCAATGGCAGTCATACCGATGATTCCATTCATGGGAGTGCGGATATCATGAGACATATTGGACAGGAAATCTGTCTTTGCCCGGCTGGCGCCCTCCGCAGCATCAAAGGCCGCCTTCAGTGCCATCTCCTGCTGCCGTTCTTTCTTGATCAGATCATCCACATTCCGTGTTCCAATCACCACAGCCATACCGCCTTCTCTTTCCTGAACGAATGCGACCCGGGCCTGCAGATATACAATCCCGTCCTTTCCTTCTTTTTCATACGTAAAGGAATAGTCCTTACCGTCCTCCCTGATATGCTCCAGGGACAGCTTTTCCAGGAATTCTGCACGGCTGGCTTCCGTAATCATCTCCTGCGCATAACTGCATATTCCTTTTGACCAGCAGTGATTGTGGCGGCTGAAGTAATCCGCAATGGCCTGTCCTTCCACATCCGAAGCACGGTACGTTTTCACCGTATCCGTATCAGGATCTACCAGCAGGACAGAATAATATTCTGATCCAAGTCCTTCGATAATCTCCCGCTGCGTTTCCATCTCCCGGGTCTGTTTCAGCTGACGCCGCATTTCTTCATCCACGTCACGCATTCCAAGAATGAATGTGACCGTTCCGTCCGGATCCACATTCTTAACCACATTCATTTCGTAATAAGTAATAATACCGTCCATAACCCTGCGGTATCCCTGTTTATAAAGCCCCACATCCGGAACACATGCAATCAGAACCTCCAGCCCTGCCGACGCTCTGATCCGTTCGCGGTCCTCATGCCAGACGTACGCATCGATATATTTGGAAATAACGCTGTTGTAATCACCAAGCTGCAGAAGCGCCTCCAGATGTTTGCTGTCCATGCCGACTCCGTCTGTCCGGTAGAGCGTCAGCTTTCCTGTTTCAGCATCGATTTTGAACAGGCTGTGGTATTCCTGACTCAGCGCCTGGGAGACTGCCATCTCTTCCCTCAGCGTTGCATTCATCCGTTCCACAACAGCAAGTGCTTCTTCGATTTTATGCTGCTGAGCCAGCTCCTGCTTTTTCTCAGCATCCACGTTTTTGAAACCGGCCACAAATTCATTCCGTTCAAGTCTCGGTCTTACCAGCTGACACTGGAAATACTGTATCTGCCCATTGCGTGAAACTCTGTAATTGAAATACCACGTTTTCCTGTCGGACAGAAGCTTTTTTACATCATCCACGGAACGCATTACATCAAAAAGATACCTGTCCTCTTCCAGTACATCGTTTTCGATGTAGGAACAAATATTTTTGCCGTAATCTCCGACTGCAAATTTTCTGCCGTAACGGTCACTTATGGCCTGTCCCATCCGGTAGCAGACGGCCTCACCGGAATCCATATTTACGGCATAGATATTTTCATACGGTACGGAAAGTGCCTGAATCAGATTATCCTGAGATTCCAGAGCTTCTTTTTCCGCAGTAATCTGCCGGAAGCCGCAGATAATTCTGCAGTTTCTTCCGTTTTCGTTCTTCTCCACAGGAATCATGCTGCATCTCACCCAGCCTCCTGCGAGAGCAACGTATTCCTGAATAATCATCGGCTTGTCACCAAGCCGGTCATCTATCGTATCGAAATCCATAAATAACCGCATGGCCGGCCTGGATTCTTCCGCAACGAGCGAATCGATCAGCCGTTTCAGGGCTATTCTGGCATCTCCTTTTTCTCCGTATACATGATTTATGCTGTCAAGAGAAATAATCTCCTGAAAAGAGTTTTCTTCCAGATCAATATAGAACAGTGCAAAGAAAACACTGCTCAGGGAACCGATAATGGCCGTATGCTTTTTCTCATTCTCCAGAAGAGTTGTAAGCTCCGCATTCGTTTCCTGCAGCTTCTTCTGTGCTTCCACCATTTTTCCGTTCTTTTCACTGCTTTCCTTACTCATGTGATTTGCAGTTATCTCACAGCAGCAGGCAGATGCTGCAACTGACATCAGCAGAAGGTCGTCTGATTTCCGGCGGAGATTCACTGCCGCCAGCAGTCCGATCGTTTCAGCCCCCGTCGCAAAGGAAGCTGCCAGCAGTGTTTCAGCACCTGTCCCTGCCAGCAGGCGACAAAACTGTGAATCAGGATCTGGAAATCCACTCAAACACGGAAAGAAACACGCACCCTTTTCCTCCAGAAGCTCAAACAGAGGCTTAAGTCCGGCTGCGGATACGTTGCGAAAGCGGTTCTCCACAGGGGCCATTCCTTCACGGCACCATCCGTGGGCAGCGGAAATTTCCGTTCGTTCTTCATTCAGTTCAAAAACAAAAATACGGTCAGAATCATAATATTCTCCCATATCAGCCATGATATCAGAAAGCATCTGTCCGTGTTTTGTCTTACCTGAATACTCACGCAAAAAACTCCGGATTGCCTGTTCCTGGTTCAACGATTTGTGTAACTCTTTCATTTGTAAACCTCCGCTAAAACATCAGAAATGCATCAAACACACTTTTCAGGGTTCGGATCAGTTCTTCCATATTAATCGGTTTTGATATAAAACCGTTCATACCGCACTCTGCCGCAGCTTTGCGATCCTCATCGAAAGCATTGGCCGTCATGGCCAGTATGGGAAGACCGGCCAGCTCCCTTCTTGGCAGTGTGCGGATGCGCCGTGTCGCTTCATAGCCGTCCATCACGGGCATCTGAATATCCATCAGCACCAGATCGTAATCCCCCGGTTCGGAAGCTTCCACCTTCAAAAGTGCTTCCTGCCCGTTTATTGCTGTATCCACAGTAAAACCGCACACTGTGAGGAGCTCAACCGCAATCTCCCGGTTCAGCTCATTATCCTCTGCCAGCAGCAGACGTTTGCCTCTGAAAATGCCCGCATACTCCGGAAGGCTGTGTTCGTTCCGATCTGCCGGATGATGATCCGTCGTATTTTCACTGTTTTCGTCTCTTTTCCATCCTTTTCCGTCATGCTGAAGACGAAGTGCAAGACGGACGACAAATTCACTTCCCACGCCCTGCCTGGTGTGCACCTCTATCGTTCCGCCCATCATATCGATAATGCTTCTGGTAATTGCCATGCCAAGGCCGGTTCCCTGAATCCGGCTGACGGTTGAAGTCCGCTCCCGCTCAAAAGGATCAAAAATGTGATCTGCAAATTCCGGACTCATACCGATACCGTTATCTCTGACTCTGATCTCATACAGCCCTTTTTCTTTCGAATCACTGTGCAGCTGGGCCATGCTGACAGACACCGTTCCGCCGGGTGGTGTAAACTTTATTGCGTTTGACAGAAGATTCAGCAGTACCTGATTCAGCCGTGTCTTATCACAGTACACATCTTCATCCGTTACATGGCTTATGTCTGTCTTCAGTGTCAGCTGCTTTGCCTGGATCTGACCGCCGACAATATTTGTGATATCAGCCAGAATATCAGCCAGATTGGCTTCCGTCTCCTCCAGACTGATCCTGCCGCTTTCAATCCGGCTCATATCAAGAACATCATTGATCAGGGAAAGCAGATGATTTCCGGACGAAAGGATCTTTCCAAGATAATCCTTTATTTTCTCTGTATTGTCCATATTGGCCATCGCCAGTGTCGTGAATCCGATAATTGCATTCATGGGCGTGCGGATATCATGGGACATATTTGAGAGAAACGTACTCTTGGCCCGGTTTGCCTTTTCCGCCGCATCCAGAGCCTGTTCCAGCGCTTCCTTGCTCTGACGCTCTGCCTGAATACTCTCCGTTATGTCCTGACGGGCCGTACAGACGCGGCCCAGACGCAGATCAATGGCAAAAACCGTCAGATGCTTTGTCAGTATCTTTCCATCCTCACTTCGTATGGAATAAGAAAAGGAATAGGATTCTTCCGTTCCAAGTCTCTTCAGAATATAATCAGACTGCAGCATGCGGCTCAGACGTTCCCTGTCGCCCGGAACCACGTAAGTCTCCACAGCATTCGCATTGTACCCGGAAAAGCTGACTTTTCTGCCGGGTGCTCCGTCCACACCGCCCACGGTCAGAAAGGTCTGGCAGTCTCTGTACAGATCCACATCGGCAACGAGATCACATCCCATCACCGACAGCTTCCGCAGAATTTCCCGGATTATGGTCTGTTCCGTCACATCCGTTACCGCCAGAATTGCAATGACTTCACCCACGTTCGGGTCTGTTACCAGATTCACCTTGAACTGAACATACCGGCCGCAGTCTTCCCCGGAAAAGCGGATGAAACAGCGCTGCTCCAGTTCTGTCTTCCCTCTGGAAAACGCTGCCAGCAGCGGCATATTCAAAAATGTATTCAGAAAAAGATTGCGTTCTTGGCTGTCTTCCATGAGGCTTCCAAGCTTCCCGAAGAACACATCCCAGTTATCTCCAAATGTCTGCAGCAGAGCGGAATCTGTGTAATCCACAATCTCCAGAACTCTGTTTCTGCTGATACTGCCATGGCCTGATATCAGCAGATCAGGCCCTGTAACACGATAATGCCGGGCAAGGCGCTCATCATACTGATGACGAAGCTCCTCCTTTTCCTCGATTTCCCGCGTTATGTCACGATAAACGCAGTAAACCTTCTTTTCACCGTCCTCTCCCCCCATCATGGTAAGGGCATTGCGGACCCAGAAATAGCCTTCCTCCCCCTTTCTGAGGCGGTAGGTCAGCTCTGTATACTCTTTGTCGCCGGTAAAATATCTGTCCATCTGTTCCGACAGCTTCTGTTTATCATCGGGATGTACACCGGTCATTGCGTCCTTCCGGTACAGCTCCCAGGCCTTCTCCATCGGCATGCTGCACATGGCGGCAAAACCTTCCGACAGAAATTCCGGCACCCACATTCCCTCCGCCGTGCAGCGCATTACTGCAACACCGCCGGGAATGGCATTCAGTATCTCCCGGTCCGCCTCATTGGATCGGGTAAGGTTTGCGTATTCCTGTTCCTTTTCTTCCAGCCTCTGCTCCACCTCAAGGCGTACCCGGGCCAGCCTGCTCACATCCTGATGGCTGCCGCAGAATCTCAGACCATTCTGATACGCAGTATCCTGTGTCCCCATACAGCGAATGTAAATTATTCCCTTTTCCGGATGTTCCCAGGTATACAGCGCTTCTGCATGATGGGAGCGTATCATCTCTTCAATGGCCGCTCTCACTTTTTCCCGTTCCTGTCCGGGAATGCGTTCATACCAGAAGCGATAGCTTTCCTGCGGAGACAGTCCGTCGTCCATTCCCATCATCTTCTGAAATGTTTCATCTGTAAACAGACGCGGCGGTTTCCCGTCATCCATCTCAATACGCCACATCCCGATCATGGAATCTCTCAGGATATCCTGAAGATATGATATCGATTCAAAATAACTGTCCATAAAGTTTTCTCCGAATTATTTTTCTCTTTCCCAGAGACAGCATCCGCCCTTATTTTCCCGCTTTGCCCTGTAGAGTGCCTGATCTGCACACTGAACCAGCTTCGCGCAGTATTTCTCATCGGGTTCGGACAGCGCAACGCCCACAGAACAGGATGCATGGAATGACCGGCAGATATCGAGCGCTTTTTTTCTGGCAGTTTCCCCGTCGCTCAGATGCTTCAGAACTACCAGGAATTCATCACCGCCGTAGCGGCAGAGGATGTCCTTTGCCCTTGTTTTTCTGCGAAGCAGATCTGCAAAGGACTGGATCAGCCGGTCACCCGCATCGTGTCCGCACGTATCATTTACTTTTTTCAGATCATCCAGATCAAAAAGACATACAGCCAGAGGCAGATCCTCTTTGCGCAGCAAATCCATGGCCGCCTGGAATCCTCTCCGGTTGAACAGTCCGGTCAGGAAGTCCCGGCTCGCCTCATCCTGCAGTGTAATCTCCCGTTCATGCGATGCGGCAACGCCCATCATCCGCTCGACACGCCTGAGCAGATCGCATCCCGGATGACGCTTGCAGAGGAAATCCTCCGTTTCCATCGCAAGGGGATACGCTCCTGCCATCTCAGCTCCCGGTATGGTAGCCAGAACAGGAATCTCCCAGAAGGCCGGATTCTGTCGGAGTGCTTTCATCAGAAAAGCTGCGCCATCATCCGGCAGTGTCATACTGAGGATCACGGCGGAAACCGTCTCCTCACTGCCTGAGCCGATGCAGTTGAGGGCGCTCACTCCGTCAGAAGCTTCCAGCACACGGTATTGCCCCTCGAATACGGCACACACCTTTTTCCGGAATCCTTCATTTTCATCTGCCACCAGAAGACACCGCATATCGTTGCCTTTCCGTGTCTGTTTCGGCACGGTGGCTTCGCAGCTTAAGGGCTGGTTTTTCAGAAGTTCTTCGTACTCTGCAGCAGGCATGGGCTTTGCAAAATAGTATCCCTGCACATAATCACAACCGATCTCCCGCAGCCGCTCCAGCTGTTCTCTGGTCTCCACCCCCTCTGCCACCACACTTAGTCCCATTCCGTGGGACATACTGATTACATAGTTCAGAATACTCCGATCCAGAGGTTTTGCCATTTCATTCTGAATAAACTTCATATCCAGCTTTAAAATATCCATTTTCATCTGATTCAGCATATTCAGAGAAGAATAGCCGCTTCCAAAATCATCCATTTCGATAATAAAGCCCCGCTGACGCAGCCGGTTTACCGTTTCAATGATCTGTCCCGGATTCTCCGCATACGCACTCTCCGTAATTTCCAGATGCAGGCAGGCAGGATCAATTCCGTACTTCTCCGTGAGCTCCACAAAAGTCTCTTCCAGATCGATCTGGTAGACGTCCGCTCTGGACACGTTTACTGATACCGGAAGCACGGGATACCCCTTTTCTTTCCATTCTTTCAGAC
>JAXEBU010000025.1:0-3541 GCA_034093895.1 Candidatus Choladocola sp. | reverse complement strand
TCCTCCGGTCAAGCTTTCTCGACAGCATCATGCCGATTCCCTGCATCAGCTGAACCAGCAGTACCAGAATCACCACTGTCACAATCATAATGCCGGTCTCATACCGATAATAACCGTACTGGATCGCAATCTTTCCAAGTCCGCCTGCACCGATGGTACCAGCCATGGCAGAGTATCCAAGAATTGTTCCCGTAACAATAGCCGCATTGACAATCAGAGAGGTGCGCGCTTCTTTCAGAAGCACCTTCCAGACAATCTCCCAGGTACTGGCTCCCATACTCTGAGCTGCCTCGATTACGCCGTGATCCACCTCTTTCAGAGAGGATTCCACAATACGTGCAATGTAAGGTGCGGCCGCAACGGTCAGCGGTACAATCATTGCCGCATTTCCCGTACTTCTTCCCACAATTGCTTTCGTCATCGGCTGAATCAGGATCAGAAGAATCAGGAAAGGTATGCTTCGGAACACATTCGTTATAAAATCAAAAACCTTGTACAGTCCCGCATTGGGGCGTACTCCGCCTTTGTCCGATACGGTCAGGATAACTCCCATCGGAAGCCCGAACACGTATCCGAGAAACGCTGAAACCAGTGTCATATAAAGAGTTTCACCGATTCCGGCAATTATCATATCAGTCATCGCTTTATCCCACATAGTTTTTCAGCTCCTCCACCGATAATTTCGTATTTCGCAGATAAGCAATCATCTTATCTCCCATTGCTTCATCCTCCGGAAGCTGCAGAATCATCTCACCCTTCGCTACTCCGTCCAGATCCTTCGTGTTGGCATAAAGAATGTTGACAGGAGTCTTAAATGCCAGAACCATGTTTCCGATTACCGGCTCGAAAGAGGAATTCTCGGAAAAAACGATGCGGACACACCGCTTTCCCTTCATCTCCGCCACCTTGGAATATCCCTGGTAGATCAGCTTCTTCGCTTCCTTTGATTTCGGTGCCTGGAAAATTTCCTCCACCGTTCCGTACTCTGCCAGATTTCCGTGATCGATGATAGCCACGTGACTGCAGATTTCCTGAACAACGGCCATCTCATGGGTAATCACCACAATCGTGATGCCGTATTTCTGATTGATCTCCTTGAGAAGCTGCAGAATGGATTTCGTCGTCTGAGGATCCAGGGCGCTGGTGGCTTCATCGCAGAGCAGAATCTTCGGATCCGATGCCAGTACTCTGGCAATAGCCACACGCTGTTTCTGACCGCCGGAAAGCTGGGCAGGATACGCCTTCGCCTTTTCCTCCAGTCCCACTATTTTCAGATATTCCATTGCCTTCTTTCTGGCTTCTCTTTTTCTGACGCCGGCAATCTCCATGGGAAAGCAGACATTATCCACCACATTTCTCTGCATCAGGAGATTAAAATGCTGGAAGATCATTCCAATATCTTTTCTTGCTGCACGAAGCTCCTTCTCCGAGAGCTGCGCCAGATCTTTTCCGTCCACAATCACGCGTCCGCCTGTGGGACGCTCCAGAAAGTTGAGACAGCGCACCAGTGTACTCTTGCCTGCTCCGGACATACCGATGATTCCGTAAATATCACCCTTGTATATGTCAAGGCTGACATCCTGCAGCGCATTCACATTCATATCCTTCTGTCTGAATTCTTTATTCAGGTGTTCGATTTTTATAATCGGTTCCATATTAGCCTCCGCTGTGTCGCATTGTCACTTTTTGAGCCATTATAGCCCAAAAACAGAGCTGTTGCAAGATACAATCCCGCAACAGCTCCGTTTTTCATGAAATCATGCAATTCTTTCTGTGCCGGTTATGACATTTACTCCGTAACAGCCTCTGTAGCCGGCTCTGCTTCACCTTCTGCTGCCTCCTCAAACGGAACCACTGCACCGTCATACGTCTCAATGATGAAGTTTCTGATCTCATCAGACTTCAGAACATTTACCAGCGCCTGAATCTTCTCAGAATTCTCATTTCCCTCTTCCACTGCAATGATATTTACGTACGTCTTTGCAGCCTCGGAATCAGAAGCTTCGTATGCGATAGAATCCTTTGCAACAGAGAAGCCTGCTTCCAGTGCATAGTTTCCGTTCATAACAACGAAAGCATCCTCGCCTACTACTCTCGGTACCTGTGCAGCTTCAAGCTCCTCAAGCTTTACATTATACGGATTCTCTTCGATATCCTTGATCGTTGCTGTGAGACCTGCTCCCTCCTTCAGGGTAATAACACCGTTGTCCTGCAGCAGAAGAAGTGCTCTCGCCTCATTTGTCGGATCGTTCGGAACTGCAATAATATCGCCGTCTTCCAGCTCATCGAGGCTTGCTTTTGTTCCCGGATAAATTCCGAAGGGCTCATAATGGATGCCGCCTGCATTTACCAGATGGGTTCCGTTCTTTTCATTAAAGCTGTCAAGATACGGAATATGCTGGAAATAGTTTGCATCATACTCTCCGTCCTCCACTGCCAGATTCGGCTGTATGTAATCTTCAAATTCTGTAATCTCCAGCGTCCATCCCTCAGCCTCAAGGATCGGTTTCGCCTGCTCCAGGATCTCCGCATGAGGAATCGGAGATGCTGCAACTCTGATCACCTTGTCTTCCTCAGCTCCTGCAAAGGATGCAGGAAGGAGTGATGCTGCTGCTGAAACTGCCAGTGCCAGACTTAATACTTTTGCAATGTTCTTTTTCATAACTTTTCTCCTTTTCTGATTTTTTTCTGATTTGAAAAGTATAGCATTTCATTGGCGCAAAATCAATGTCTTTCACGTATTTCCGACAATTGTACCTGCCTTCTTTTCATTATCATATATTTCCTAGTGGATTTATATGGATATTACTACTTCTCTTACACATTGTCAAGAGTATTTTTTGTTTTTTCCTGCAGAAAGCAGGCTTTCCTGTATAACAAAGAAAAACCTGCAAATCAGCTACTCGCCAACCTGCAGGTCTCACGCCCTTTTCTGTCTGTATTTATTCTGCTTCCGCAGTCAGACTCGACATATAATCTGTCAGTGCAGATGTATCTACTGTATACGTAGGCACCTCTGCTGCAGTGTCATCGGATGACTGAAATCCCTGATATACGGAAAAACCCACCCAGACAACCATCACAAGTGCAACCAGAGAAAGTCCTGCCTTGGTAGCCATCCACTCTCTCTTCTGCTTTTTGATGATCTTCTCGCGATTGCGCTTTTCTTCTTTGTAGCGGTCAACTTTTGCCTGACTCATGTATCTATCTCTCCTTTAGCCGATACTCAAAACAGTTCTGCCGCCCTGAAACCGTTGGCAGAATGCTTTTTTACTAATAAACAGTATACACGATTCTGCAGGAATTTCAATGTTTTTTTAAATCACGACGATAATTCCGCCATCGTTGGCATACATTGTCGAAATACCGGCCGTATCCAGCAGAATTACATCTTTTACTTTAATATGTTTCAGAATGGCATCCCGCACCATCATTCCGCGCTCTTTGCAGTTGCAGTGGGTGATTCCCAGAATCTTTTCCTCCGGCTTCTCCACCTGCTCCACAATGTAGTTTACCATCTTCACAAGAGCTTTGTTGATTC
>JAXEBU010000024.1:0-7880 GCA_034093895.1 Candidatus Choladocola sp. | reverse complement strand
GGAGGTATTATAGGTGACCCGGGAAACTACGTTGATGTTTCTTGTTGCATAAATTACGGTAATGTGGGTGGTTATGCCTACAAAGGAGGAACTTGTATTGTAGGTGGCATTGTAAGCAGAAAACAGTTATGGAATAGTTTTGGCATTAAACATTGTTACAATTTAGCATCTGCAATATCTTCAACAGTCCAACAAAAAGTCAATGGTAGTTGGGAAGACATCGAAGGTAATGCAGGAAGAATTTGCACATGGGCAACCGTTCAAGAAGAATGCTATTCGTTAGATAGCACATTAGTCAATGGAAAACTCCCAACAGATGAAATAGGGCCTGATAAAATAAATGGAGGGTCACTAAGTTATGAAGACATTCAAATAGCAATCAGTGGTAATTATGCAGGAGATAGTAATGTTATTTCAACTTTTCCGGAAAAAGGTGAAGAAAATGTAGATCCCATGCTGTATGGAGAAGGGTATAATATTACAGTATGTTTTGATGATGTTGTTACAAAAGGAACTGGTAACATTGATGTCATAAATCTTGATACAAATGAAATAACAAGTTTTGATATAAACTCTGATTCACAGGTTTCTGTTGATGAAAGCGTACTTACAATTTCAAATGTCAAATTACCATATGGAGCACACATGTGCGTTGTATTTGAAAATGGCTGTGTGAATGTTGGTGGAAAAAAATTTTTTGGTTTATCAGATCAGAAGGATTGGGAATTTACAACAAAAAGGTTTTGTACAGGTTTAAATATCATTCTAGGCAAAGATACATTTAGCTTTGTGAATACTGAGAAAGATATTGGGGTTTCAAAGGGTTCACCATATCCTGTTAACATAATGAACTGGGATATGTTTTTAATTAATAACAATTTTAGTGTTGATGATATTGCCGCAATATATAATGCGTCAAAGCAAATGGGCGGTGTATGTTTCGGGATGAGTTCTGTTTTTGTACAAAACTACTATAATACATTGAACCTTGGAGATTTAAATAATCTAGAAAAACCTGCAAAAAGTCCATCTACTCAAGAGTTGATTGGCCTTAACCAGTACGTTGTGGCAGGAAGTAAATACCGTAAAGTTCGGGAACAGTTTACAAATCAATATACACCTGTTAAAAGAATAAAGTATTTATATGAATTGGCAAATTCAATTAACAAGACTAAAAAGCCAATATTAATTGATTATTGTTGGGTTGGTAATGAGAATGAAGAGGAAGAAGATGCACGAATGAAAGCGCATGCTGTAATAGCATATGGGCTAGATACCGAAGGTTCACCATATGTATATGGAGGTAGGGAATATGCATATAAAATAAAGGTAATTGATCCTAATTATCTGTATTCTAAGGAAGATACTGGGGATAATCGATGTATTTATATAACTGAAGATTTACAGGAGTGTATTATTCCTAAGTCAGGAACTACAGCGTCATCGATAGGAACTGATACATTGGTTTATAGCGATACACTTCAGAATAATAATGATATGCAATTTCAATTTATAACTGATGATTATGAATATATTGTGCCACGTGGATCTGTGACAATAGAAAGTCCTACGATTAGTTTTATTACGGATACTATAATAATCAATGGAGAAAAGGTTGACAGCTTTTCAGTATCTGGAGAACCTTGGGTAAAAAGTGTTGCTTATCTTCCATCTGATGATTCAAATGAATATGCAATTACACAAATAAGAGTAGAAAAAATGGACTATGATATCCAGATACCCCATGGAACTTTTTCTTATAATGAAGATGGCCTTTATATATCAGTTACAGCAAATTCATTTGCTGATTTTAAAATTGCAAAATCTGGTACAATCACATTAGATACAGATTCACCATATGAATTATCAATTACAGCAAAGGATATTTCTAGTTCTGAAAGTGTAAACAATGTGATTATTTCCGGAGAAGAAGCACAGAATTTAGTGATAGACACTAATAAAGAGATTATTGATATTGAGTCAAATAATCTGAATGGAACAAGTATACAAACCGGAGATGTCCTACAAAAAGATGTTAATAAAATTGAGATAAAAACTGACACAAAAACGGTTTCTATTTCACCGGACAATACTAGTGTAAATCTTGAATATAATGATAAAACTAAAATTGATACTGCAATAATAAGAGTATCAGATCAGTATTATTCGGGAGAATCCTTATTTCCTGCTGTGGAAGTTATATGTAACGGTTTAGTTCTGCAAGAAAACATTGATTATTTAATCTCATACAATAATAATATAAAACTTGGAACTGCAACTATTGAGGTTAGTGGTATAGGTACATACATTGGAACGAAAACAGTAACATTCAATATTGTTGAGAAAGATCATCGATGGAATCCTTGGAGGATTGTAAAAGTATCAACATGTACATCAAACGGTATATCAAAAAGAACATGCAGTATATGTGGCAAGTCCGAAGAAAAAGCGGTACCATCTACCGGACATAAATGGGGAAACTGGTCTGTCAAAGCAAAAGCCACTGTTTTTGCTTCAGAACAGCAGGAGAGGATTTGTTCCTCTTGTGGGGAAAAAGAAACCCGTACAGATGGAAAGAAACTAGTACCTACCATAAAATTGAATGTTTCTTCTATTCCTTTGAAGGTAAAACAATCTACGAATAAGGTAATTGTATCAGGTTTGGCGAATGGTGACAGCATAAAATCTTGGAGTTCCAGTAACACGTCAATTGTAAAGGTTAACAAGAAAACAGGGAAGATAACTGCACAGAAGAAGACGGGTAAGGCGCTGGTTACTGTAACATTGGCCAGTGGCAAGACAGCAAAAGTTACTGTTACAGTGCAGAAACAGGATGTAAAGACAACAAAGATATCCAAGCTTCCTGCAAAAATCACATTGGAAAAAGGAAGGACATCAACGCTGAAACCAGTTATTACGCCTGTTACTTCTCTTGAAAAAATTGCATATAAGACATCTAATAAAAAAGTCGCAACGGTAAGCGGCAAAGGTGTTGTGGTTGCCAAGGGGCCTGGGACAGCGAAGATAACGGTAGCCTCCGGAAAAAAGAAAGTTACAGTCAAAGTAACAGTACCTAAAGCAACAACAAAGAAGGTTTCCAATGTGAAAGCATCCGTGGAAATCCCAAAAGGAAAAAGTTATACTTTAAAACCAAAGCTTTATCCGGCGGATAGTACAGATACAATAACATATACGTCTTCAAACAAAAATATTGCAACAGTGAGCAGTAAAGGAAAGATTACCGGAAAGAAAAAAGGAAGTACTACAATTACCGTAAAATCAGGGAAGATTAAAGTGACATGTAAAGTAACGGTAAAATAATATATGCCTGTAACGTCCGGTAAATCACGCATGATCTTCTGACAGAAATTTGTTCTGGCATTCTCAAAACAACTGGGCTATAATGAAAGAGATACGAAGCAATTCAGACGGAAGAAGGATGACAGATGAAATACGTACTTGATTCACATACACATACAATTGCCAGCGGCCACGCATACAATACAGTTTATGAGATGGTAAAGGCCGCGGCTGATCAGGGGCTGGAGCTGCTGGGAATCACAGAACACTGTATGAAGATGCCCGGTACCTGCCATGAATATTACTTTATGAATCTGCGGATGCTGCCGCGGGTGCAGTGCGGCATCGAGGTTATGTTTGGTGTGGAAGCAAATATTATGGATTATGACGGAACCGTCGATATGGATCAGTCACTTCTGGAGAAGATGGATGTGGTTATTGCCAGCATGCATACGCCCTGTCTCCGCCCCGGTACCAGGGAGGAGAATACGAGGGCATTTCTGAAGGTGATGGAGAATCCGGCAGTGAATATTATCGGGCATCCCGATGATGCCAGATACCCCATTGACTATGAGGCGCTCGTTCTGGGAGCGAAAGAACATCATGTGCTTCTGGAGCTGAACAATGGTTCTCTCCATCCGCTGGGGGCCAGACAGGATCCTCTGCCCAATGATATCAGAATGCTGGAACTGTGCCGCAGGTACGACGTTCCGATTATTCTCGACAGTGACGCTCACTGCGCATCTGACGTGGGAAACCATCAGTTTACGGACGTACTGCTGGAAGAAATGGATTTCCCAGAGGAGCTGATTGTCAATCGTTCCGTGGAGGAGTATAAAAAGTATATTAATCGGTTTAAAAAAGGATAAATTGCTTTACAGTGCTAAAGTAACGTGGTAGAATAACAGATGGATTAAGAAACTCAGAAAGGGCAGGGATTATGAGCAAGAAAATACGAACCGAAGCCGTAGATGAACTGTTCGAGGCGATCATGTGCCTGAAAAACAAAGAAGAGTGTTATCTGTTTTTTGAAGATGTGTGTACTGTCAATGAACTGCTTTCCCTCTCTCAGCGTTTTGAAGTGGCTCATATGCTGACAGAAAAGAAAACGTATCTGGAAATTGCCGAAAAAACAGGTGCATCGACTGCTACGATCAGCAGAGTGAACCGTTCGCTGAATTACGGGAATGACGGATACGCAATGGTATTTGAGCGTATGAAGAACGGCGAGAGCAGAGAAACGGAATAGGTCAGACAGTAATACTTTGGTGGTGGTTTTAAAGAAACTGTCGCAGAACTTCTTCGGAAATATTCTGCGGCAGTTCTTTTTGTGTTATCAGACAGACTCTGTTTTACTGAAAATACAGTTTCCGGATTTCCTCCACCGGCATGTCTTTTCCGGTCCAGATTCGGAAAGCGGCCTCTCCCTGATACAGCAGCATGTATAGCCCGTTTGAAGTGCGGCAGCCCGCTTTTTCGGCTTCCTGCATCAGCTTTGTCTGCCGCGGATTGTATATAATATCCGATACGAGCAGTCCGGGATGGAAGCAGGAAGTATCGCGGATCGGTGAAGCGTCCGGATGGGGAGCCATTCCAATGGAAGTTGCGTTTGTCAGAAGGGAGCTTTCCAGAATGCAGTTTTTCACCGCAGCTACGTCCTCCATGTCTGTCACATCGGCCAGACACTTTGTGTTCTGATTGATAGTATCTGCCAGCCGGTTGGCATTTGCCCAGGAACGGCCTTTTCTGTTAATGATATGGAGCCTGGGAACACCGTCAAGCGCTGCCTGGATGGCAATGGAAGAAGCGGCACCGCCGGCACCAAGCAGCGTCATTGCACCGCTGGTCACATCATGGCCTGTATCGCGGACAGACCACATATAGCCGATTCCGTCGGTATTGTGTCCGATCAGCCGTCCGTTTTCATTTTTTACCGTATTTACCGCACCGATCATCCGGGCGGCCGGTGAGAGCTCATCCAGATATTCGATGATCCGTTCCTTATCCGGCATGGTAAGGTTGAAACCGAATACATTCATATCTTTTAATGTATGTACCATCTGTTTCAGATCGGCATCTGCCGTATCAAAACAGAGATAGACACAGTCCAGATCCAGCAGACGGAAGGATTCGTTATACATCATGGGAGAAATACTGTGGGATACGGGTGTGCCCAACAGGCAGCCCAGCCTTGTGTGTCCTGTTATCTGATATGCCATAAAAACCTCCTGAAAGAAAAAATCTGATCTCATTATAGCACAAATCAGAGAAGAAACCAGAAAAGATGCACCGCAACTTGCATTTTGCCGGTGATCTGAATAAAATTGATACAAGAACAGAAAGAAAAAGAAAGGAAACGGTAGAATCGCGTGGAAAACGAAAACCAGGTACACAAAAGACGTGTCCGTTACAGGGGGACACATCCGAAGACATTTCAGGAAAAATATAAAGAACAGAATCCGGAGAAATACGGAGATACGATTGAAAAGGTAATCCGGAAGGGCAGTACACCGGCAGGAATGCATATTCCTATCTGCGTGCGGGAAATTCTCGATTTTCTGCAGATTCAGCCCGGGCAGAGAGGACTGGATGCCACCCTTGGTTACGGCGGCCATACGTCAGAGATGCTGAAATGCCTGCAGGGCCGGGGGCATCTGTACGCGCTCGATGTGGATCCCATTGAGATTGTAAAGACGAAGGCACGACTGGAAGCAAAGGGATTTGATGAACAGATCCTTACGATAAAGCAGATCAATTTTGCCAATATTGATCAGGTGGCAGAGGAAGCCGGTCTTTTTGACTTCGTTCTGGCGGACCTCGGTGTCTCATCGATGCAGATCGATAATCCGGAGCGCGGTTTTACGTACAAATTCGACGGGCCCCTGGATCTGCGGCTGAATCCGGAAAAAGGAGTTTCAGCGGCGGAACGGCTGGAGGATATCTCCCAGGCGGAGCTGCAGGGAATGCTGGAAGAAAATGCGGATGAACCGTATGCGGCGGAAATCGCTGCAGAGGTGATCCGGCGCAACCGGAAAAAATCGTATGTGAAGACGACGCTGCAGTTTAAAGAGACCATTGAGACAGCATTATCATTTTTGCCGGAAAGGGAACGGAAAGAGGCAGTGAAAAAGTCGTGTCAGCGGTGCTTTCAGGCACTCAGGATTGATGTGAACAGCGAATTTGAAGTCCTGTATGATTTCCTTGAAAAGCTACCCGGTGTGCTTTCACCCGGCGGAAGGGCGGCAATCCTGACCTTTCACTCCGGTGAAGACCGCCTTGTGAAAAAATTTTTCCGGGAAGGGAAAAAACAGGGGCTGTACAGTGAAATTGCGGATGAGGTGATACGTCCTTCGGCAGAGGAGTGCGCCAGAAATCCCCGGGCACGTTCCACAAAGATGCGCTGGGCAGTCCGGGCAACGGATATATAAAAGGAGAAAGGAACGTATGAGTATGTCGCCATTGAAGATACGAAACATGATACTGGGAGACGGAATACCGAAGATCTGTATTCCCGTTACGGCAAAGAATAAAAAAGAGCTGGAAAGCCAGATCGCAACAATAGTGCAGAGCCCTTTTGATATGGTGGAGTGGAGAGCGGACTATTACGAAGAAACGGAAGGCGAAGACTGGCTGGAGGATGCGTTGTCCTGTCTCCGCAGAAGTCTTGGTGAAAAACCGCTGCTGTTTACCTTCCGGACGGGAGAAGAGGGAGGAGAACGCAGGATTTCTCCGGAAGAATACAGGAAACTGAATGAAAGGGCTGCTGCCTCGCATTTCGCAGATCTGGTGGATCTGGAAATCAACCGGGGAGAAGCGCTGTTTCGCAGTCAGACAGAAATGATACACGGCTGCGGTGTGAAGGTGGTCGGCTCCTTCCATGATTTTGCGGGGACTCCGGATAAAAATACGATTATCGGAATCCTCTGTAATATACAGAGGATGGGAGCCGATATCTCGAAAGCAGCGGTAATGCCGTCACGGGAGCGGGATGTTCTGACATTGCTGGATGCATCGCTTGCCATGAAAGAAACGTATGCGGACCGCCCGTTTATTACCATGTCCATGAGCCGCCTCGGCTCTGTCAGCCGCCTTGCCGGTGCTCTGACCGGTTCCGCACTGACATTTGCAACGGCGGGAAGAACTTCGGCTCCGGGGCAGCTGGAAGCAGCGCTTCTTTCGGAGATTCTGCCGGTTCTGTAAAACAGAAAATCACGGATGACGGTCTGATCTGAAGAACGAACGCGTCATGTCGGAATTTGTCGATGAAAACATGGAATTCGCCCCCTGGATTTGACAAAAAGAATACCCCCTGTGGAGTATACTGGTTTCAGTTACTTCCGCAGGGGGTGTTTTGTGTCTTATGAGTTTTACATAGATCAGTTTCTGGCCGAACACTTTCTGACCGGTTTTCTGCTTCTGCAGCTTTCTGCTGTGCTGCAGAAGAAAGAAGTATCCTTAATCAGAATTGCGGCAGGAAGCTTATGCAACAGCGCGACATCAGCATTTTGCATTTGTGCGGGCATTCCATTTGGCTCCCTTGCCGGTATGCTTGCCGGCGGGGGCGTTGTCTGTGGAAAATG
>JAXEBU010000023.1:0-16403 GCA_034093895.1 Candidatus Choladocola sp. | reverse complement strand
CCTGATTGCTTTTGTTCTTATACATAATCGTCCTGCGCAAGAAGAATCACAAGGCGGATGACTGCGGATATCACTCTTCTTCTCTTTACATTCAGAAAATTTTAAACTTTTTATTGAAACTTTCCAGGAATTTCATGTAGTTCGTATATGACTCTTCCATGTATTTTTTCCTCTTCGCATCCTCCTCATCATCCTTCTTCTCGGATGATTCTACTTCAATGATGTCAATAAAATTCGTCGCCTCCGTTTTATTATTATAATTTTCTATCGGTGCTTCGGTGTTTTCCGTAACTTCCTCTATTTTTTTCTCGCTCGCCTGCTGCGATTCAGTTTCTTTGAATACCTGAATTTCATTCTTCGTCTGTTCTTCCGGATCACTCAAATCTTTCACAGAGAAAACAATCTCCACTTCCTGATAGTCAGAACTCGTATCTAAGCTATCTGAACTGTTCTCTTGTGCAACGTTTTTATCTATCTCCAGTCGTGTTCCTGACGCTGCAGGAACTGTTGCGTCGGTTTTTTCTGATGAATCAGAATCTTCTTTTTCGTTCTGAATCTGATACTTTATGCTGTCACTTGCAATTGAGATCCTGCTCTCATTTTCTGTATCCAGAATTATTTGATTTCTACCATTTTCATTCTTTATATCAGAAATTTTAAATAAGGACTCTTTTCCATCTTCTATTACATACAAAGAAGACTTGCCGTTTTTATCTGTTTCCATACCCAGCCCAATCTGATCCACTGAAGTACTTGGACTTACCGTAATGGAACCGCCATCCGGATTATTCTGACTGGCAATAATCATGTTGCTGACCTTTTTTTCACCCGATTCGGCTGAAAGATATGTCAAACTGGATTTTTCAGACATAAGGCAGAGAATATCTGCAGAATCACCCCTCAGATTCTTATAGACCATAAGCTTGCCCGCCTTAATTTCTGATAACACTTTCTGTGTGTTTCCTTTGGCAGGTAAACTGTCACCAGCCGTTAACTGGAATGTGTTTGGATTATAATTTAGTTCTATCTGAGCAAAAGGAACGAACGTATTCGTATTTTTGTCCAGATAACCCTCCTGTGTATCACCACATACCTTGCAGGTATAAGTCGTACAGCCAGCATCGGGATTCAGTTCTCTTGCCGAAACATATTGATGATTATTTGTCTGCGGAATCTCACGCTGCGGTGTAATGATCGTTCCGCAGTTAATGCAATGACTGCCCTGGGTCTTACCCGGCTTGCCACAGGTTGGTTCGACAGCAACATCGATAATTGGAAAGTGAGATTTTGCCATAGTCTTACTCTGGGCCAATATAACTTCTTTACATACAGAACAGTGTTTCCCTTCAGTCAAACCAGTTTTTCCACAGGTAGCTGCTACCGCTTTATCTTTCACAATCTTATGACCTTTCGCCTTAATTACCTCCTGTTTTACCAGAATCTCATCACATACGGAACAATGTTTGCCCTCGGTCTTGCCTTCGGTTGTACAGGTGGCATCTACTGCTGCATCTATAACAACCGTGTGGCCTGTTGCCTTGATCTCTTCCTGTGCAACCAAAATATCCCCACATACGGAGCAATGTTTGCCTTCGGTCTTGCCCGGTGTTGTGCAGGTGGCTGCTTCCGCAGGATCAATTACTTCCGTGTGACCTGTTGCAGGAATCACTTCTGAAACCACTTCATAACCGCAAGCTTCACACTTCCAGCCTTCTGTTCTGCCATCCGTTGTGCAGGTGGCTGCTACAGCCTCTTCTGTAACGACCTTTTTGTGACCTGCCGGAATTCTTACCGGAGCGACCAACACCTCGTCGCAGACAGAACACTTAGATCCTTCTGTCCATCCATCTTCTTTGCATCCCGCAGGAATTTCCGGAATATTCTCAGACGTATGGCCTTTTGCCGGATAAATAACTTCCGGCCACTCTACGATTTCGTGGCAGATGGTACAACGCTTACCTCCACCGCCATAGCCTGGTTCGGTGCAGGTTGGATCAACTGGATCAATTTCCTCTGTTTCCTTGTGTTCATATGGCGTGAGCACAACTCGCTTGACTATTACCGCATTGCAAGCAGAACAGTAAGATCCTCCTGTATAGCCCGGTGTTGTACAAGTCGCTGCAACCTCCTCATAATCCACAATCGTGTGTTTGCCATCTTCGTTTACAGTACACATCGTCCCGTCCTCATTTGCAGCTACCGACACCGTCATATTCTGCATTAGCAGTATCAGTGCAAGCAGCAAACACATCATTTTGGAATGTCCATATTTCTTCATAGTGAATCTTTCCCCCTTTGTTTGAGTAAATATTATTGTACCGTTTATTCTTCACTGACCAGCGGAATACCGGTCTCCGCCAGCTCAACCATTTTCCGGATCATCTGCTCCGCACAGGATCGAAGATCCATTTTCAATACAGCATCCGTGATCTGTGCCTGCACTTCCTTCGGAACGGAATAAAGCGTTAAGCTGTTCTGAAGGAATCGTGTAAGCTTGTTTTCTATTGTGAAATACATGTCGCACGGCTTTGCCATATATGCCCTCATGATTCCGGCAGATGCAATATCCATCTCGTAAAAATCTTTCAGCTCCGCACCAGGCATGTGTTTCGAAAAAATCTTCTGCAGCCGTTCCGCCATGCTACTATAAATATACTCCGATGTGGTAGGCAGCGAGTAGGACATCACATACAGCTCCCTGAGCGGCTCCGACAGTTCGGTAATGCAGATCTGCAGAGAAGTTTCGATCGAATAAAGAAGAACCGGATCATCAGATGCTCCGGCAAACCGGCCCACACTCTCAAACTGATTGCCGAACATGATCTTTACCAGCGTCAGCAGAAGTTCCTCTTTACTTTCGAATGATGCAAAAAACGACGATGGCGTCATCCCTGCCTCTTTGGCTATGGATGCCGTAGTAGTTTTTTCATAGCCGTTCTTCAGAAACAGTTTAACGGAAGCATGCAGTATTTTGTTTCTGCGCACGATTCCTTTGTGCTGCAGTCCTTTTGCCACAGGTGCACCTCCTTTCTCACCTGTCGATTGTCCTTTGAATATCGATTCATTCTAATGGCAATTTCACTTTTGACTATAGTCATATGTTAACATGCAATTATACTTTTGTAAATACTTTGTCGGTCAGACATGCAGGCCGCAGACCGCCTGCTTCGCAGGCTCTTCGCTGCTTTCGCAGCTCCTGTCTGCGGCTGAATGGGCGTCCCGCCCATTCCTGCGAACAAAAAGGCAGGCCTTTGCAGATAAATCTGCTCGGCCTGCCTTTTTGTTCTTCTGCATGTCTGGACTGTTTTACAAATTTGCGATTTTCTGGATGGGTTTGTAGCCGTGTTCTTCCAGGGCTTTGATGATCCGTTCTTTGTGCTCTGTTCCGAATGCTTCCATTGTTATGGTAAGCTCCACTGCAGCATTGCGGTTGGTGCTTACGAACTGATTGTGGTCAAGCTTGATGACATTGCCCTGTTCTTCTGCAATGATGGATGCTACCCGCACCAGCTCGCCGGGGCGATCCGGAAGCAGTACTGATACGGTAAAGATTCTGTCCCGCTGAATCAGACCGTGCTGTACTACTGACGCCATAGTGATGACATCCATATTTCCTCCGCTCAATACGGATACGATCTTCTTTTTCTTCACATTCAGATGTTTAAGAGCAGCCACAGTCAGAAGACCGGAATTTTCCACGATCATCTTGTGGTTTTCTACCATATCAAGGAAGGCAACGATCAGTTCATCATCGCTTACCGTTATGATATCATCAATATTCTGCTGGATATACGGGAAGATCTTTTCTCCCGGTGTTTTTACTGCGGTACCGTCTGCGATCGTATTGGCAGAAGGCAGTGTAACTACTTTCCCTGCTTCAATGGAAGCCTTCATGCAGGCTGCCTCTTCCGGCTCAACACCGATCACTTTAATCTTGGGGTTCAGCAGCTTCGCCAGAGTGGAAATACCGGTAGCCAGTCCGCCTCCTCCGATGGGCACAAGAATATAATCCACCAGAGGAAGTTCTTTGATAATCTCCATTGCGATGGTTCCCTGACCTGTCGCAACCGCCGGATCATCAAAGGGATGAATAAAGGTATATCCGTTTTCCTCCGCCAGTTTGTAAGCGTATTCGCACGCTTCGTCATACACATCTCCGTGGAGAACCACCTCAGCGCCGTAGCTCTTCGTCCTGTTTACTTTGATCAGCGGAGTCGTCTCCGGCATGACAATGACAGCCTTGCAGCCATATGCTTTTGCTGCGTAGGCAACACCCTGGGCGTGGTTTCCGGCTGATGCTGTAATCAGCCCTCTGGAACGCTCTTCGTCAGTCAGCGTACTGATCTTGTAATAGGCTCCGCGGATTTTGTATGCGCCTGTCACCTGCATGTTCTCTGCCTTCAGATAAACCTTGTTTCCCGTCTGTGAGCTGAAATACTCGCTGTAGATCAGCTTTGTCTCCTGAATTACGCGTTTCACGCACTCAGAAGCTTCCTCAAATGATTCCAATGTCAACATATTCTCATGCCTTTCTGTTCTTTATTACTGCTGTTTCACATCAAACAGTGCGTTTACAAATTCATCTGCATTGAATTTCTGCAGATCGTCAATGGTTTCTCCCACACCGATATACTTTACCGGAATTCCAAGCTCGGAATGGATGGCTACTGCAATGCCTCCCTTTGCCGTGCCGTCCAGCTTCGTCAGAATAATACCTGTGATATCTGCCACTTCCTTAAACTCTCTCGCCTGAGCCAGCGCATTCTGGCCTGTGGTACCGTCCAGTACCACCAGTGTTTCCCTGAATGCTTCCGGATACTCTCTCTCCAGAATCCGGTTGATCTTTCCCAGTTCATTCATCAGATTCTTTTTGTTGTGGAGTCTGCCGGCCGTATCAATCAGAAGTACATCCGCATTTCGGGCTTTGGCAGCGGAAATTGCATCATAAACAACAGAAGCAGGATCCGATCCTTCCTGTCCGCCGATCATATCCACATCGGCCCGTTTTGCCCACTCTGTCAGCTGTTCTCCGGCAGCCGCACGAAACGTATCGGCTGCTGCAAGCACCACTTTCTTGCCCTGATCCTTCAGTTTTCCGGCCAGCTTTCCGACACTTGTCGTCTTACCGACACCGTTGACGCCGATTACGAGAACGACGGATTTTCTCTTTTCAAATTCATACGCTGTCTCGCCAACGTTCATTTCATTCTTGATACTGTCGATCAGAAGCTGCTTGCACTCAGACGGTTCTTTAATATTTTTCTCTTTTACCTTTACCTTCAGATCTTCAATTATCGATGTGGTGGCACTGATGCCTATGTCTCCCATGACAAGAATCTCTTCTATTTCATCGTAAAAGTCATCATCGATGCTTGAAAATCCGTTGAATATAGCATCGATCCCGGATACGATATTGTCTCTCGTCTTTGCAAGACCGGCTACAAGTCTCTTAAAAAAGCCTTTCTTTTCTTCCATACCATCACTCTCCCATCACATTTCTGTCATTCATCCAGATCATCTTCAATCAGGTTTACAGATACGAGCGCTGACACGCCTTTCTCCTGCATGGTAATTCCATACAGACGGTCTGCCGCTGTCATCGTTCCTCTTCTATGTGTAATAATAATAAATTGTGTATTTTTTGTCAACTTGTGAAGGTATCCTGCATACCTGTCCACATTACTTTCGTCAAGGGCTGCCTCAATCTCATCCAGCAGGCAGAAGGGGGACGGTTTCAGATTCTGGATAGCAAACAGAAGTGCGATGGCTGTCAGCGACTTTTCTCCTCCCGACAGCTGCATCATATTCTGCAGCTTCTTTCCGGGCGGCTGTGCAATAATTCTGATTCCCGCCTCCAGAATGTCTTCCTCCTCAACCAGCTCCAGCGTACCGCGTCCTCCACCGAAAAGCTGTTTGAACGCTTTGTCGAATTCTGCCTGAATTCTGGCAAACTGCTCTTTAAACTGAGTGCGCATGCCCTGATCCAGCTCTTCAATGATTTTCATCAGTGCAGCTTCCGCTTTCAGCAGATCTTCATGCTGGGAGGACAGGAACGTATGGCGCTCAGACAGTTCTTTATAATCCTCAATTGCGTTGACATTCACGTTCCCCAGCGATTTGATCTCGCTTTTCAGTGCGGAAATGCTCTTTTTCAGCGCAGCTGCATTCGTGTATGATTCATCGCGCAGTTCCTGTGCCGCAGAAGAAGTCAGGCCGTATTCTTCCCACATGTAGTTAATCTGACCGTCTTTTTGCTCTGTCATTTTCTCTATCTGGGCATTCAGCCGGAAGTTCTCACGATCCAGCAGACTGATCCTTTCGGAAAGGTCCTCCCGTACAGTGAAAAATTTCTTATGTACCGCACTCTTTTTTTCTTTTTCCTCTGAAATCCGGGCAATTTCCGTCTGGATTTTCTGCTCTGCAGAAGCGGCCTGAAGGATCGTTTCTTCCAATTCAGTGATCTGACTGTTTTTCTCAAGTACACTGCCGCCGGCATCCTCCATTTCCGTCTCATACCGGTTTCTTTCTTCTGTCAGCTGCTCTTTTTCCTGCCGGATACGGTTCCGGTTCTGTCGTATAAACTGTTCCTTCTGATTCAGCTGGGACAGCTTCAGATGAACGGCTTCCGTATCGGCCAGGGCATCCCGTTCCTGATTCCGCTTTTCCTCAAGTTCTTCCTGTTTTTCGGCAATCATCTGCCCGATTTCTTTTTCTTCTTTCTCGGATTCAGCCAGAAGCTGCTGTTCCTTTTCCTTGCTATCAAGGATCTCGCGAATCTGCTGGTCAATCTCGCCGGACTCGGATTTGATCTTCCGGTATCCCTCCGAAGTGCTTCCCGACCTTGATTCGAGCTCACCAAGCTTCATTTTTGCCGTATTCTGCGCAATATATTCTTTCTGAAGTTCGTCTTTCAGTGTTACAATCTGATCCCGCAGCCCGTTGCGGTCTGTACGCAGCAGGTCGATCTCATTCTGCAGCCGACCAAGTTCCCGGCCACGGTTTTTCACCTGACGCTCAAGTTCCTCAATCTCACGTCTTCGGCCCAGAAGATTGCTTGAATTTTTAAATGCACCACCGCTCATGGAACCGCCGGGGCTGAGAAGCTCTCCATCCTTTGTCACGATTCTGAGCGAGTGACGGTATTTTCCGGCAAGTGCAATGGCATTATCAATCTGATCTGCAACGACCGTCTTTCCAAGAAGAAACTGAATCAGTTCTCCATACCTCTCATCTGCATGAACGAGACTGCTGGCAAGTCCCACCACTCCGGGCTCTTTCAGCGCCTGTGGGCTGGAAAAACCGCCTTTTCCGGAAATACCGGACAGCGGCAGGAAAGTCGCCCTTCCGAATTTATTCTTTTTCAGATATTCAATCTGACGTTTTGCTGTCTCTTCCGTATCCGTTACGATATTCTGAATGCTGCCGCCCAGCGCTGTCTCAATGGCAACTTCATATTCCTTCTCGACCTTGATGATATCGGCAACTACACCCAGAATCCCGGGATTTCTGACTTTCTGCTCCATAATGCGGCGGATACTGTTTCCATATCCGTCGTACCGCTCCGCAATATTCTTCAGAGATTCCAACCGGGACGATTCTCTGTGATACTCCGCCTGCTCGCCTTCCACACGACGGTTCGCCTCTGTCAGCTTCTGCTGCACAGCGGACAATTTCTCATTTGCGCTGTCGCTCTGCGCTTCCAGGGCTGCAATCCGCCCGCTGACCTCGTCGTATTCCCGCTTCACTTCCCCGAGGATCATTTCCTGTTCCGCTTCTTCACTTTTAAGCTTCAGCGCTTCCTGGGAAAGCTGTGCTTTCCGGATCTGTATCTGCTCCAGCATGGTCGTGTAGCGCTGCATGCGCGCTTTGACCGTAGCACGCTGATTCAGCAGTCCGATAATATCGCTCTTTCCTTTTTCTATCGTCTGTTCCAGAAGCAGAATTGAGTCCTTCAGATCACCGGAAAACTGTGATGCCTTCTGCTCTTCTCCCGTTACTGTCTCCAGCTCTTTTCTGAGATCCTGAAGCTCACGCTCTGCATCTGCTTCCATTGCAGTACGTTCCGCAAGCTGCTGATCGATGGATATAATGCGGGATTGCAAATGTTCTTCGCTTGCCTTTGCAGTATTGATCTGCTCCCGCAGCAGCTGAATCTGATTCTCAAACTGCTGTTTTCGAAGCTGTCCCACTGCAATCTCATCTTTCTTCGACTGCAGTGTTTCATTCAGCTGTTCAATCTCCGTCTCGAGGACTTCATACTCTGCCCTCGTTTTCTCGTATTCTCTGCGCGTATCCTCCAGTTCCGACTCTGCGCCGTGCTGTTTTTCCTGCACTTCCAGCAGCTCCCTGAGGATCCGTTCAAATTCCAGAAGGAAAAGATTCACGTCATACGTCTTTAGCTCATCTCTCTTCTGAAGATAAATTCTGGCCGTTTCCGCCTGTTTCTGCATGGGTCCCAGCTGACGGGTCAATTCAGTAAGAATATCATTGACGCGGACCAGATTCTGCCGTTCTGCATCCAGCTTTTTCTGCGCCGTAATTTTACGCCGTTTGAATTTCACAATTCCGGCAGCTTCATCAAACAGTTCTCTGCGCTCCTCCGGCTTGCCGCTTAAGATTTTTTCAATCTGGCCCTGACCGATAATGGAATAGCCTTCCTTTCCGATACCCGTATCGTAAAACAGTTCGTTGATATCCTTCAGACGTACCTGTGTCCCATTCAGAAGATATTCACTTTCGCCGGAGCGGTATACTCTTCGTGTCACCGTCACTTCATCGTAGGATACAGCCAGCTTGTGATCTGAATTGTCCAGAGTGATGGAAACGGATGCATATCCCATCGGTTTTCGCGTCTCCGTTCCGGAAAAGATAACATCCTGCATACTGGCTCCCCGAAGCGATTTGGCACTCTGCTCTCCAAGTACCCAGCGGACCGCATCTGCCACATTACTTTTTCCGCTTCCGTTGGGCCCCACAATTGCCGTGATACCGTTATGGAACTGAAATACTATTTTGTTTGCAAAAGATTTGAATCCGTGTACTTCAATGCTTTTCAGGTACATATTCCGATGTTTTCCCTTTCAACTCAATAATCGCACGATATGCCGCTTCCTGCTCCGCTGCCTTCTTCGTACTTCCGCTTCCTGTCCCGGCCAGTTTATTGCCTATTCTGACCTCAACCACAAACTCTTTCGCGTGATCCGGTCCCCTCTCATCCGTAATGACATACCGGATTTCTTCTTCTTTGTAATCTCTCTGAACAATTTCCTGTAAAATAGTCTTGCTATCATAAAAGAGTTTCTTGTGTTCAATGTCAGTCAGAACAAATTTCTCCACAAACTCTTTTGCATTAGCAAAACCACCGTCCAGATAAATCGCCCCGATCAGTGCTTCCATTGCATCAGAAATGATAGAATTGCGCTTTCTGCCGCCGGTATGCTCTTCTCCCTTGCCCAGCAGAAGAAATTTTTCCAGTCCGATTTCTCTCGCACACAATGCCAGTGTAGGTTCACAGACAATACTTGCTCTCAGTTTCGTCAGCTGTCCCTCCGGCATGTCCGGATACTGATGATACAGGAAATCACTGCTGATAATCTCCAGCACAGCATCACCGAGAAACTCCAGTCTCTCGTTGTCATGAATGGTCTCCGGCTTATGCTCATTTGCATAAGAGCTGTGACACATGGCCTGCTTCAGCATTGCCGGATCCCGGAACCGGTATCCTGTCTTTTCTTCCAGTTCTTTCTGTTTAAAACCAATCATATAAAGTTACCTCCAGTGCCGCACCTGCTGCGGCTTTTATCAGCTGAATACGTAAAAGCTACTGCAAAAAGGAGGCTTGAAAGCCCCCTTCGTCTTATCCTATCGCATTTTTTATTGCTTCCACAGCATCCCCAACCGACACAATCTTCTCTGCCTTTTCGTTCGGAATCTCAATATCAAACTCCTCTTCAATTCCCATGATAATCTGAAATACATCCAGTGAATCAGCACCAAGATCATCTACGAATGTGGTTTCTGGTGTGATTTCATCCCGATCAACGTTCAAAACTTCCGCAATAATGTTCTGTAACTTTTCAAATTCCATGACTTACTCTCTCCTTATTTCATTCTTCAATTTTGATATGATCTCTGATTTTGTCATTGATCTGCTGTTGCTTGAACTGGACACACTGATAAATGGAATGCTCCACCTCTATTGCCTTTGAACTGCCATGGGTTTTCACCACGAGTCCCTTCAGCCCAAGCAGCGGTGCTCCTCCGTACTCACTGGCATCGAATGATTTCAGTGTTTTCTTCAGAGCCGGTTTCACAAGAAGTGCACCGATTTTAGTCCGGAGTCCCTGCATCATGCCTGCCTTGATTTTCTGAATCATTGTCGCTCCTACACCTTCATACAGCTTCAGAATCACATTGCCGACAAATGCTTCACAGACAATCACGTCACATACTCCGGCAGGAATATCTCTCGCCTCCACGCTGCCGATGAAATTCAGATCTTCGCACTGTTTCAGCAGAGGATACGTCTCTTTTACAAGGGCGTTTCCTTTCTCTTCCTCCGCACCGATATTGACAATCCCGACTCTCGGATGCGGGATACCCACCACGTTCTCCATATAGATGGAACCCATCTTCGCAAATTGTACGAGATGTGAAGAACGGGCATCCACATTTGCGCCACAGTCAATCAGCAGCGCCACACCATCCTTTGTCGGAATCAGCGGCGCAAGTGCCGGACGCTCAATTCCCTTAATCCTTCCGACAATAGCCTGTCCGCCCACAAGAACGGCTCCGGAACTACCGGCAGAAACAAAAGCATCCGCCTCTCCACGGCGCACCATGGTAAGACCCACAACAATCGATGAATCTTTCTTCGACCGGATCGCTGCTACGGGCGGTTCTGCCGTCTCAATCACCATCGAAGTATGTCTGATCTCAATCCGTCCCTCCGGATATGAATACTTTTTGAGCTCCCTGCTGATTACGTCCTGAAATCCTGTCAATATAATATGAATATTTTCATGCTTATTCACTGCCTGTACGGCACCCTTTACGATTTCCTCCGGTGCATTGTCTCCGCCCATGGCATCGACAACGACACGCACTGTCTCATCGCTCATAAGTCTCCTCCAGCCGCGCATCATCTGCGCTTGATTGAGGGGCTGACCCAGAATAAACGCGACTTTTCTGCTCAGCTCCATCATTTATATTACCTAATATACTAAACATCATAATAAAAAGCAACAGAAAATCTGTGTCCGTCTTATGATTTTTGCGCAAAATAAGACCGTCCCGACAATGGGACGGTCCTACCTGCTGTGATTAATCCATTGCAATGATTTCTTTTTTGTTGTAAGTTCCACAAGCCTTGCATACTCTGTGCGGAAGCATCAGTTCGCCACACTTGCTGCACTTTACAAGAGTCGGAGCGGACATTTTCCAGTTTGCTCTTCTCTTATCTCTTCTTGCTTTGGAAGTTTTATTTTTTGGACAGATAGACACGGTTACACCTCCTTAAAATTACTGAAAATATCAAGGATTTTTGCCATTCTTGGATCCAAATCTGTTCGTTCACAATCACATGAGCCATCATTCAGATTCTGTCCACAGGTGCTGCACAAACCCTTACAGTCTTCCCGGCAGAGTACTCTCTCCGGCCAGACAAGCAATGCCTCATCGTGAACAAGCTGATCCACATCCAGGTTATATCCATCAATATAATCTTTCTCATTCAGATCAGTTTCCAGATCAAACTGAATCTCAAGCCTGCAGTCAACGGGCTTCAGGCATCGTGCGCATGGGATCTGCACTGCAAGCACTGTGCTGCCATTCAGAACCAGCTTTCTGTCACCTGCATTCTCCACTGTAAGAGAAAGAGGGGATTTCTCTGTGATCTTAAATGTACCGAATCTGTACGCAAGAGACTCCAGATTCAGATCGGCATCGCGGTGGATTACCTTTCCTTCGTTCAATATCACTTCAGTCAGGTCAAGCAAGGCATATTCCTCCTTACACACTTTATCTAGTATAACTGCCAAATATCCATTTGTCAACTGGTTTTTCTGACTTTTTTATACAAGCGCTACTGTCTCACGGCAGATTGCCAGCTCTTCGTTTGTCGGAATAACAGCAACCTTAACCTTTGAATCCGGAGTGGAAATCACGTTGTCCTCGCCGCGTTTTCCGTTTGCTTCCTTATCCAGAGTAATTCCGAGATATCCAAGGTAGGAAAGTACTTTTTCACGTACAACCGGAGCATTCTCACCGATACCTGCTGTAAATGCAATTGCATCAACACCGTTCATTGCTGCAACGTAGGAACCGATATATTTTGCCACACGGTAGCTGAATACATCAATTGCAGCTTCACAGCGCTTGTTTCCTTCATTCATGCCGTTCTCCAGATCACGGAAATCGCTGGAAACGCCGGAGATTCCCTGTACGCCTGATTTCTTGTTCAGTACATTCATCACGCCTGCGATGTCCAGATTTTCTTTCTTGGCGATGAACTCCATGATTGCCGGATCGATATCACCGGAACGTGTACCCATAACAAGTCCCTCCAGCGGAGTCAGTCCCATGGATGTATCCACACACTTGCCGTTAACAACTGCAGAAATGGAAGCGCCGTTGCCCAGATGAGCCACTACAACCTTGCTGTTGTCCTTATCCAGTCCGAGGAATTCAACGGCACGTTTGGAAACGAAGCTGTGGCTGGTTCCGTGGAAGCCGTATCTTCTCACTTTGTACTTCTCATAGTACTCATACGGAAGTCCGTACAGGTATGCCTTTTCCGGCATGGTCTGATGGAAAGCGGTATCGAATACTGCAACCATCGGTACGCCCGGCATCAGTTCCTTGCATGCATTGATTCCGATCAGGTTTGCCGGATTGTGCAGCGGTGCAAGGTCATTGCACTCCTCTACTGCTGCCAGTACTTCATCTGTGATTACAACAGAGCTTGCGAATTTTTCTCCGCCGTGTACGACTCTGTGTCCTACTGCATTTACATCTGCAAGGCTCTTGATTGCGCCTGTCTTTTCATTTACAAGTGCATCGAGAACCATCTGAATTGCCTCTTTATGTGTCGGCATCGGTGCTTCTGTAACTTCCTTGTCGCATCCTGCCTTCTGGTATGTCAGTCTTCCGTCGATTCCGATTCTCTCGCAGAGACCCTTTGCAAGAACTGATTCTGACTCTGAATTGATCAGCTGATACTTCAGAGAAGAACTTCCGCAGTTAATAACTAATACGTTCATTTCTTTACCTCCGTTATGTAATGGGACCGAATTCTTATTTATCCTGTGCCTGGCACTGAACTGCAGTGATTGCTACTACGCCGACGATATCATCTGCAGAGCATCCTCTGGACAGATCGTTTACCGGCTTTGCGATACCCTGTGTAACAGGTCCGTAAGCTTCTGCCTTGCCGAGTCTCTGTACCAGCTTGTATCCGATGTTTCCGGCATCCAGGTTCGGGAATACAAGAACATTAGCCTTTCCTGCAACATCGCTGCCCGGAGCCTTGGAAGCGCCTACACTCGGAACGATTGCTGCGTCAAGCTGCAGTTCTCCGTCGAGCTTCAGCTCCGGATACTGCTCTTTTGCGATCTTTGTAGCTTCTACCATCTTGTCTACCAGCGCATGCTTTGCACTTCCCTTTGTGGAGTGGGACAGCATTGCAACCTTTGCCTCCTCCTGAACGAGCAGCTCGAAGGATTCTGCAGAGGATTTTGCGATAGCAGCCAGCTCTTCCGGATTCGGATCCTGGCAGAGACCGGAATCTGCAAATACGAATGCACCGTTTGCGCCATATTCACAATCCGGAACAACCATCAGGAAGAATGCGGATACCAGTTTTGTGCCCGGTTTTGTCTTCAGGATCTGGAGACACGGACGAAGTGTATCTGCTGTGGAATGGCATGCACCGGATACCATACCGTCTGCATCGCCCATCTTTACCATCATAACACCGTAATACAGATACTGATTCAGCAGAATCTCTTTTGCCTGCTCCGGTGTCATACCCTTCTTGGATCTCAGTTCTACAAGCTTGTCAATATAACCTGCTGTCTTTTCGCTGGTTGCCGGATCTACAACAACTGCACCGGAAAGGTCAAGGCCTTCGCCGCCCTTTTTCACTGCCTCTTCACTTCCGACAAGAACAATATTTGCAATACCTTCTGCAAGAATCTTTGCAGCAGCTTCATATGTTCTTCTGTCTTCTGTCTCCGGTAATACAATCGTTTTCTTATTTGCTTTTGCTCTTTCTTTCAGAACGTCAATAAATGCCATGATTCATGGACTCCTTTCACTTGTGTATACGTAAATTATGATGTCGCATTCTCCGGTTTTTACCGATTAAGCGCATCACTCTGGTCTGATTATAACCCAAATTCTTACAGCGGACAAGATGAAATTTGCGTTGCACGTGCCTTTTTTCTCTGCTAAAATAGGGAATACTTTCATTGTTCTTAAAATAGAACAAAAAGGGGGAAGTCTTTTATGAATGCTGTCGGAATTGTTGCTGAATACAATCCCTTCCATACCGGTCACAGATACCATCTGGAACAGGCAAAAAAATGTTCCGGGGCTGAATACTGCATTGTCATTATGAGTCCTGATTTTGTACAGCGCGGAGAACCCGCTCTCTTCGACAAATATACACGTACCGGAATGGCTCTGATGGGCGGTGCCGATCTCGTACTGGAGCTTCCCGTCTGTTATGCCACAGGAAGTGCCGAGTATTTTGCTCAGGGCAGTACCGCTCTGCTGCAAAAACTGGGAGTTGTCAGTTCTCTCTGCTTCGGCAGTGAAACGGATGATCCGTCCCTGTTCCCCACTGTTTCTGAAATTTTGAATGAAGAGCCGGAGGATTACAGGACACGCCTCAGAGACTGCCTGAGAGAAGGAATGACATTTCCCCAGGCCAGAAGTGCTGCTCTGGGCGATGCTTATGCAGAGTTTCTTTCCACTCCCAATAATATTCTCGGTCTGGAGTACTGCAAAGCATTGAAAAAAATGAATTCCTCCATCCATCCCCACCCCATACGAAGAAAAGGGGATGGTTTCCACAGTGAAAGTCTGAACGGTGAATTCTGTTCTGCCACAGCCATCCGCAGTGCAGTCTGCGGCAGTCTGTTGCAGTATAAAAACATGGCCGATACAGGCAGCACATCACCGTCCACTGAAGCAGTTCTTTCTTATATTCCGGAAGAAAGCCGCAAACTGTTTCTGTCCTCCTGTTCCACCATAGTACTTCCCGACGATCTGATGATGCATCTGACGGGCAAACTGCTTTCGCGCAGTGCCTTTGATGATATTTTCGATATCTCACCGGAACTGTCCGACCGGATCCGTACACTGCGTTTTTCCTTAATGGGAAATACATGGGAGGAAACAGTCACAAAGCTGAAAACACGCCAGATAACAGAAGCCAGAATCCGGCGGGCTCTGCTGCATCTCATACTGGGTATTGACCAGGTTTCCGTCGATACATTCCGAAAAAAAGGCACTGTTTTTTATGGACGGATTCTCGGATTCCGCAAAAGCGCTGCGCCTCTTCTCCACGAAATCAGACAGAAAGCCGACATACCGCTGATATCAAAAACGTCCCGTGCTTCCTTGCTCCTTGATGATACAGGAAAACAGATGTGGGAGCAGGATCTGTTTGCTTCTCATCTGTACAGAAGCATCCGGGCAGTACGGTATCACCTGCCCTTCCGGACGGAATATGAATACAGCCCAGTTATCCTGTGAACCGGAGGACAAATTGACGTAAAAGGGGCTGTTGCAGAATAGTTCTCAGGAATTTCTGTATCCGGTGTTCACCTTGTCTTCCTGACACCCGTCCGCACCAAACGGATAAAATCCGTTCTGTGAGGACGGATGTCTCAGACATGTGTACACCCGGATACCATAAATCCCTTTGCACTGATTCTGCAACAGCCTCTTTTTATATCTATGGAACCCGCAAAGCATGAGCAGGCAACTGTTTCTCGCAGAAAAATAAGCGATTTCTGTCCCGGACACAGCTGTGTCCGGATATCAGAAATCGCTTGTTGTTCTACTGTGTCAACATCTGTCCAACCATGATTCTGCCATATTTACCAGCATCTCACTGCAGCCACAGGTGTGGAGTAGTATGCACCGGAAGTCGTAATTCCAGAGCTGGCATTTGCCGCATGGACGATGGTTCCATTACCGATGTAAATGGCAACATGGTCAATTCCGGAACCGCTGCTGTAAAACAGCAGATCGCCGGCCTGGATACTGCCAAGGTCCACGGAAGTTCCGCTGTATGCCTGGTCTGACGCCACTCTCGGAAGACCGATTCCGAAATTTGCAAAAACAGACTGTGTAAATCCGGAGCAGTCAGCTCCGTTCGTCAGGCTTGTCCCACC
>JAXEBU010000022.1:0-20674 GCA_034093895.1 Candidatus Choladocola sp. | reverse complement strand
GTCATCGTTGTCAGGCTGATCAGCGCCGCCACCAGGAAAAAGAGAATGGGGAAAACCTGGGCAAGATTGGACATGCGGTCGGCGTTCTCCCCGAAACCGCTGTGTTCCGGAAGCGCGCTTCTGTCATCCACGTACCATTTCGGATATTTGATGTCTGCGAGTTTTTCCTCTGCATCTGCAATCTTCTGCTCTGCATCAAGAAGCTCTTTCTCCGCATCCTTAATCTTCTGTTCGCCGTCGGCAATCTCCTGTTCCGCCTCCCGTTTGCCGTCCTCGTATTCTTCCCATCCGTCCTTCAGTTTCTGTTCGTTCTCTTCGATTTCCTTCTCGGCATCCGCAATCTGCTTTCTTGCGTCCGCAAGCTCTTCTCTGGCATCGGAAAGCTGCGTTCGCGCATCTGAGAGCTGCCGCTCACCATCTGCGATCTGATCCTGAGATGCATTCAGCTCTGCCCAGCCCAGATCCAGTTTCTTACGGGCTGAATTGAGCTGTGTCTTTGCACTTGCCAGCTGACTGTATCCCTGATCAATTTCTTTCTGGCCGCTTTCCAGCTTCTTTTCGTTTTCTTCCAGCTCCTTCTTTGCCGCTTCGAGCTGACTGCGCCCCGCGTTCAGTTCTGCCTTTTTCGCATTCAGTTCCGCCCAGCCTGACGCCAGCTCATCTCCGGCCGCCTGCAGCTGTGCGTATCCCGCATCCAGCTGCTGCTTCGTCCCGGCCAGAACCGCTTCAGACTGATCCAGTTCCTGCTTTTTTGCAGAAAGCTCTGATTTTCCCTGATCAATGGCCGTCTTTCCCGCTGCCAGCTCTGCATCCTTCGCTTCCAGTGTTTTCCTCGTTGCTTCCAGCTGTGTCTTCTGCTCTTCCAGATACGTTCTCTTGCCCTCAAGCTCCTCCTTCGCCGGCTTCAGCTGCGTTTCCAGTTCGTCACGCGACTTTTTTGCCGTCTCAAGTGCTGCTTTTTTCTGGGGAAGGAGATTCTGTGCATTTTCCAGGGCTGTCCTGCTGTCTGAAATTTCCTGCGTCAGGCGGCTGATCCTGCCGGAGCAGTCATCAATTATGGTGTTCTGTCCGGCAACCTCATCGTCATAGCTCTTTTTTGTCTCAGCCAGCGCATCTCTTTCAGAAGCCAGCTGCTGATTTTCCTCCTGCAGTTCTTTTATTTTCTGTTGTGCAGCCTGTTTCTCCTCTGTCGTTTTTGACTCGTCATTCAGAATGGCTTCCTGCGCCTGAATCGTCCCATTATTCTTGTCAATCTGATTCTGTTTTTCCACAATCTGGCTGCTGCAGCTGTCAGAATTCTTCTGCGCCTCATCCCTTGCGCTCACTGCTGCAGTCTTTTGTCCTTCCAGTGTCTCAATCTCTGATTCTTTTCCGCTGATCTGTCCGGGAAGCGTATCCACCGCCTGCTGCAGCTCTCCGGTCTCTTTCTCCAGTGACGTAACCTGTAAATCGGCCGCATCGTAAGAATTCTGCAGCTGCTGTACCTGCTTTTCTGCGGTGTCAAAGGCCGCCTGGCCCTCCTCCAGCTGTTGTTTTCCGCTGTTGTACTGTGCCCATGCAGCATCCAGCTGCGCCTTCCCTGTCTCATATTCCTGCTGCTTTTCTTCAAGGACCTTTACACCGGCTTCGTACGCCGCCCGCCCCTCCTGAACCTGTTTCACGCCTGCCTCATAGGAAGCCATGCCTGCATCCAGCTGTGCCTTTGTTCCGTCGTACGCCGCATCGTAGGAGGACTGGCCTTCCTTCAGCTTCTTTTCCGCCTCTGTCAGCTGACGTTCCCCTTCTTCGATCGTCGCCAGACTGCTGTTGTACTCCTCCCATCCTTTTTCCAGCTGTTCTTTTCCGCTGTCAATCTCGCTCTGTGCATCAGACAGTTTCTTTCTGGCTGCCGGAAGAGAAGACTGGTACTCTTTCAGACCGGACCGGTACTCCGCTTCTCCGGATGCAAGCTGATTGCGCGCATCAGCGATCTGACTGCGGGCATCGGCAAGCTTCTGTTCATTGTCTGAAATCTCCTGCTCTCCATCTGCCATCTCCTGTTCGCCATCTGCCACTTCTTTTCTGGCATCCTCCACTTCCTGCTTACCGTCGGCAAGCTCTGATTCACCCTGAATCAGTTCCGATTCTGCCTCTGCCAGCTCTGACTCCGCCTCTGCTTTTCCGTCTTTCAGCTCCTGTTTTGCGTCAGCAAGCTCCTGTTTTCCGTCCTCTACCTCCTGCTTCGCATCATCAATCTTCTCCTGAGCCTCTTCCTTTACTTCCCGGTACCGGATCTCACAGCGCCCGTCTGAAATTTCATCCACCCGGTCGTAAACAGCGGCTACCTTTTCGTCATATGCGTCCGTAAATTCAGTTTCTTCACTGGCTCCTTCCACCTTAAGGTATGCAACTCCGTATACCTCCGAATCAAAATCTGCTTCTGTTATGTAAACAAAGCCCGATAAAGACCCCGTTCCCAGCGTGGTGCTGCCACGTTCAAAAGAAATATAGCACGGACTGTTTCCGTATCCGCTGATCACAAATCGGGTTCGCTTCAGAATCGTGTCATCCTCCGATTCCACCTCCAGTTCCAGCGTATCTCCAGGCTCATATCCCATCTTCTCCGCATACAGAGAATCCAGGAAACACTCTCCCGCCTTTGTGGGAAGCGTTCCCTTCTCAGCGGTCAGCGTATTCATATCCTCAGGGATGGATTCCACGTGAAGGACCTCTCTCTGATCACCTTCTCCGCAGTACACATCCTCCATATAGCTCCCTGTCACATAAGACACGCCTTCCACTTCTTCCAGAGCTTTCAGGTCATCTTCCGTCAGACCAAGGGTGCTGATCACACGGATATCCATCAGATTGCTGTCATCAAAATATGCATCTCCTGTCTTCCGCATATCCGGCGCCGATGCCTGAATCCCTGAATAAAATGATACGCCCATGGCCACAATGAAAAAAATGGACAGAAAGCGGTTCAGGCTCTTTCTGATTTCCGTGCGAAAATCTTTTTTTAATGCTTTTTTCTTCATAATCTGTCTCTTCTTTACTACCATTCAATATTTTCAACCGGTATCGGAGAAGGATTCGTCTCCATACCGGATACCTGACCATTCTTGATCCGGATCACACGGTCCGCCATCGGTGTAAGGGCGGAATTGTGCGTAATTACGATGACCGTCATTCCCTTCTGCCGGCACATATCCTGCAGAAGCTTCAGTATGGATTTTCCCGTCTGATAATCAAGTGCTCCCGTCGGTTCATCACAGAGAAGCAGCTTCGGATTCTTGGCCAGCGCCCTGGCAATGGACACACGCTGCTGCTCACCGCCGGAAAGCTGTGCTGGAAAGTTTCCCAGACGCTGTCCCAGCCCCACCTCCACCAGAACCTTTCTGGCATCCAGCGGATTCTTACAGATCTGCATGGCAAGCTCCACATTTTCCAGCGCAGTAAGGTTCGGAATCAGATTGTAGAACTGAAACACAAATCCGATGTCATCTCTGCGATAAGCGGTCAGTTTCTTCTGATTGTATTTGGCAATGTCGTGACCATCCACCCAGACAGAGCCTGTGCTGGCCGCATCCATTCCGCCCAGAATATTCAGCACCGTTGTCTTTCCCGCGCCGCTGGGACCCACAATGACTACAAATTCACCCTTTTTTATCTCAAAACTGATTCCGTCCACCGCATGTATTTCCACTTCACCCATACGGTATATTTTCGTAACCTCTTCCAGTTTCACAAATCCATCCTGCATGTCTCTTCCTCCGTCTGTCACGGCGCCTGAAAGAGCGCCACCGTTTCCTTAACTTATATATTAACGGTCAAATTCTTCCGGTGCAATCTTTTTATAAAAATTTAATTCTTCTTCCGGTCAGAAACGAAAAAAGCTGCCGCAGCATACCGGAAATTTCTCTCCGGCTCTCCTGCGACAGCCCGTCTGCATCTCAGTTTTTATTCGTTATCTGTCTTCCAGATCGATATACGGTCTGTGATGGCCTACATACTTGTATGCAGGACGAATGATCTTTCCTTCATTGACCAGTTCCTCGATCCGGTGTGCACTCCATCCCGCAATTCTGGAAATTGCAAAGATCGGAGTAAACATCTGTTTCGGAATACCAAGCATGGAATATACGAATCCACTGTAAAAGTCCACGTTGCAGCAGATCGGCTTGTGAAGCTTTTTACGGCTGGACAGCAGTTCCGAAGCAATCCGCTCCACCTTTTCATACAGCTCAAATTCTTCCGTAAGACCCTTTTCCACAGAAAGAGATTTTGCATACTCCTTCAGGATAACGGCACGCGGATCCGACAGTGTATAAACTGCATGACCCATACCGTAAATCAGGCCGGAATGATCAAAAGCTTCTTTATTGATGATTTTTTCCAGATACGCGCGGATCGCATCGTCACTTCCCCAGTTTCTCACATGATCCTTAATATCTGCAAACATATTTTCAACCTTCAGATTCGCACCACCATGACGCGGTCCTTTCAGCGAACCGAGGGATGCAGCTATGGCAGAGTACGTATCTGTGCCGGTGGAAGACACAACGTGGGTTGTAAATGTGGAGTTGTTACCACCACCATGCTCTGCATGAATAACAAGCGCAATATCGAGCACACGTGCCTCCAGCTCCGTATACTGTCCGTCCGCGCGGAGAATACGCAGAATATTTTCTGCCGTGGAAAGCTCCGGATCCGGATAACGGATCACAAGGCTCTTGTCGTTGTGATAATGCTGATACGCATGGTACGCATATACGGAAATCAGCGGGAATGTTGCAATCAGTGTGAGAGACTGCTTCAGAACATTCGAAATAGTAATATCATCGGGATTCTCGTCGTAGGAGTAAAGTGTCAGAACGCTTCTCTGCAGTGCATTCATGACATCCATGCTGGGTGCCTTCATAATGACGTCCCGCACAAATTTGTTGGGCAGTTCCCTGTACTGACTGAGTATTTCAATAAAGGACTGCAGCTGCTGGCGGTTCGGAAGCGCACCGAACAGGAGCAGATACGTGATCTCCTCAAAATTGAACTTTCTCGTCTGAAATCCGTTTTTCAGGTCCATAATATTATAACCCTGGTAAAAAAGCTGACCTTCCTGCGGAATTTTTCTGCCTTCCTCTGTGCGGAAAGCAACTACATCTGATATTTCTGTCAGACCGGTAAGAACACCTTTTCCGTCCGATTCACGCAGTCCGCGTTTTACATCGTATTCCTGATACAGGTTTAAATCCATTGCTCCTGAAATCATACAGTATTTTACGAGCTCCGCCAGTCTGATATCTCTGATTTTTCTGTCTACATCACTATGCACCATAATAATCTCCTCTCCTTTTCCAGTAATCCGGACACACGGAAGTTCCGCGGCCCATTTTCCGCTTCACTCCCTCGTGAACGACTGCTGCTATTTCGCCTGTTAATTCACCTCCATCTTCCTCAGAAGAAACTGTATATTCTGATTTTCAATTGAACTGAATACACTGTCATTAAAATCATCCGGTTCTATTGTTCCATTGTACCACGGCTGGCTGTTAAAATAGCTCTGAATCTGGGATGATGCAAATTTTCTTCCATGCCGTGCATATATTTCATTGATGGCCATCTGCAGATCGTCATAGGACATACCTGCAACATCCGAATCCGTGATCAGTCTCTGGGAGCTTTCCGGTATATATCCTCCCGTTCCAGCCGTATTCTGACTGCTCTGTGTCTGCGGTTGTGTCTGTGGCTGGGTCTGGGCCTGGGTCTGCGGCTCCGTCTGCGCCTGTGCTGCTCCGCTTCCTGATACAAGAATACGGACGCTGTTCTTAATCGTATCCAGATCATTCGCCATGGTCTGATATTCCCCGGCGACACTCTGATTCGACGAATCAAACTGCACATCCGTAGGGCACTGGAAAACAAAGGTTGCCCCGTTTCCGGAACCAAGCACATCATAATCCGGAAGATTCATATAGGAAGTATCTGTATAACGCGTGATGGTAAACAGCGTTCCGCCGTAACCTGCCGCTTTTGATGCCTGATGGTAGAAGGAATAATAATTGGATCCCTGTGTGATTCCGTATTTTCCCTTCCAGCTGCCCGGAAGCGTTACCGTGTACTCCTGATAGTTCAGTACTATATTCTGTGATGCTTCTGTCTGACGGTCTGTCTGAACGGTTACAGCCCCCTCTGACTCAGCTGCAGATTCAGACTGCTTCGTCTGTGCGGTCTGATTCTCTGCCTGAACGGTTCCTGTTCCGGAGCTTCCCGCACCGGAGCTGCTGCTCTTTTTCAGAATCCTTGTTCCCAAAATAATGCCGAGAACAATCATCGCAATCAGAAGAACCACCGCCAGCCCGATCAGGACATACTGGATAACGGAAAAACCATGTTCTTTTTCCTGGTTTCCCTGTCGGTCCCATGACTGCTCCCAGTCATTGCCCATATCCATATCATCCTGTGGAGGCCATGCACCTTCCCGCTGCGGAGGCCATGCTCCCTCCTGCTGCGGAGGCCACTCTTCTTCTCTTTTCGGAGGACGCTTTCCGCCTCTTTCCTTTTTATTCTGTTTTCCGGTCTTTTCCCTTGCCGGACGTTCCGCAGGCATCCCTCCGTAATTCTCCCGCCCGTTTCCTTCCGGCTGCCGTCTTCCCGCATCTTCCTGTGCAGTTGGAATATTCTCTTCCGGAACCTCGGCACCGCAGAACTGACAGAACTTCATTCCAGGAGCAAGCTTGTTTCCGCACTCCTCACAAAATCTCACTTTTCCCATGATTTCTGCTCCATTTTTTCTACATAAATCACTATTTGTTTCAGCATTTCACTGTTAATTGAATAATAAGACCATTTTCCCTGCTTCCGGCAGTGAATCACGCCGGCTTCGGTAAGGATCTTCAGGTGATGTGAAAGCGTCGACTGTACAATGTGCACCGATTTCAACAGATCTGCCACACACAGTTCTCCGCCCTGCAGAAGCTCCAGGATCCGGATTCTGTTTTCATCTCCCAGTGCCCGGAAAATCTCTGCTGCCTCTCCGGACGTGATATTCTGTTCCGGAATCGTACGGAGATCCTTCTCTGCAGCCTTTTCCGCAGGAACCGGCTGTATTTCCTCAGGAACAGTCTTTTCTGTATTCCGGATCTTCTGACTCTTTTCCGGCTTCTCCTTTTTTGAAGTCTTTCCGCTTTTTTCTTTCTTATCCTGTTTCAGAAGTTTTTTTTCCTTCTGGTCTTTCTGCTCTTTGTTTTTCTTCTTTTTTCCCATGCCGCAGCCCTCGCTTTCCGGGGTATACCTGCATTTCGTCCACAATTCCCGATATCAGAAAGTGCAGTTAAATAATTGTAGATTATAGCACGATATTTTGCCGTAGTAAAGTTATGAATTGTACTTATTCCGGTTCAACTACTCATATACTATGACAGGCGTCCCCACCGAAACTGCGTTGTAAATAATCTGAACCTGATCGTACGGTGTATTGACACAGCCATGAGAACCGTTGGTAAGATAAATGGTTCCTCCGAAATACGCCCTTGTTTTCAGATCATGAATCCCCACATCCTCATTAAAGGGCATCCAGTAATCCACCGGAGCCTGATACCCCTCTCCGACGAGTACCGCATTCCGTTTCTTTGCATCAATCGCCCATACACCACCGGAAGGCGTACCGTTTCCTTTATTCGGATTTCCTGTAACAACCGGGGTATCCACGATCAGATTGCCATCCTGATAACACCACATTCTCTGCTGAGAAATGCAGATTTCCACATAGGTGTACCCGATATCGTTGGTATCCCTGCACATTCCCGTATAAATGTATTCCGGCTCCATGGTTCCCTGATAGCCCTCCGCCATGGCATTCAGCAGCTTTACCACAGTTGCATCCTGATCAATGCACCATCCATAGTCTCCTCCGGTCAGCGTCACCGTTGTTCCGATGGATGTATAGAATTCTCTCGTCATACCGAAAGTATCGTATTTGACGGCCAGGTCTTCCACGTACTGTGTCACACACATATCATCTATTACGAAAGAGCCATCAGCCAGCTCCACAATCCATTCCCGGATCAGGGGAGCATGAATCACTTCCTGCCTGTCCCCAAAATCAAGTGTGATATACGCACGCGCCAGTTCGCTCATGGCTGCTGCATCCTTCTGCAGCTCTTCATCATCCTGATAAATTTCGGGATTGACGTAACACCCTTCCTCCTCAAGGGAAATCACCGTTTTTCCCTGATCCAGTGCTTTCATCACAGCCTTCACGGTTTTATCTCTGTCAAGTGTTGTTCCCATCACTTCACTGACCACCTCAAATCCCGTGTCAGTCGTTCCGATATACGCATCTTCCGGAGGTATATTGTACAGCTGATTCATGCAGTCAAGATTCATCAGCGATTTTTCAGCACGGTCCGTGTCATAGGAAAATGCCACGGAGGAAAGATCATTTCGCTCCATCAGCATCATAACAGGCCAGATGTAGCAGCGCTGTGCTTTCATCATCCGGTCAATACTGCTGTTGTCCACAAATTCAAGTCCGATATCTCCTGCAGTTATGGTTTCTGTCTTTCCCCCCCGTTCCTGAATCTCCAGCCTGTAATCATCCAGCTTTTCGGCCACTTCCTGCTTTACCTCTTCCACTGTCTTCTGACTGCAGTCTATTCCGTAAACTTCCGTATCCTCATAAAAATGAAATCCAAAGTATACTGCTGCCCCAGTATAGGCAATCAGAATCAGAATCAGCAGTACCTGAAATACCCGTCTGATCCTTCTTCGCTTCCTGGCTTTCAGTTTCTCCTGCCAGGAAGACGGCTCATCTCCTTCCGGCCTGTTTGTCTCTGCCCGTCTCCGCTGCGTTTCTCTTTCCTGTTTTCTTTCTCTGTGTACTTCAGCCCGGACAGACTGTTCTGTTTCTTTCCGGCTGCGTTCCGGTATCTCTTTTCCTCCGGCCGACAGACGGCCTATTCTCCGTCTTCCGTCCTGTGAACCACTGAAATCCGCCTCAGTATATATCGTCGCGCCTCTTCCGGGTCTGACCGGCTTTCTGACGTTTTCTTTCTTTTGTCCCACATCGTCCATCTCACAATGATCCCCCAGTCAAAATTCTTTCTTGATTATATACGATTTTCCATATAATAGCAACCCGCGCATATCTTTGCAAAACAAAACCGATCCGCCACATCTGACGAACCGGTTTTCATTCTCATTCTATGCTGCTTTTCTGCATTAAGCTTCGAATCTCCCGGCAGATCTCAGCAGCACCTCTGCCATCTGTCTCCACCGTCACATCCGCAGCCGAAAGATATCCGGGAAGACGCTTTTCCATAAGTTTCGCAATGTACGGTACATTCATATTTCCTTCCAGCAAAGGACGGTTATGGTAATCCTTCACCCTGTGATACACTGTCTCCGGCTTAGTGCTCAGATAAACAATTGTTCCGCTTTTACGCATGGCATCCACATTGCACTGACGCATGGGAACTCCGCCTCCGCAGGACACCACCGTATTTTCCTGTTGCTGCAGCCCTTCCAGAAGCTCTGTCTCGAGACGGCGGAAGTATTCCTCACCGTGAACAGCAAAAATTTCCGCAATACTCATATTCTCATCCGCCTCAATTTTTTCATCCATCTCAATCAGGTGCATACCGTACTCTTCCTGCATCACCCGCGCAACCGTTGATTTTCCGGCGCCCATAAAACCGATTAAAAAAATATTGTTTTTCATGTTCTTTCTCCAAATGTTTTCTGTACTGCAACAAAAGCAGGCAAGCCGGCTGTCATCTTTCTTCTCAGAATCGCTGCGCATGCTCGCAGAATGTTTCTCTCAGTCGTAGCCCGGACGCTCTCTGAGATAAATCTGTTATTACTTACCACTTACAGTAGTAAGAGTTTTCTTCGACTGAGAGAAAACAGGGACGCTGCAAATGCAACGCCCCCTGTTTATCTGACTCTTCTTTCAATGCCGCTGTCTGGCTGCCTGTTTCTGCAGCAGATTATTCCGTCACTGCTTCTGACTCAGTTTCTGCCGCCGCATCCGTTTCTGCCTCTGCTGCAGCAGTTTCCGTCTCAGTCTCCGCTGCTTCTGTTACAGCTTCCTCAGTCTCAGTTTCTGTTTCTGTTTCTGCTTCAGATACCGCCTCAGTTGCTTCCTCAGAAGAAGCTTCTGTCTCTTCTTCATAATACTGTGTCAGAGAAAAATCAAAAACAATCTTCGCAAGAACCTCTTCATCCTGAGAAATCGTACCGTTCTCCTCCCACTCAGTATACAGCTCTTCCAGGCGGTCATCCTTTCTCTGATTTACGATACTTTCTTTTTCCGTGTCGGTCGCCTCACGGTCAAGCTGTGTCACCAGCTTAACTACATAATATCCGCTGGAAACCTCAACCGGAGTTTCTACCAGTGTTCCGTCTGCAAGACCTTCTGTCGCGTCAATCAGCTCCTGATAATACTCATCATCTGCTCCGAATGTCATCGTAGAGCATGCAGCGTCCTCGTCGACTGCCTTGGAAGCTTCCTCAAAATCTTCACCGGCTTCCAGTTTCTTAAGAAGCTCTTCTGCCTTTGCCTTCGCCTTTGCCTTTGCTTCCACTGTCTCAGGATCTTCTGTTTCTGTTTCCGTCTCAGCTTCCGTTTCTGCTTCGGATGACGCTTCACTTACAGCTTCTGTTGCATCTTCGGTCTCAGCTTCTGTTTCATCGGAAGAACCTGTCTTTTCCGTATCATTCTTTTCCAGAGCAGCAGTCTCAGCCTCTGTCTCTGCTGCCTCTGTCTCCGGAGCTTCCGTCACAGCCTCTTCCGTACCGGCTTCCTCTGTTTCTCCCTCCGCTGCGGCATCCTCACTGCTTGCTTCAGAAACCGCTTCTGTTTCTGCTTCTGTTTCAGCCTCCGTTTCTTTCTCAGCAGCAGTTGTAAACAGGGTATACTGAATCTTTCTCTGAGCAGCTTCTTCGTCTGATACTTCCGTATCAACGTCTGCTGTCATAGCGACTTCCATCTTGTTGAGAATCAGTTCAAGCTCCAGATAGCGTTCCACGATCTCCTGAGTAGCGCCCATCTCTTCCAGAACATTTTCTTCGTTGGCTTCCATGAATTCCGTTGCCGCCGCAGTAATGGCTGCCTTTTCTTCGTCAGTCACAGAAACACCGTATTCCTCCATCTTCTGCTCTGCAAGCACAGAACGTGTCACCCGCTCCACTACCTGATCTTTCAGCATATCACCGAAAGTAGATCCTGAACCGTACGGATCCTGGTTGAACACGTTCGAAACACCGCCCATTATGTAAGAATAATAATCCTCGCTGAGCGCCTGCTCAAAATGCGTCGCAAACTTTAAAAGTCCTGCAGAAACTGTATCATCATTCACAGTAATTGCCGTAGCCTCTGCATCAAATTCTTTTTTCTTTGAACAGCCTGCCAGAGAGGTCAGCGCGAGGCATGCGCTTAATCCGAGAACAGCTGCCTGTTTGAACCTTTTATTCATGATTTCCTCCATACTTCCTGTAATAAATTCATTTCATTATTATAATCTTTTTTTGCCTGTACCGCAATCCCTTTTTTATTCAACAGTTCCGCCATCAGCAAAATAAAAAGGCAGACCGTGCAGATTTATCTGCTAAGGGCTGCATTTTTATTTTGTAATGGGCGGAACGCCCATTAAGCCACAGACGGAAGCTGCCTCAGGCAGCGAACAGTTCGCTCGCGAACGTGTCTGTGGCATGATGGCGGAACTGATTGTTCCAGCAAACCAGAAGGCAGACCGTGCAGATTTATCTGCTGAGGGCTGCATTTTTATTTTGTAATGGGCGGAACTATGTTCTAATACTTTTCACCGCCTCCACCAGCTCTTTTGCCAGCAGCAGCACATGTTCTGTTTCCTTCCCGCCCTTCCGCTGCCGGTAATACGTAAAGTAAGGATTCGTATCGATGGTAAACTTCAGTTTTCCCTTATAGGATTTCAGCAGTCCGTCGATCTGTGCCGGATCAATCTGCGCGCGTTCATAAAGAACAAGCTTTATCTCGTCACCCTTCTGCGTCAGTTCTGTGATATACGCTTCATGAGCCATGGCACGCAGCCTCGCAATCATCAGAAGATTCTGAACGGAACGCGGCGGCTCGCCGAAGCGATCCATCAGCTCTTCCAGCATATCATCATACTCCTCTTCTGTCCGGATCCCTGAGATCCGCTTGTAAATATCCAGCTTCTGCATCTCATTCCGGATATATCGATCCGGAATGAAAGCATCCACATCAATGTCAATCACCGTCTCATACGCTTCCTGAGGCTCCGATTCGCCCTGAAGCTCTTTGACGGATTCGTTCAGCATCTTGCAGTAAAGGTCATACCCCACCGCTTCCATATGGCCGTGCTGCTCACTTCCCAGCAGGTTTCCGGCACCACGGATTTCCAGATCCCGCATGGCAATCTTGAACCCGCTGCCCAGCTCCGTAAATTCCCGGATAGCTGAAAGCCGTTTTTCGGCCACCTCCCTGAGCATCTTGTTGCGGCGGTACATCAGAAATGCGTATGCTGTTCGATTGGAACGTCCCACACGTCCCCGAAGCTGATACAGCTGGGACAATCCCATATTGTCAGCATCGTGGATAATCATTGTATTGACATTGGAAATATCAAGCCCCGTCTCTATAATTGTGGTTGTCACAAGAACATCGATATCGCCATTGATAAAATCATACATGATTCTTTCCAGCTCATGCTCTTTCATCTGACCATGGGCAAAATCCACCTGTGCCTGCGGGACGAGAGCCGCAATTCTGTTTGTCATTTCCACAATAGAGCTGACACGGTTATAGACGTAATATACCTGTCCGCCTCTGGCCAGTTCCCGGCTGATGGCCTCCCGTACCATCTCCTCATTGTATTCCATGACGTACGTCTGGATCGGCACGCGTTCCTGGGGGGCTTCCTCCAGCACACTCATATCGCGGATTCCCACCAGGCTCATATGAAGCGTACGCGGTATGGGCGTTGCCGTCAGCGTAATCACATCAATATCACTTTTCAGCTGTTTGATCTTTTCCTTGTGGGTCACCCCGAACCGCTGCTCCTCGTCAATCACCAGAAGACCGAGGTTTTTATACTCCACGTCTTTAGAGAGCAGACGGTGCGTTCCGATCACAATATCCACCATTCCCTTTTTCAGATCCGCTATGGTCTTTTTCTGCTCTGCAGCAGACCGGAACCGGCACATCAGATCCACACGCACCGGAAAATCCTTCATTCTCTGTACAAAAGTATTGTAATGCTGCTGCGCCAGAATGGTCGTCGGAACGAGATAAGCCACCTGCTTGCCATCCTGTACGGCTTTGAAAGCGGCACGGATCGCAATTTCTGTCTTTCCGTAGCCTACGTCACCACAGATCAGCCGGTCCATAATTTTGCTGCTCTGCATGTCATGCTTGACGGCATCAATGGCCAGAAGCTGATCCTCCGTCTCCTCGAAAGGAAACATTTCCTCAAACTCTTTCTGCCAGACCGTGTCCTCACTGTACACAAATCCGTCTTTCCGCTGACGCTGGGCGTACAGCTTCACCAGATCCTGTGCCACTGCGCGAACCGCCGTGTGCACCCGCGATTTTGTCCGGTTCCATTCCTGTGTTCCCAGCCTGTTCAGCTTCGGTGTCTTTGCATCGCCGTCCGCATATTTCTGAATGACATCCAGCTGTGTGGCCGGCACATAAAGATTGCTGCCGCCTGCATACTCAATCTTCATATAGTCTTTCGTAATTTTATCAACTTCGACCTTTTCAATTCCGCGATAAACGCCGAGACCATGGTTTTCATGCACAACAAAATCGCCGACCGAAAGCTCCGTAAAGCTGTTGATCCGCTTACCTTCATACCGTTTCCGTTTTTTCTTTTTCTTCTGCTCCTGACCGAAAATATCACTTTCTGTAATAACCACAAATTTGATCAGAGGATACTCATATCCGCGCTGGGTATTGCCGTGCATGATCAGAATCTCTCCCGGCATGACTTCACGTTCCGGATCCTCCGTATAATAGCTGGTCAGTCCCTCCGCAAGAAGATCCCCCGCCAGACGCTTCCCCCTCGTCCGGGAGGCAGACAGAAGAATCACACGATAGCCGTCTTTCTTCCACTGCTTCAGATCCCGTACAAGAAATTCAAAGCTGTTGTTGTACGGATTCACAGAATGAACTGTCAGACTGAACCGGGCCGATACCGTCCACGGTGCTCTGGCATTTTCCAGTGTACACAGGCCGATCGCATTCCTGCGGCAGATGGATGAGGTCATTTCCTGATGGGAAAACAGAATCCCGGTCTGTCCCGGCAGTACGTACCCCTTTTCCAGGCGGTGTTTCATGCTTTCGCGGAACTCCAGCTCCACTGCCTGACCTGACTCCAGAAGACGGTTCGGCTCATCCACAAATACCAGTGTTTCCCTCCCGTCAAAATAATCCAGAAAGGACATCTTTTCCGTCGTAAAATAGTCGATAAACCCTTCCATGGAAAGCGGCTCACCGAATTCCTCCAGCTGATCCTGGCAATCCCGAAGCAGACTGCGGATTCTGGCACCTTCTTCCTGCTTCCCGTCTTTCCGGAATATTTTTTCTGCCTTATCGGCTTCTTTCTTTATTTTTTCAAAAGCGTTTCTTCGCTGATCCGCATCCGGAATCAGCTCTGCTGCAGGATAAATCCGCACTGATTCCAGATTTTCAATGGAACGCTGACTCTCCACATCAAAACTGCGGATGGAATCGACCTCTTCACCCCACAGCTCAATACGAACCGGATTTTCCTCGGTAAGCGGATATATATCAATAATTCCTCCGCGAACCGCAAACTGCCCCGGCCCTTCCACCTGGCCTGTCCGCTCGTACCCGTATGCGGTCAGGTCCTTTTTCAGCTGCTCCATATCCAGTTCGGAATCGCTGTCAATAACGAGTATATGGGATTTCCAGTCCTCAAAGGGTATGAGGTGATTCATACAGGCCGCCATCGTCGTAACCACGGTCACCCGCTTTTGCTCCACAAGCGCTTTCAGTACGGAAATTCTCTGCTGTTCCAGGAGATTGCTGTGAATATCCGCCTGAAAAAAAATCAGGTCCTTTGCCGGAAAATACAGCACATCCCGGTCAAAGAATCTGTAGTTTTCACAAATCTCCTTTGCGCGCAGATCGCTGTAGGTGATGATTATTCTGGAATAATTTTCTCCCGCGCAGTAAATAAAATGTGACTTCTGAGAATCAATGCAGCCGGTAACCTGAAGCATTCCCCGGTTGCCGGCTATCTTTCTTCTGATTTCTTCAAATTCCCCCAGCTGCTGCATGGGTGCTGTCAATGCTTTCATGGCTCAGATCCTTTTATTATATTCGTTCATGACTGCGTCCGGATCCTCGTACGTCAGTTTCGCCGCAGCCTCTGCAGCACGCACAAAAGCCTTCTCCATCTCTTCCCGGTCTTCACCGGAAAAATGGCCCAGAACGTAATCTGCCAGATCATATCCCGACGGCTTTTCCCCGACCCCTATTTTGATACGGGGAAATACCTGCGTATTCAGATGTGCAATAATGCTCTTAATGCCGTTATGGCCTCCTGCACTTCCCTTTTTCCGGATCCGCAGCTGCCCCGGAGCAAGGCTGATATCGTCATACATGACGATCAGCTCCTCTTCCGGATCAATTTTATAAAAATCACACGCTGCCCGGATGCTCTCACCGCTCAGGTTCATATACGTCTGCGGTTTCAGCAGCAGTACCTTCTGTCCTTCGATCACACCCGTACCGCAAAGCGCCTGAAATTTTTTCGTCTCGATGGGAATCCTGTACTTATCCGCCAGCCGCTCAATGGCTTCAAATCCGCAGTTGTGCCTCGTATGGGCATACTGTCGTCCCGGATTTCCCAGTCCTGCAATAATATACATCCTTACCTCCTACATCAGCGACAGCATCTCCACCACTTTCTCGAAGTGCATAAAATGAGATGCTTTCACCAGAATCGTATCATCTGCCTGTACCAGCTGAGGAATCTGTTTCAGAAGCTCCTGCAGATTCGGAAGCACAGTCACATCCATTTCCGGATTCACGGATTCGATACCTTCCGCAAGATTTCCGCAGAGCGGCCCCACACAGATACACCGGTCAAGATCCAGTTCTCCGGCAAATTCTCCTACCTGACGGTGGAGAAGTGCTTCATCCGCGCCCAGTTCTCCCATGTCACCAAGGATTGCCACCTTGCGTCCAAGGCCATCCTGCAGCACTTCAAGAGATGCTTTCATGGAAACAGGATTGGCATTATAGCAGTCATCAATAATCGTATACTTTTCTGTATGAAGAATATGGAATCTTCCGCTGACAGGCTGAAGGCTCTCAATTCCTTTACGGATCTGCTCCAGCGTCAGGCCATAGTGAAGGCCTACCGCCGTCCCTGCCAGAGCATTAAACACCATATGGATTCCGGGAATCGGAATCAGCGTTGTAAAGCTTCCGTTTTTCGTATGGATCCGGCAGGAAATTCCATCCAGTCCTTTTTTCTCAATGCGATCCGCGTACACATCGTTTTCGCTGTCAATACCGAAAAATACAGGACGGATTCCTTTCACCTCACGGATTGTCTCCAGCTTATCATCGTCTCCATTTAATACAATATGCCCATCCGGACGCAAAAAATCAAAAATTTCTGATTTTGCCCGCAGCACTCCGTCTCTGTCTCCAAGAAATTCCAGATGACACTGTCCGATATTCGTAATCACACACGTATCCGGTTTTGCAATTTTGGCCAGACGGTGCATCTCTCCGAAATGGCTGATCCCCATCTCAAGTACCGCAATCTCATCCTCTTCCCGAAGACGGAAAACGGTCAGCGGAAGTCCCAGTTCATTGTTGAAATTGCCTGCCGTCTTCAGCACACGATATTTCTGTGCCAGAACTGCAGCAATCATTTCCTTCGTGCTGGTCTTTCCCACACTTCCTGTAATACCGACTACCGGAATCTGCAGCTGTTCCAGGTACTCCTGTGCAATCGCCTTCAGCGCATCCAGTGTCGACGAAACTCTGATATAATTTCCCGCCGCATCCGGCAGTTCCTTCTCCGAGATGGCGCAGAGTGCACCTTTTTCAAACACCGAAGGAATAAAATCGTGTCCGTCTGCCCGCTCTCCCCTGATCGCGGCAAACAGACTTCCCCCGCCGGCCTTCCGGCTGTCCGTAGTAATATCGCAAACTTCCCTTTCTCTGTCTTCTTCCCTTCCGGAATACGTCCCGCCGCAGACCTCCGCGATACGGCTCAAAGTAAGACCCTTCATTTTCCTCTCCTTTTTCCGCACCTGCTGCGGTTAAAATCAGGTACACCCTGCGTGTTTCCTCTCCTTTTCCGCACCTGATGCGGCTCTCAAAAACCAGTTATTTCACAGATACTCTGATCAGATGTTCACACAGATCCGGGAAGCTCATGCCCAGCGCAGCAGCCTCCTGAGGAAGCAGGCTGGTCGGTGTCATTCCCGGCAGTGTATTTGCCTCAAGGCAGTACAGACTGCCGTCTTTTCCCATCATAAAGTCCATACGTCCGTAGCACTCCAGCTTCAGTGCACGGTATGCCATCTCCGCATAACGCTGCATCTCGGCTGTCTTATCCGCCGGAAGATCTGCCGGGCACGTCTCGATGGTGGAGCCTGCCTGATACTTGTTTTTATAATCATAGAAGCCCTGCAGCGGAGCAATCTCAATCACAGGATACGCTTTTCCTTCCACTACACCGACAGAGAATTCACGGCCTTCAATGTACTGCTCAATCACAACTTCCTCCTCATAGCCGAAAGCCTCCGCAAGTGCCTGTTCATACTCATCCTCTGTTCGGGCAATGGCAACTCCGACGCTGGATCCGCCGCAGCACGGTTTTACGACGCAGGGGAGCCCCACACCGTTTTCAGATGGTGAGAGCCTTTCCTCTCCTTTTTTCAGAAGGATTCCCGTTGCCGTCGGCACACCGTCTGCTGCAAACAGTTTCCTTGAAAGACCTTTATCCATGGCAATGGCACTTCCGAGAACGCCTGATCCTGTATACGGGATGCCCATCAGGTCGAACACAGCCTGCACTTTTCCGCCTTCACCGTCTTCTCCGTGCAGTGCCATGAACACCACATCCGCCGCCTCACACAGTTCCAGAACCTGCGGTCCGAAAAACTGCTTCTTCGTCCTTTTCATTTCTGCAATGCGGTCGTCAAAGGAGCGCATATATGCAGCTGCCTGATCCACATCATACGTTTCTGCAAAAGCGTTATCCACATCTGCATTCTCATCTCCGCAGTATACATCTGTCAGAATGGCCAGATGGCCTTTCTCTCTCAGAGCCTTGCAGACCATGGTACCGGATACAATGGAAATCTCACGCTCCGTGCTGATTCCCCCGGCCAGAACAACTATTTTCATAATCAAAACTCCTCCTCATATCTTTCTGTCTGAAACAATCCGAAACTGTCTCATTTTATCTTATACACAGAGGGCCTGGCAGAAAATACATATCCTGCTCAATTTCCTTCAGAAAATGTTCTTCTGTCCAGAACCGGATCAGTAAATAATATCTTCCTGATAATATACCGATTCATCCGCCCACTCATCCTCAATCGTAATCGGAAATTCTGCCTGTGTTCCGCCATCGCCTTCCACTGACTGGCTCTGATCATCCGTAGTCTGATTCTGATCTTCTGTAATCTGGCTCTGGTCTTCTCCGGAGCCGCCATTCTGAACGTCTCCGCCGCCGTCAATAATGACGATATCAGCGTCACTTCCCGCCGCGGAGCTCTCGCCTCCGCTGCTTCCGATCTGGCTGTAACCGTAATTTGTGCCGGAACTGTAACAGATAATCGGCGTTCCGACTTCGATGTTCTGGAAAATAACAGCCGCCTGTGCTGTCGGCGTATTGATACAGCCATGGGATCCGCCCCACTGATAAATATCGCCGCCGTATGCACTTCTCCAGGAATCCGCATCGTGAATTCCCACACCTCCGTAAAACGGCATCCAGTAATTAACCGGCGTTCTGTAATCATCACCGACAAGCGTAGCATTTTCTTCTTTCCCTACCAGACAGAATATTCCCTCAGGGGATGCCATTCCTGCACTGACATTGCCGGTCACCACCGGAGTTTCCACCAGAAGTACGCCATCCTTATAAAACCACATCCGCTGGTTCGTATAATCGATCTCCACGTATGTATTTCCGATTCCGCATCCGTCATGAGTCTGAGCACTCTCCAGCCACACCGGACTGCGCTCGGCAGACTCTCCTTTCAGCAGAAGCTGATACAGCTCTTCTGTCTCCGTATCGCGGTCCATCTGCCATCCGTAAGTGCGTGCTTCCGGATATACTGTCTCCCCGTTGGAAGTTACAAACGCAGGATACGTTCCGATCGTATCATACCGGTCAGCAAGCTGGCTGACCCAGGAGGACACTGCGTCACGATCCAGCACCGGCTGCAGATCCTCATCAAAGGAGAACCAGGAGGAAATCGTTCCGCTGTCCAGAATTTCCGTCACACCGCCGCCCATCTGGTACGTCACCGTGATGGACGAGTACTTGTTTTTCACTGCTGCCTCCGCTTTCAGAGCACCGTCATCCGCGTACACCGAAGGTTTCCGGTAGCATCCCTGTGCATCGAGATCGACGGATGTCTCTCCATTTGCAATAGTGTCCTTCAAAAGAGCAATTACCTTTTCCTCATCCAGCTGGTTTCCTTCCACCTCCGGAATGATACCATACGTCCCGTCTGACTGCTGCTCCAGTCTGGCATCCACCGGAGCCGTCACCCGGTCAGCCTGCATGCAGTCCAGCTTTTCCACTGCCTGTTTCAGAAGCTTTTCATCGTACGTCACGGAAGCGTTGACCGTATATGTGGTGTTTCCGCCCAGAAAAGCCGGAAGCCATCCCATAATGCTCTGTCCTGCAAGAAATTCTTCCGTTTCTCCACCGGACACAAATGTATATCCAATGGCTGATCCCTCTATCGTTTCCTGTGTGCCCTCCCGTGTTGTCACAGTCACACGGTAATCTTCCGCCTGCCGGGCAATCAGTGTTTCCGCCTCTTCGGCCGTCAGATTCGAAACGTCCATTCCGTTTATGGTTGTGTTCTCAAAAAAATGTGTCTGGTAATGCATGCCAATCCCCAGGTATGTCCCTGCCACACCAAAGAGCAGAAAAACTGACAGTACCAGCAGTATTACTGTTTTTTTCCTCATAAGCCTTCCTTTGTCTCCTTAAAAATTCCGGACAGCATCACACTCCGTTTTCACTCTGTTCTGCCCGTTTCAGATATCATAAATCAGCTTTTACCAGAATGAAAGGAATCCCCGGTTAAAACAATATTGTTTTTTTCTTAAGAATCTGCTTCGGCTTTCTTTTTCTCCTCACAGGACGGTTTTGTAATGTCAGCTGCAACCAGCACAGCGGAAGAGGTCCCGGGCATCAGAATTCTGATCTCGCCCACAGTGATCGGATAAACAGCACTCTCTTCCGAATAGCCTTCGCTGTCTGTGAAAAATACGCGCTTCATCACCTGGCTGTTGGATGCCCCGGTCTGCCAGACCGGAACCGTCATTTCATGGGACTCCGCATTGTTGTTAAACAGAATTACCATTTTGCACTGATGAGAAAAACGTCCGTATGCCAGGCAATTATAGCTTCCGTAAAGAAACTTCAGGGAGCCGTGACTTAATACCGGGTACTTT